>NZ_CP046104.1:629285-943928 GCF_009707425.1 Micromonospora sp. WMMC415 | reverse complement strand
CGCCGTCGTGCTCCTGCTCGCCGCCGGGCTGGCGATCGCCGTCCGGCTCACCCGCCGCCCGCCCCGCACCGCCGCCGACGCGGCGCTCGTCTGCGGGTACGGGCTGCTCGCCGCGATCCTGCTCATGCCCTCCACCCGGTTCGGGTACCTGCTCTACCCGCTGGCCTTCCTGGTCTGGGCGCCCGCGCTGGCCCGCCCGGCGGGTTCGGTGGGATCGGCCAACCACCGGGCGGAGGACGCCGACACGGCGTACACCTGAGGAATGACCACCTACCGAGACCGGGCCGAGGCGGGTCGGATGCTCGCCGACCGGCTCACCGCCCTCGTCGGCGACCCGGGCGTCATCGTCCTCGGCCTGGTACGCGGCGGCGTACCCGTGGCCGAGGTGATCGCCCAGCGGCTCGGCGCCCCCCTCGATGTCCTCGTCGTCCGCAAGCTCGGCATGCCCTGGGCCCGGGAGGTCGCCTTCGGCGCCCTCGGACCCGGCGGTGTGCAGGTGCTCAACGACGTGGTCGCGAGCCGGCTCGGCCCCGAGGACATCGCCGAGGTCCGCCAGCGCGAGCAGGCCGAGCTGGAGCGGCGCGAACGCCTCTACCGCTCCGGCCGTCCACCGCTGGACCTCACCGACCGCACCGCCGTGATCGTCGACGACGGCCTCGCCACCGGGGCCACCGCCCGCGCCGCCGTCCAGGTCGCCCGTCACCTCGGCGCCCGCCGGGTCATCGTGGCCGTTCCGGTCGGCTCGCAGGAGGCGTACGAGATGCTCTCCGCCGAGGCCGACCAGGTCGTCTGCCCGCAGCATCCACCGGAGTTCATGGCGGTCAGCGCCTACTACGACGACTTCCACGAGGTCCCCGACGACGAGGTCATCGACGCGCTGAAGGCGACCGCGTAAGCAGACCAGGTACGGTCGGGTGATGAGCCTCACCTGTCCCAAGTGTCACGGAGAAATGCGCCAGTACGAGCGCAGCGGCGTCGTCATCGACCAGTGCGGCGAGTGCCGGGGAATCTTCCTCGACCGCGGTGAGCTGGAGAAGCTGTTCGAGGCGGAGGCGAACTGGAACCGCCAGCACGCCGCGCCCGCCCCGGCCCAGCCCGCCCACCAGCAGGGCGGCTACCCGCCGCCACCCCCGCCGCCGCCCGCCCCGGCTCCCCACCAGCCCGGCTACGGCGCGGTGCCGCCACCGCCCGCGCCCGCCCACGGCTACCCGCCGGCCCCCGCGTACGGGCACGGGCAGCAGCACCACGGCTACCACGGCCACTACCGGCGGAAGAAGCACAAGAGCTTCCTCGACGAGATGTTCGGCTGAGCCGGACGAAGGGCTTCACACGGGTGTGAGGACGGGGAACAGCCCTTCCTCGCACCCGTGCGCTGCCGCGCGGCCCGTGCGACGCTGCGTCCCATGACGTCCCACCGGCAGCAGCACGACGCGCTGGCGCAGGCGTACGACGGGATCACCCGGATCGTCGTCGACCTCGACGACGCCGACCTGCAACGGCCGACCCGCTGCCGGGGATGGCTCGTCGCCGACCTGCTGCTGCACCTCGTCGGCGACGCCCAACGCGCCCTCGTCGCGCTCGCCAGCCCCGCTGACGGCCCGCCCGACGTGGACGACGTCAGCTACTGACGCTCGTTTCCTCCCGGCGACGACGGCGAAGGCGTACGGCACGCCTGGTGGGTCCGCCGCTCCGCCGCCGCCTTCGAACGGCCCAGCGGCATCGTCCGGCTGTGGACGGACACGGCGCCCGCCGCCGTCCGCGCCGCCGGAGCCGCCGACTCCGCCGGGCACGTCGCCACCCAGGGCCACGTGCTGCGGGTTCCCGACCTGCTGGCCACACTCACCACCGAGGCGGTCGTCCATCACCTGGACCTCGTGCTGGACCTGCCCGACGCACCGGGACCCGGCGTGGGCGCGTTGCGGGTCGCGGTGGCGACCATGGACGGCATCGCAGCGAGGTGGAGCCACGCGAGCTAGCAGCCATGAGAACCCGTTGGGCGGTCGCGGCCTTACGCGGGAGAGCAACAGTGGCATTGGCGTACAGCAGCTCGATGATTCTCGCCGCCGGACCACACGTCGTCCCTACGGTGTGTATCGACTTGTGTGGTCGTACCGAGGGACCGCCGATGCCTTGAGTACGCAGGAAGCCGAGGAACGCCTCAAGGACACGGCACTGTCCCACCAGCCGGAATTGAGGCATAGTGGCGGCTGTCGCCCCCGGTCTGCGGTAGATGCCGATTGAGCCGTCCCCGTCGACCACACCTCGCCAGAAGTCGCGCGATGCCACCAGCTGATCGTCGATAGGCCCTCGATACCGGCCCAGAGTGACGAGCCGATCCGCCAACCGTTCGGAGCGGAACGAGAACTGGCACGAGTGATGGGTCGGGTTCGGCGCCGAGATGGCGCTCGTCGAACCGAGAAAGGCGCGGAGTTCGGCAAGGTGGGATCGGTCCCGCTCCGCGAGACCCACTGAGATCTGGGGGATGTGTTTCGGACGGTAGCTGATCGACCCGTCGGCGAACAGGAAGCCGATCCAGTAGCAGGCGTCGGACGTCAACTCATCGAAGGCATCGTGGCGCAGGGTGTGGACGATACGCCGAAGGGCGACACCCCGCCGGAGGACAAGTCCCCTCACAGAGGGCTCGCTGATGCCGTACGCCCGGGCAAGTTGACCCGGTGTCGCTCCCTCCTGGTAGCGCTGGACGACCTCAGCCCGCTCCGCCTCCGTGAGCTTCCCGGTGACGCGTGCCGGTATCCCACGACGTCGTAGCAGGCCCCGAACCGCTTGCCGGGAGATGCCATAGGACTGCGCAACGTTGGTGAGGCTTTCGCCAGCCAGCGCCCGATCGACGGCCGCAGTTCGCGCTGCCGCCGACAACCGCGCGCCGGTCTGCCTCATACGATCGCCATGTCGACGAAGCGCGACAGGTGGAGTTGCGCCGCGACCGTCACCGTGTCAGTCGGACCATTCCGATGCTTGGCGATTATGAAGTCCGCCTCCCCAGCTCGTGGCGACTCCTTGTCGTAGTAGTCGTCGCGGTGGAGAAGGATGACAACGTCTGCATCCTGCTCAATTGATCCCGATTCACGCAAATCGGACAATTGCGGGCGCTTGTCGGTGCGTTGCTCCGGGCCACGGTTCAGCTGGCTGACCGCGATGACCGGGCATTCGACCTCCTTGGCCAGCAGCTTGAGGCCACGCGACAGGTCGGCCACCTCCTGCTGCCGGCTCTCGGTGCGCTTCGGCGACGTCATCAGCTGGAGATAGTCGACGACGATGAGCTTCAGGTCGTGCTTCTGCTTGAGCCGGCGCGCCTTGGCCCGGATCTCCATCAGGTTCATGCTCGGCGTGTCGTCGACGAAGAGCGGCGCCTCGCTGATCTCGCCCATGCACCGGGCGAGCTTCGTCCAGTCGTCGTCGGAGAGCTGGCCGCTGCGCAGCACGTGCAGCGGCACCCGGGCCTCGGCCGAGAGCAGCCGCATGACGATCTCGACCTTGCTCATTTCCAGCGAGAAGATCGCCGACGCCTGGTTGGCGCGGATCGCCGCGTTGCGGGCGAAGTCCATGCTCGCAGTGCTGTTGTGCGTGGGGATCATGGCACGGCCAGCCAGGTACAGGTGGTCCGGGTTGTCGACCGTCACGCAGCGAACCGGCACGCTGGGCACTGGCCGAACATCGACGATGAACCGGCTGTCGGTGCGCGCCGTACTGCTGGCGCGGCGGCGGCTCGTGTGCAGGTCGCGCTTCCGGGTGAGCCGGAAGACCTCCTCGTGCGGGGTGAAGTTCAGGTGGTAGGCCGTCGACGTCTCGGCAGTACGCCCACGCACGGGCTTTCGCGAGATCGAACACCGGTACCCGAGGCTGACCACCAGCTCATGGACGTCCTCGGCCAACACCTGAGACGTCGTCGTGTACTGGACGTCGCCCGTCGGGGTGACCGTGCCGTGGGTGTCGAGCAGCCCTGCGAGCAGCGCGCGGCGCTGCTGCTCGCTGGCGCGCAGGTACTCCTGCGGGATGTGCCTGTTGTTCAATGCCCCCAACGCGCGGCTTCCGGCGCGGTGGCCGTCGCCGAGCCAGGCGCCGAGGGTGTACGGCGGGACGGGCAGGTCGCGGGCGGGAAGCTGGAGGGGCTTGGCATTCTTCACGGCGTGGTTCAGCCGCCGGTCGGCGGTCGGGGTGCGCAAGGTGTCGCGGATCTGCGCGGTGGTCACCACGTCGGTCCGCTCGACGGCGGTCATCGCCTCCCGCCAACGACCGACGCGATGGAGCAGCGCGCCGTACAGCTCCCGGGCTGGGTAGGCGCGAGCGGACCGCGCTCGCCCGGCACCACCTCCGCCGCGCCGCGTGCTGTGCCGAAGGTTCCTCGCCACGCGCCGTGCGGTGTGCACGAACTCCGCACCGACCGGGTCGACGAGCTCGGCGACGGTGCGAGTCTGGCCATCGGTGGAGGCGTGATGCGCCTCGCGCAGGCCGTCGATGGCGGGTGCCGACCAGTGGGGCTGGCGGGGAGCGGTGGCAGAGCGTCGACCGTCCCGGGTGGTCGTCTTCCAGAGGTGCTCGGCGTCGGCGACGATGACGCTGCCGTCGGAGAACTCCACCTCGTAGCACAGGCGGTCATGCCGAACCTCGAACGCGGCCGTCACCCTCGTCGGTCGCCCCTCGGCGTCCAGCAGGTGGTCGCCGACCTTGACCTCGCCCATGGTGGTCCAGCCGTCCGGAGTCGGCAGGGGGGTGTCGAGGGCGAGCGCCTTTCCGAGACCCGGCCGGCCGGCCACGATGATCAACTGCCCGGCGTGCAGGCCGTTGAGCAGGCGGTCCAGGTCGGTGAAGCCGGTGGGCACGCCGGTCATGACGCCGCCCTGGGCGCCGACCGCCTCGATCTCGTCGAGGGTGGGCTGGAGCATGTCGGCGAGGACGGCGAAGTCCTCGCTGACCCGTCGCTCGGTGACGTCGTACACGGCCTGCTGGGCGAGGTCGACGATGTCGTCGACGTCGCGGCTGCCACCGGCGGCGGTGCCGTAACCGAGCTGGACGATGCGGGTGCCGGCCTCGACGAGCCGGCGGAGGACGGCGCGCTCGCTGACGATGCGCGCGTAGTACGCGGCGTTGGCCGCGGTGGGCACGCTGGCGATCAGGGTGTGCAGGTACGGCGCGCCGCCGATCCGGACCAGGTCGCCGGAGTCGGCGAGTGCCGCCGCCACGGTGATCGAGTCGGCGGGCTCGCCCCGGCCGTAGATCTCCAGGATGGTGTCGAAGATGGTGGCGTGGATCGGCCGGTAGAAGTCGTTGCTCTTGAGGATCTCGACGACGTCGGCGATGGCGTCCTTGGAGAGCAGCATGCCGCCCAGCACGCACTGCTCCGCGGCGATGTCCTGCGGTGGTGTCTTCTCGAACTGGCCGTCGCGCTGCGCCGGCGCGGGCGGCTGCCCTCCGGAGCGCGGGTCCGCCCGCATGTCGTCGGTGACCGACACGGTCCCCCCTCACGCCGTCGGATCCTCGTCCCAGCTCTACCGCCGGGGTATGACAACAACTCCGACCTGCCGTGCCGATCGGGGGGTCATCGTGCGGTGGGCCGGGTGGTCACCATACGGAACCCGAGGTGAGCCGCTCAACAGCACCGGTGGACGAGTCTCGGGACAACCTGTGGACGCCGGTGGACGAGCATGTGCGCAGCGTGTGCACAGGCTGTGGACAACTGTTGGGGAATTCGGCCCCGATACGGCCGTGAGCTGCGGCGACGTCGTCCCCACCCTGTGGACGACAAAATCTCGGCCAGACTCCGGCCTCATTTGTCCCGTACTATCTCCACCATCGGCTACACCTGGACAGCGGATATTGCGCTTTCGGTTGAGAAGGGTCACGCTCCGGCCGTGAGTTACCGGGACTGGGGACGCGGAGAGGACGGTCCGCGCGGGCGACGCTCCATCGCTCGGTGGGACGATCCCGCCGACCCGCCGGTCGCCCCCTACGCCTCCGGCTCCGGCGACTACCGCACCCCGAGCCGTCGCCGTGCGATCGAGCGTGGCCAGCAGGAGCCGGTCGACACGTACCTGCCGCGCTGGGCCCTGGAATCCGGCGTCCGGCGGGCCGACGGTGGCGGGCGGCACGCGGCCCCGGACGACGACGATGACGGGTACGAGGAGGACCCTCCCCGGCCGTCGGGGGGTTGGCGGGACACCGAGCCGACGAGCGGTTGGCGCCGCGTCGCCGAGACGAGCTGGCGGGAGACGCCCGCGATCGGCGCCGGGCCGGACTCCGACCACACCCGGGAGTGGACCTTCGACCGTCCACAGGATCAGGGGTACGTGGGGAGCCGGCGGGCGGACGACGAGCCGGTGTCCGACGTGGGCCCGCAGGCGCGGCCGAGGCGCGCCACATCCCGCCGACCCCAGGTGGTGTGGTCCGGGATCGACGAGGCGGAGGAGCCGGCTGAGCCGGGGCCGACCTGGTCGACGGAGCGACCCGGCGGGCGGAGCCGCCGGTCGGCCACCACGCCGCCGGTGGATCCCTGGGATCGGGAGGCGCGGCGCGCGGCGGAGCCGGAGTCGTCGTACCGGCCCGCCGTCGACCCGTGGGACGCGTCCGGCGTGCACGCATGGCAGCCGGCTGACGAGGTCGACCGCTGGGGCCGCGCCGACACCCCGGGCCGGTGGCAGCAGCCGGACGACACGGCCCAGTGGCAGCAGCCGGACAGCACGGGCCAGTGGGACCGGTACGCCGAGCCGCGCTGGGACCGGACGGAGGTGCCCCGCTCGGACGGCGGCACCGGTGGTTGGTCGTGGGCGAGGGACGACCGGGAGGAGGGTTTCTGGTCGGGCACCCGGTTGGCCGGGGACGACCCCCGGTGGATGGACGCCCCGCCGTCGGCTCCGCGCTCGCCGGTCGTGGCGTACACGGCTCCCCGGCCGCGTACCGCACCCCGGCGGCGGGTCGATCCGCCGCCCGGTTCCGCGTCCGCGATGGCGGCGGTACGGCGCCGGATCGAGACGGCGGGTACGGGTCCGTGGGCGCGCCGTCTCGAGGACGACCTGCTCGATCCGGATCCGGGTGGGCCACTTCGGCCGCTGCTCTACACGGCGGCGTGCTATCTCCTGCCGGCCATGGTGATCTTCGTGTGGCTGCTGACGCTGGACGGCTCGGCCCCGCCGGGGTGTGTGACGGACATCAGCGGCGGGGGGTGCGACTCGCCGCGGTCGCGGGCGCTCGGTTCGCTCGTGGAGGGCCTGCCGCGGTTCGGGTTGGCGTTGGCCAGCAGTCTCGTCGTGGCGGTGCTGCTGCGTCGGGTCGGGACGACCTGGCGTGCGGCCACCGTGGCGTTGGCGGCCGCGGTCGTCGGCGGGGGTCTGTCGACGGTGATGATCAGCGCGGTCACCGGCCAGCCGATCGGCTGACGGACGCCGTCCGGCGCACGCCGTGCCGGACCCGCTTCCCTGTTCCGTCGCCCGCTGGTGCCCGGGACGGGACAGGGCCCGCGCCGGTCGGCGCGGGCCCTGTCGTGGTGCTGGTGAGGCGTCAGCCCTGGGCAACCGTGAGGTTGAACGTGGCGGTCACCTCGGGGTGCAGCTTGATCTTCACCGGGTAGGAGCCGGTCGACTTGATGTGACCGGGCAGCTCCAGCCGGCGGCGGTCGAGCGTCGGGCCACCGGCGGCCTTGACGGCGTCGACGACCTCGGTCGGGGTGACCGAGCCGAAGAGCCGGCCGCCGTCGCCGGCGCGGGCCTTCAGGGTGACCTTCAGGCCCTCCAGCTGGCCCTTGACCTCGTTGGCGTGGCCGAGGTCGCGGATCTCACGGGCCGACCGGGCCCGCTTGATGAGCGTGACCTGCTTCTCCGCGCCCTTGGTCCAGGCGATCGCGAAGCCCTGCGGCAGCAGGTAGTTGCGGCCGTAGCCGTCCTTGACCTCCACGATGTCGCCCGGGGTGCCGAGGCCGGACACTTCCTGAGTGAGGATGATCTTCATGTCCGTGCCTCCTCTCAGCGGGCCGTCGCCGTGTACGGCAGGAGCGCCATCTCACGGGCGTTCTTGACCGCACGAGCGATCTGCCGCTGCTGCTGCGAGGTCACGCCGGTCACCCGCCGAGCGCGGATCTTGCCGCGGTCGGAGATGAACTTGCGCAGCAGCGCGGTGTCCTTGTAGTCGATGTACGTGATCCCGTCCTTGTCGAGCGGGTTCACCTTCTTCTTCGGCTTGCGAAGTGCCGCAGCCTTGGCCATTGCTCTTGCTCCTGGTTTGCGATCGCGGGCGCTCGGCGCCATCAGAACGGGGGCTCCTCGTCGAAGTTGCCGCCACCCGAACCACCGCGCGAGGGGGCCGGAGCCGCGGAGGCCCAGGGGTCGTCGAAGTTGCCTCCGCCGCCCTGGCCGCCACCGCCACCGAAGCCGCCGCCTCCGCCACCGGAGCGGGACATCTTCTGCACCTTCGCCGTGGCGTAGCGCAGCGACGGGCCGATCTCGTCGACCTCCAGCTCGATGACGGTGCGCTTCTCACCCTCGCGGGTCTCGTAGGACCGCTGACGCAGTCGGCCGGACACGATCACGCGGGTGCCGCGCTGCAGCGACTCCGCGACGTGCTCGGCGGCCTGCCGCCAGACGGTGCACGAGAGGAACAACGGCTCGCCGTCCTTCCACTCGCCGGACGCCTTGTCCATGAACCGGGGCGTCGAAGCGACCCGGAACTTGGCGACCGCCGCACCCGAGGGGGTGAATCGCAACTCGGGGTCATCGGTCAGGTTGCCGATGACCGTGATGGTGGTGTCTCCTGCCATGACCATCTCCTCGCGCACTCATCGTCTCGCCGTACAGGCTCTCAGAGCCGTCCGACAATGCCGACGAGGCTGATCCGGGGTGCCGGGGCGGGATGCGACTAGCGCATCTCCGGCCGGATGACCTTGGTGCGCAGCACCGACTCGTTGAGTCGCAGCTGACGATCCAGCTCGGCCACGGCCGCAGGCGTCGCCTGCAGGTCGATGACGGCGTAGATGCCCTCGGCCTTCTTGTTGATCTCGTACGCGAGGCGCCGGCGGCCCCACACGTCGGTCTTCTCCACCGAGCCACCCGCGGTCCGGATCACGTTCAGGTACGTGTCGAGCGACGGGGCGACCGTGCGCTCCTCGAGGCTGGGGTCGAGGATCACCATGATCTCGTAATGACGCAAGACGTGCTCACCTCCTGTGGGCTAAGCGGCCACGGTCCTTCCGTGGCAGGAGGTCGTGCGTCGTGGCCCGTGCCGGACCCGGGGGAACCCGGCCGGACGCGGACAACCGGACCAGGATACCCGGTCCGGACGATCATGCCCGGGGTGGTGGAACGGTACGCCGGACACACGCCGACGGGGGCCGACCCGGACGTCGATGTCGAGGTCGGCCCCCGTGACGGAGGCCGCGGGGCGTCCCGTCCGCATTCCTTGGGTGGGACCTGGGGAGGAACGACCACACCGATGAGGTTGGACCGGAGACGCCCCGCGGAGCTTCATCATGTTGTTACCCGACGTTATACCGAGTCGCGCGCCTTGTCGGAAAAATCGGCAAATCCCAGACAATTTTTCTTCTGTGGCGATTCGGGTTCCGGAGCTGTCCCCGCCACGCCGGGCCGCGCGGCGGGGAGCCCCTGCATCGAGGTGTCCGCACGGCCCGCACAGCTCGGCGCTTCGCCGGGCCCGCGACGGACCGTCCGTCCCACTCCCCTCAACGACGGCCCACCCCGTCCGGTGACGCCCGAGCCCGCCACCGCCGGCACACCAGGTGTCAGCGACTCGACGTAGGCTCCCCTGCATGCGTATCGGAGCCCACGTCGATTCGACCGATCCACTGGCGGAGGCGACCGCCAGAGGGGCCGAGGCCGTGCAGTTCTTCCTCGCCGACCCGCAGGGGTGGAAGGCGCCGAAACCCCGGGAGGACGCGGAACGGCTCCGGAGCGCCGACGTCGATCTCTACGTGCACGCGCCGTACGTCGTCAACGTCGCGACGCTGAACAACCGCATCCGCATCCCCAGCCGCAAGCTGCTGCTCGCGCACGCCCGGTCGGCGGCGGCCATCGGCGCGCGGGGGCTCATCGTGCACGGCGGCCACGTCAACGCGGGCGACGACATCACGGTCGGCTTCGACAACTGGCGCAAGACCTTCGCGTACGCGGCCGACTCGGGCGGCTTCGGTGTGCCGGTGCTGATCGAGAACACGGCCGGGGGCGAGAACGCCTGCGCCCGACGCCTCGACGCGCTCGCCCGGCTCTGGGACGCGATCGGTGACCACGAGGTGGGCTTCTGCCTGGACACCTGCCACGCCCACGCCGGCGGCGAGGAGCTGCTCGGCCTGGTCGACCGGGTCAAGGCCATCACCGGGCGGATCGACCTGGTGCACGCCAACAACTCCAAGGGCGCCTTCAACTCGGGTCAGGACCGGCACGACAACCTCGACGGCGGCACGATCGACCCGGAGCTGGTGGTGGCCGTGATCCGGGCGGCCGGCGCCCCGGTGGTCGTGGAGACGCCGGGCGGGGTCGACGGACAGGCCGCCGACATCGCGTTGCTGCGCGACCGGCTCGGCACGGGGGCTCCGGCCGCATGACCCCCGAGACGTCCGGCGGCTCGCGCCCGTCGCGCCCCGACGTGGCCACCGGAGCCCCCCGGTCGGGCAGCGACACCCGGATGCCCGCCGACGATCCGGCCGGCCCGACCACGTCGGCGAGCCGGGCCGCTGACGCGGACAGAACCACCGACAAGCCGGGAGCCGGCGCGGGCAAGGCGACGGACGATCCCGGAACCGGCACGGCCGGCGTGGCCCGGCCGGCGGACAAGCCAGGCGCCGGCGAGACCGGGACACCCGAGCCCACGGACAAGCCGGCAGCCGGCACAGCGAGTACGGACAGGCCGGCGGATGAGCCCACGGACAGACCGGCAGCCGGCACAGCGAGCACGGACAGGCCGGCGGACGAGCCTGCCGCGGGGACGGCCGGCAGCGACGGGCCGGCCAAGGGTGGCGCCGTGGCCGCCGCGGCCGGCAAGGACGCCGCGACCAGCACCGAGGAGCGCGACCCGTTCACCTCCTTCGCACCCGCGCCCGAGCCGGTGCCGACCCGCGCTCGCCGCGCGACCCGCACCGCCGGCCGGGTGCTCGTGCACGAGTGGACGCTCGCCGTCCTCGGCTCGCTCGTCCTGGCCGTGCTCATGACCTGGCCCACGCTGAGGTACCCGCGCTACACGCTGCCGCAGGACACCTGGGACCCGAGCCTCCAGTCCTGGCAGATGGCGTGGTCCGGCCACGCGCTGCTGACCGATCCGGGCCGGCTGTGGCACTCCAACGCGTTCTTCCCGGAGCGGTGGAGCTTCGCCTTCTCCGACACGCTGCTGGGATACGCGCCGGCCGGGATGATCGGCGTCGGCCCGGAGGCCGCGGTCCTCCGCTACAACCTCATGTTCGTGCTGGCGCACGCGCTCGCCACGTTCGGGGCGTACGCACTGGCGCGGCAGTTGGGGGCCGGTCGGATCGGTTCGGCGGTGGCCGGTGTGAGCTACGCGTACGCGCCGTGGCTGCTGGCCCAGGCCGGGCACCTGCACGTCATCTCCAACGGCGGGATCCCGCTGGCGCTGGCCATGCTGGCGCGGGGGCACGGGTGGTCCCTGCGCCACGGCTACCGCCCGGAGAAGCGCCGGGTGGGCTGGGTGTACGCGGGCTGGCTGGTCGCCGCGTGGCAGCTGAGCCTGGGCTTCGGCATCGGGTTGCCGTTCGCGTACGTGCTCGGCGGGATCGTCCTGGTCTCGGCCGTGACCTGGTTCCTGCGACGCTGGGTGGTCCGCCCGGTGAAACGCCCCTTCGGGCACCGGCTGCTCACCGCCGACGTGGTCGGCGGGCTGGTCTTCGCCGGTGTCGGCGTGCTGCTGGCCATCCCGTTCTTCCAGGTGGCCGACCTGCACCCGCAGGCGGAGCGGAGCATCGGCGACGTCGCCCTCTTCTCGCCGCCCGCCACCGGCTTCCTCACCGCGCCGGGCGAGTCCCGGATCTGGGGCGGCCTGCACGAGGGGGCACGGGCGACGCTGCCGTGGCACCCGGAGATGACGCTGCTGCCGGGCTACGTGCTCTACGCGCTGGCCCTGGGCGGTCTCTTCTTCTCGGTCTGGCGCGTCCGGCACCGGGTCCTGCTGTTCGCGGGTGTGCTGGTCAGCATGGTGCTCGCGATGGGCACGGAGTTCTTCGGCGGTCGGTTCACGTACGTGCCGCTCTTCGAGCATCTGCCCGGGTGGAACGGGCTGCGTACGCCCGGTCGGCTGATGCTCTGGGCGACGCTGCTGCTCGGCCTGCTCGCCGCTGGCGCGGTGAGCGCCTTCGCCGCCCGCGTCCGCGAGATCTCGGCCGAGCGGATCCCGTCCTGGCCGAGCCCGTGGCTGCGGATCGCCACGCTGCTCCCGCTGCTGCTGGTGACCGTCGAAGGGTTGAACCGCACCCCGCACCCGGTCGTGCCGGTGCAGCCGGTGGCGATGCGGGTGGTCGACGGCCCGCTACTGGTGCTGCCGAGCAGCCAGAACCACGACCAGCCGGTGATGCTCTGGTCCACCACCCACTTCCAGGACATCGTCAACGGGGGGAGCGGGTTCACCCCGGCCCTCCTCGACGACGTCCGCCGACTGACGATCTCGTTCCCCGACCAGACCAGCGTCGACTACCTGCGCACGCTCGGCGTCCGCAACGTGCTGATCGTCCGCGACCAGGTCGCCGGCACGCCGTGGGAGGTCAGCATCGACGCCCCCGTCGACGGCCTCGGTATCACCCGTGACGAGATCGGGGACGTGGTCGTGTACCGGCTGTGAGCCGGTCCGGCCGCCCGGGTCAGGTCGCGGCCGGCTCGGGGGCCGGGTCGAGCGTCTTCCGCGAGGGTCGTCTTCGTAGCCAGGGCGCGTCGGGTGCGCCGGCGACGACGCCGCCGTCCGGGTCGTCGGCGTACGTGCCGCGCACCGCGTCCAGCTCGGGCCGGAGGATCTCCCGAACGATCAGCGCGCACAGGATCACCACGGTCGTCAGGCGCAGCGTCGCGGCCAGCACGAAAACACCCTCGGGGAAGACCGGCCGCCCGGTCGACGTGCCGAGCAGTTCCCCGTAGAAGGCCGCGAAGTAGGCGACCTCGGCGAGCTGCCAGGCGAGGAACGCGCCCCACTTCGGCCGGGCGAGCACCGCGAGCGGCAGCAGCCAGAGCACGAACTGCTGCGACCACACCTTGCTGAAGATGAGGAACGCGGCGACCACCAGGAAGGCGAGCTGGGCGAGGCGCGGCCGGCGTGGCGCCACCAGCACCAGGACGGCCACCCCGACGCAGGCCAGGAGGAACAGCGCGTACGACAGGTTGTTGAGCACGGGGACGTTGGCGTTCAGCCACTCGAACGGCCCGAGCCCGCCGCCCCCGCCGACCTTCCCGTCGAGGTAGCGGCCGATGTACCAGAGGGTGCCCCAGTCGATCGGCCGTTCGGTGTTGAGTTCGAGGAACCGCGCCCAGTTGGTCGGGTAGAGCAGGGCGGTGGGCAGGTTCACCACGAGCAGCGCGGCGGCGCCCGCCCCGATCGCGGCCAGGGCGGCCCGGAGCCGGCTGGCCCGGATCGCCAGCAACAGGATGGGCCAGAACAGGAACAGTGGCCAGAGTTTCGCCGCGCCCCCCAGCCCGAGCAGCAGACCCGCCAGGACCGGCCGGCGGCGGGCCCAGGCGAGCAGGCCGAAGGCGGCGAGACCGATGGCGAGGAAGTCCCAGTTGACGGTGGCGGTGAGCAGCAGCGCGGGCGCGAGCGCGAAGAGCGCCACGTCCCAGGGACGGCGGCGGCGCAACGCGAGGAGTGCGGCGGCCGTGGCCACCGCCAGGGCGCCCAGCACCAGGACGTTCGCGTTGTAGAACCACATGCCCTGGTTGAGGCCGGGGTCGTCGACGCCGAGGGCGTGCACCGGCAGGCCGAGCGCGCCCATGAAGTAGCCGGTCAGGACCGGGTACTCGACCGGGTGGTCGCGGTAGGGCACCTTGCCCTCGTTGAGCCCCTCCGCGTAGTAGAGCGCCAGCACGTCGGTGTAGCAGAAGCGGGTGTACTGGACGTTGTTCGTCCAGGCGCCGTCCTGGCAGGGCGACTTCTGCACCCAGTGCAGGGCGAGCGTGAGGCACACCAGGGCCAGGACGATCCGCGCGGCCGTCCAGAAGTGACGCTCGCGGCCGACCGGGCGGTCCAGCGCGGCGGCGTGGTCGCCGAGGGGGCCGCCGATCAGGCCGGAGACACCGCGGACGAACCCGTCGGAGCGGGACGGGTGGTCCGGGGCACCGGCGTCGTCGATTCCGCGCGTCGACTGCTTGCTCATGACCGTGCATCCTGCCGTACGCCGGGGGTCCGCGTCCCGCCCGGCGACGACATGTCGTGCCCCCCGGACGACGAAGCCGCCGGTGAGCGGAGCGTCGCTCCGGTCACCGGCGGCGTTGCGTCGGTCAGTCCCGCCGTGGGGTCAGGGTCGGCAGGACGCCGTCCCGGTCACCGTCCGGTGGCGGCGGCTCGTTCGGGTTCTGCCCGCCGTTGTTGCCGCCACCGTTGTTTCCGCCGTTGTTGTCGCCACCCGGCGGGCAGAACAGTTCGAACGGCCCGCAATTCGGCTGCTGCGTCGGGGGCGGCGGAGGCGGCGCCTCGCCGTTGCCGGAGTCCGGGTCACCGACCTTGGCCGCCGGCGGGAACTCCAGCTTCTCCTTGCCCTCGAGCGCCCGCTCCATGAACTTCTCCCAGATCTCACCGGGGAGATTGGCACCCGACACATTGCCGCCACCCCGCAACTTGAGGGCCTTGCGGTTGCCGACGTTGCCGACCCAGACGGCGGTGGCGAGTTGCGGGGTGTAGCCGATCGTCCACGCGTCGCCGTTCGCCGTGGTGCCGGGCTTGAGCTCCCAGGTGCCGGTCTTGGCGGCCGCCTGCCGGCCGCCCTCCAGCCGGTGGTTGATCCGGCCCGGGTATTCCTTCAGCACGTCGGTGACGTCGGCCACGACGTCCTTCGAAATGACCTGCTTGCCCTTGACGCTGCCCTCGTCGGCGATCTTCTCCATCTTGCCGGTCTGCTGGTTCCGCTTGAACACGGAGTGGAGGAAGTGCGCCTTGACGTACTGGCCACCGTTGGCGAAGGTCGCCACGCCGTTGGCGTGGTCCAGCACGGTGACCGGGTACTGGCCGTAGGCGACCACGTGGAAGAACGGCGCCGGGGCGACGTCCTCCGCCTTCTTCTTGGTCAGGTCGATGGGCTCGGCCGGGTTGGTGTTCCACATGGTGGTGATGCCGGCCCGCTTGGCCACGTCGACGATCTTGTCCGGACCGATGTCCGTGCTGACGTGGTAGAACGGCACGTTCAGCGACTTCAGGGTCGACTCGCGCAGCGTGCAGGAGTCGCCGCAGGTCGGGTTGTCGGTGCCCGCGTTGCTGACCTTGAACTTGGTGCCCTCCGGGGTGAACGCCCGGCCCTTCCAGCGCGACTCCAGGGACTTCTGGTTCTCCAGCGCCGCCGCCAGAGTGTAGATCTTGAAGCTGGAACCCGGCGGGTGACCGCCGATGAGGTTCCCCTTGCTGTCGACGTTCTTGCCGGCGTAGTCGGTGCCCGTGCCGTTGTCGCCGCCGTAGTACGCGCGGACCCGGCCGGTGCTCGGCTCGATGGAGACCACCGCCGCCATCAGGTTGTCCGGTTGGTCGGCGAGCTCCGAGCCCTTGCTCTTGCGCTGCGCCGTCTCCACCGCCGCGGTCTGGATCTTGGTGTCGATGGTCGTCCGGATCCGGTAGCCGCCGGACATCAGGGCGTCGGAGCAGGTCGGCTTGCTGGCGGTGACGTCCTCCTCGCGGTCGACGCAGACACCCTTGTCGCGCATCTCGGTCTTGACGTAGTTGATCACGTTGCCGTACGGCGTGTTGATGCCGTAATCCAGCCCGGCGCCGACCTTCTTCGGGTCCCTGATGCATCCGGCTGGGGCGGTTCCCTTCGCCGGGCAATTCTTGGGGTACTCCGCCTCGGTGGGTGCCGGCTGCCGTCCGGCAGCATTCAGCCAGCCCTCCGCGACCATGCCCTGAATGACGTAGTTCCAGCGCTGCTTGGCCTCTACCGGGTTGACCGCCGGGTCGTACCCCTTGTGCGTCTCGCTGGCCACCGGCTGCTTGATGAGGGCCGCGAGCACCGCGCCCTCCGCCACCGTGAGTTTGTTGGCCGACTTGCCGAAGTACGTCTTCGCCGCGGCCTCGATGCCGTACGCGCCCCGGCCGAAGTAGATCACGTTTAGGTAGTGCTGCATGATCGTCGGCTTGTCGTAGCGCTCGGTCAGCTTCGAGGCGAGGATCGCCTCCTTCACCTTACGGGCGTACGTGTCGTCCTTGAGGTGGTCGTAGGCGTTGCGGGCGTACTGCTGGGTGATCGTCGAGGCGCCCTGCTTGTCACCGCCGGTGAAGTTGTTCCACGCGGCGCGGGCGATGCCCTTGTAGTCGACACCCGAGTGCTTGTAGAAGTTGCGGTCCTCGGCGGCGGCGACGGCATCCTGCACGTGCGGCGGGATGTCCTTGATGGTGACCAGCGTGCGGTTCTCGGTGCCGAGCTTCGCGATCATTGTCTTGTTGTCGAACGCGTACAGCTCGGTCGCCTGCGGCGGCGTGGTGTCCTGGGGGAGCACCACGTTGGTGGAGTAGTAGGTGAAGCCGACCACGCCCAGCCCGGCCAGCATGATGAACACCGCGAACGCGGCGATCAGCAGGTTCGCCCGTTTCCGCTTCTTCGCCCGGGCGATGGCGTCCGGATCGCGACCGCCGCGCCCGAACCCGCCCGGCCCACCGGGGCCACCCGGACCGCCGGGACCGCCCGGCCCACCGGGCCCGCCGGAGACCGGCGAGACGCTGGCCCGCGCCACCGAGGCGCGACCACCGACCGCCGCCGACCCGACCCGGGCCCGCCCCGCGGACCCGGCACCGACGGACGCGGCACCCACCGCGGCGGCACCGACGGTTGCCCGCCCGGCCGACCCGCCCGGCGCCGGGGAGACCGGCACCGACGCGCGACCGGGAGCCGGCGACACCGGCACGCGACCGGGTGCCGGCGACACGGGAACCGAGGCGCGACCGCCCCGGCCGACCGAGGCCGAACCGGAGGCACCGCGCGGGGGCACGGACGCCGATCCGCCGACGGAGGCCCGGCCGCCGGAGGCGGCGCCGCGGGGGGACACCGAGGCGCGGCCCGCGGATGCCGTACCGTCCGGTGCGGCCGACCGGCCGCGCGCCTCCCCGCCCGAGAGGCGGTACGCGTCGTCGGCCTGCCCGTGGTCGCCGTGCTGGCCCGGAATCCGGGCCCGCCCGTGCGGAGAACTGGGATCGCCGTACGAGTTCATTCCTCACACCCTGCCGGTCGCGGTGGAGCGCGGCTGCGCCACCACCGGTTTGCCGTGAGATGGGACACCCGCCACCCGGGCGGTCTCGCGCCCGATGGCCGGTGTCACTTGTGAATCAATCGGGCCAATCAGACCAACGAGCCGTCGGTCGTCCCGGGCGTGCACGCGCTGGCCCGAGTCAGCCGATCGAGCTGGTATCACTGTTGCGCCTCTCGCCTCCGTCGCCCGGTCGGGGCGGCCGCGCCACCCACCGTGCCCTGCTCCGGCCCGCCCTCGGCCAACCCGTCCCGGCCGAGCAGGTACTGCTCGACGAGATGGTTCCAGTCACAGCCGAGGCACACCTCCACCACGAAGACCTGGAACTCACGCAGCGTCATCGCCAGCACGGGCAACTCCGCCAGTGTGCGGGCCTGTCCGGCGGACTGCTTGAGTTCGTCCCCGTAAATGTAGTGGACGTGGGTCAGGTTCTCGCTCCGGCAGATCGGGCACCGTTCGTCGGTCGGTTCACCGTGGAACCGGGCCGCGTTCTTCAGGTACGGCGAGGCGTCGCAGACGTCGTACGTGCCGACCCGCCCGGCCAGGAGCTCACGCAGCACCGCCCGCTTCTGGAGCGAGTAGTCGACGACCTGGCGCTGCGAACGCATGCGGAGAAGGGTACGCGGTCCGGCGCGGCGGGGCGACCGCCGTGACGATGCGTGACCACAGCATGCCGGAATGGGGGTTTGCCCTGGCCATGGTGATCCGCTAGCGTGCGATGTATCGGTCCGATACATCGCCGCGGTTAGCACTTCGTGCACAGGGTAAAGGGAGGGTGGCCGATGCTCGAATTCGCCATCCTCGGCCTGCTGCAGGAAGCTCCGATGCACGGCTACGAGTTGCGCAAGGAGCTGACCGCGAAACTCGGTGCCATCCGGGCGGCGATCAGCTACGGCTCGCTCTACCCGACCCTGCGCCGGTTGCAGGCGGCGGGCTGGATCACCGAAGCCGCCGAGACACCCGCGACTGCCGAGGAGGTTCCCGCGCTGACCAGCCGACGAGGTCGGGTGGTCTACAAAATCACCGCGGAGGGCAAGGAACGCTTCGCCCAACTCATCGCACAGGCCGGGCCCGAGACGTACGACGACACGGGCTTCGGCGTGCACTTCGCGTTCTTCGCCCGGACCGATCAGGCGACCCGACTGCGCATCCTGGAGGGTCGCCGACGCAAGATCGAGGAGCGTCGCGAAGGGCTCCGCGACGTGCTCGGCCGTGCCGCCGAGCGCCTCGACGCGTACACCCTGGAGCTGCAACGCCACGGCCTGGAGGCCTGTGAGCGTGAGGTCCGCTGGCTGGAGGAGCTCATCGCCAACGAGCGCTCCGGCCGTGCCCCGACGGTCCCGGGCACCGGGACGGCCGGCGGCCGACGAGAAGACAACAGCCCGCCTCCGCCTGGAGAGTCCAGGAAAGAGCGGCCGTGATGAAGAAGAAGGAGGCAGACGCTATGGGCTCCGTCCGCGTCGCCATCGTCGGTGTGGGGAACTGCGCCTCGTCCCTCGTACAGGGCGTGGAGTACTACCGGAACGCCGACCCGAACGACCGCGTCCCGGGTCTCATGCACGTCACCTTCGGCGACTACCACGTCTCCGACGTGAAGTTCGTCGCGGCGTTCGACGTGGACGCCAAGAAGGTGGGCATGGACCTCGCCGAGGCGATCGTCGCCAGCGAGAACAACACCATCAAGCTGTGTGACGTGCCGCCGACCGGTGTGACCGTGCAGCGCGGCCCGACCTTCGACGGTCTCGGCCAGTACTACCGCGAGATCATCGAGGAGTCGGACGTCGAGCCGGTCGACGTGGCCCAGGCGCTGCGCGACGCCCAGGTCGACGTGGTCGTCTCCTACCTGCCGGTGGGCTCCGAGCAGGCCGACAAGTTCTACGCCCAGGCCGCGATCGACGCCGGTTGCGCGTTCGTCAACGCCCTGCCGGTCTTCATCGCCTCCGACCCGGAGTGGGCGAAGAAGTTCGAGGACGCGGGCCTGCCCATCGTCGGCGACGACATCAAGAGCCAGGTCGGCGCCACGATCGTGCACCGCGCCCTGGCGAAGCTCTTCGAGGACCGTGGTGTCGAGCTGCTGCGCACGTACCAGCTCAACTTCGGCGGCAACATGGACTTCATGAACATGCTGGAGCGCAACCGCCTGGTCTCGAAGAAGATCTCGAAGACCCAGTCGGTGACGTCCCAGATCCCGCACGAGATGAGCAAGAGCGACGTGCACATCGGCCCGTCGGACCACGTGCCGTGGCTGGACGACCGCAAGTGGGCGTACATCCGCCTGGAGGGCCGCTCCTTCGGCGACACCCCGCTGAACGCCGAGCTGAAGCTCGAGGTGTGGGACTCGCCGAACTCGGCCGGCGTCATCATCGACGCGGTCCGCGCCGCGAAGATCGCGCTGGACCGGAAGGTCGGCGGCCCGATCCTGTCGGCGTCCTCCTACTTCATGAAGTCCCCGCCGGTGCAGTACGCCGACCACGACGCGCACGCCGCCGTCGAGGCGTTCATCGCCGGCGAGGTCGAGCGCTGACGCGCTGAGACACGCGACAGACGGCGAGGGCCGGGTCCGCGCGGACCCGGCCCTCGCCGTCTTCGCCCAGCTCGGGTGACCGGAGGTACGGCGAGAGTGCGGGCGCCGGCTCACCCCGACCAGGCGTGGCGCAGGGCGACGCCCGCCTCCAGTTCGAGGAGCTTGACCTTGCGGTCGAGCCCACCGCCGAAGCCGACCAGCTTTCCGCCGGCCCCCACGATCCGGTGGCAGGGAACGATGACCGGGATCGGGTTGCGGTTGCACGCCACCCCGACCGCCCGTGCCGCGGACGGGTCGCCGAGCCGCCGGGCCACCTCGCCGTAGGTGAGCGTCCCCCCGTACGGAATTCCGGTCATCTCCCGCCACACCGCCCGCTCGAACTCCGAGCCACGAGGGATCCGCACCGGCACCGTGAACGCCGTCAGCTCGCCGGCGAAGTAGGCCCGTAGCTCCGCGAGGGCCTGCCCGGCCGGCTCGTCGCCCGGGTCGGTGCCGGCTGCGGCCACCCGGCCGAAGTGCGTCCCGCACACGGCCGACCCGTCGGTGGCCACGGAGAACTCCCCGATCGGCGAGTCGAGCACGGTCCAGCGCATCCACCCATTGTCCCCGCCGGTACGACACCCGGCCTCAGAGGAGGTTCACGCCCAGCAGGAGGGTGCCCGCGACGAGGCTCGCCCCACCGGCGACGGTTAGCCAGATCAGCCTGTTGGGCCGCGTGTCGCCGGGCCGGACCACCGAGAGGAAGAAACCGAGCGGCATGAGGATCGGCGCGGCGACGAAGAGCGTACGGATCAGCGTGCGGGTGCCGTCCGAGGCGTCGGCCTGGTCGATGTACGGCAACGCGACGAGCGCGAAGAGGACCAGCACCCCGGCGTGCGCGTGCCCGGCGGTCCAGAGGCTCCGGCGCACCGGGTTGTCCAGGTAGCCGGCCTTGCGCCCGGCAAGATGCATGAGCAGGGTCAGGCCGCCGTACGCGATGGTCACGACGGTGAGCAGCAGGATGCCGGCGGTGGTCAGGGTCGCCGAGGACATGGCACACCTCCATCTAGTCACTGTAAAGATGAGGCTTCGACGGAATCTTGTCAACAGCTAGATTGCGGCGGCGGGCAAACTTCGGCCGGCCACCGGCGTCGGAGTATCTGGAGGTGGCGGGTGTCCGGAGGCATCGACAGGGAGTTCACCATGTTCGTGAACGAGCGTGGCGACGTACTGCTGCGGGTCGCGTACGCCCTCGCCGGGAACCAGCACGGCGCGGAGGACCTGCTGCAGAACGCCCTCGCGAAGGCGTACGCCCGCTGGCCCCGGATCCGGGGCGACGCCGAGCCGTACGTACGTCGGATCCTCTACCACGACCAGGTGTCCGGCTGGCGGCGCCGCTCCCGCCGCCCCGAGGTCCCGGTCGCCGTCCTGCCCGAGCGCGCCGGCGCCGGTGACCACGGGCACGACGTCGACCTGCGGCTGCTGCTGCGGAACGCGCTGCTGGCGCTGCCGCCCCGCCAGCGCGCGGTGCTGACACTGCGCTACCTGGAGGACCTGAGCGTCGAGCAGACGGCCGAGCTGCTCGGCTGCCGAATCGGCACGGTGGCCAGCCAGTCGTCGAAGGCGCTGGCCCGGCTGCGGCAACTCGTGCCCGCCCTCGACGGGCACCTCACCGAGGAGGTGCGATGAACGGATCGGCCGAGCAGGCGCTGCGTACCGCTGTCCGGGATCTCGCGGACGAGGCCCGTACGGTGCCCGACCTTGCCGGGCGGGCTCGGGCCCGGGGCCGGTGGCTGCGGCGCCGGCGGCAGGTGGCCGCGGCCGGCGGCGCGCTGGCGGCGCTGGTCGCCCTGGCCGCTCCCTTCGTGTGGCTTCGCCCGTCCACCCCCGCGCCCGGGCCGGCCGCCTGGGGACCACCGTCCGTCCCGGCGGAGTCCGCCGCCTCCGTCGTGCCGGCGCCCACCGGCGACTGGACGGGTAGTCCCGTCACGCTTCCCGGCGGCTGGCTGCTGGTCGGCGCAACCTCGACCGGTGAGTCGACCGGTGACCAGGGCGAACGAGGCTACGCCCTGGACCGCACCCGAGGCCGGTACGTCGGTTCGGAACGGTACGACGAGGTCTGGGCCGCGCCGCGCGGTGGCGTCGCCGCTGTGGTGGACCACGACCGGCGGGCCGAGCTCGGCTTGCTCGACCTGGCGAGCGGCGAGGTCCGCTGGGTGCGCACCGGCGGTCACATCAGGACGCCGCACTGGTCACCCGACGGGCGTCGGCTGGCCCTGACCGTCATGGACAAGGCCACCGGAGCCCTCTCCCTCGGCGTGCTCGGCTCCACCGGCACATGGCGGACCTTTCCGGTCGACGCCGACGAGTTCCTCTGCACCGACCAGTGCTTCTTCACCTGGACCCGGGACGGCCAAGAGGTCGCGCTCCAGCAGACCGATCCCACCGCACCCCGCTCCGAGTCGGAGCCGCACGCCCGCCGGGGCGTGCAGTTCTTCTCCCCCGACGACGGTCGGCCCACCCGGCTCGTGCCCGTCAAGGGTGACCCCGCCGGCCCCTGGTCGTGGTCGCCGGACGGACGGCAGGTCGTGGTGAAGGGCCGGCAGGGGCCGCAGATCGTCGAGGTGGCCACGGGACGGGTGATCGGAGCGGCGCCGGACGCGGACGCTGCCTGGGGCGCCGACGACCACCTGCTGTACCGGGACCGGCGGACAGAGGAGATGGTGCTGGCCGACCTGGACGGGCGGGAACTCGCCCGGCAGTCCCTGCCGGCGGCGATCGGACTGGGCATGGTCCTCGTGCTGGCGCCCCGCTGACCGGCGGTCGGCTCGGCATGGTCCTTCCGGTGGTGCCCGCCGGCCACCGGAAGGAGGTCGACGTTGCGGGGCGTCGATACCGTGCGGGACGTGGCCACGGGGACATTGATCTTCCTCATCGTCGGCGCCGTCGGCGTCGCGGTGCTGGCGCTCGCGCTGCTCGGCGGCGAGCTGCTCCACTTCGGTCAGCCGGACTTCGACGGGCCGGTGTCGACCGAGACGGTCGCCGGGTTCGCCGGCGCGTTCGGCTTCGGCGGCGCCATCGTCAACGAGCTGCTCGGCGCGCGTACCCCCGGCATGGTGGCGCTGGCGGTGGCCGGCGGCGTCCTCGCGGCCGTGCCCACCGCGTGGGTCGCGTCCCGCCTGGGGCGGGCGGCCCGCGACATGCCCACCGATCCCACGCCCACCCGCGCCCACCTGGTCGGCGCGCTCGGCCTGGTCGTCACGCCGGTACCCGCCGACGGGTACGGCGAGGTCCGCGTCCGCGTCGCCGGCACGCCGGTGAAGTTCAACGCCCGTGCCGATCGGCCGATCCCGGCGGGCGCCCAGATCTTCGTGGTCGAGGCACTCAGCGACACCAGCGTGCACGTCGAGACCTACTGACGCGTCGAAGCCCCACCGGCGCGTTCGAGCCCGATCGACGCGCCGCGATCCACCCACGCCAGAAAGGCCCACCCATGCCTCTCGTCATCGCCATAGCCGGCGCCGCGGTCCTCCTCCTCGTCCTCGTGCTCTTCGTGCTCTCCCGGATCAAGGTCGCCGGGCCCAACGAGGCCTTCATCGTCACCGGCCGCAAGGGCCGCACCACCCAGACCGCCGACGGCGGCCGGTCGACCGACATGTCCGGGCAGAAGGTGGTGCTCGGCGCCTCGGTCTTCGTCCTGCCGGTGGTGCAGAAGCTCCAGTCGCTCGACCTGTCCAGCCGCCGGATCGACGTCGGCATCCGGGGCGCGGTGAGCAAGCAGGGCATCCGCGCCGACCTGCACGGCGTGGCGATCGTCAAGGTCGGTGGCACCGAGGACTCGATCCGGGCCGCCGCCCAGCGCTTCCTGCACCAGCAGGACGAGATCGACAACTTCACCCGGGAGGTGCTGGCCGGCGCGCTGCGGTCGATCGTCGGCCGGCTCACCATCGAGGAGGTCATCCGGGACCGGGCGGCGTTCGCCAGCGCGGTGGCGGAGGAGGCCGAGCACTCGATGACCAACCAGGGTCTCGTGCTCGACACGTTCCAACTCCAGGACATCCTGGCCGAGGGGTCGTACCTGCAGGACCTGGGTCGGCCCGAGGCCGCCCGGGTGCTCAAGGACGCGGCGATCGCCGAGGCCCGGGCCCGGCAGCAGGCCGAGCAGGAGCGGCTGCTCGCCGAGGAGGCGATCGCCGAGGCCAACCGGAACCTGGCCCTCAAGCAGGCCGCCATCCAGGCCGAGATCGACGCCGCGAAGGCGAAGTCGGCGGCGGCCGGGCCGCTCGCGCAGGCCGAGCGGGACCAGGCGATCCTCTCCGAGCAGCAGAAGGTGGCCGAGCGCAACGCCGAGCTCAAGCAGCGCCAGCTCGACACCGAGGTGCGCAAGCCGGCCGACGCCGCCCGGTACAAGGTCGAGCAGGAGGCCGAGGCCGCCCGCAACGCCGCCGTGCTCCACGCCGACGCGCAGCGCCAGGCCGTCATCGCCGCCGCCCAGGCCGCCGCCGAGCAGGCGCGGCTCACCGGTGAGGGCGAGCGGGCCCGGCGGGCCGCGCTCGCCGAGGCGAACGCGATCGAGGGCGCCAAGGAAGGTGAGGCCGAGCAGCGCCGGCGCTCCGCGATCGCCGAGGCGGTCGAGCGGGAGGGGCAGGCCGAGGCCGCGGCCATCCTGGCCCGTGGGCAGGCCGACGCCGACGCGATGGCCCGCAAGGCGGAGGCGTTCGCCGCGTACGGGGAGGCGGCCGTCCTGGACCTGCTGGTCAAGGTGCTGCCGCAGGTCGTCGAGGCGGCCAGCGCGCCGATCGGCGCGATCGACAAGATAACCGTCATCTCGACCGACGGCGCGTCGTCGCTCACGAAGTCGGTCGCCGGGAACGTCGCGCAGGGCCTCCAGCTCGGCAGCGACCTCACCGGCATCGACCTGCCCGGTCTGCTGGCCCGGCTGGCCACGTCGACCCGCTCGGAGCCGAACGGCAAGCCGGCCGTCGAGAGCACCGAGACCCGCTGACCCCGGGAGCCGGGGTGCCGCCCTGCCGGTGGCGCCCCGGCCTACTCGACGACGCCCTGCTCGCGGGCCCAGCGCAACAGCTCGGCCTCGGCCTCGTCCCGCTCCAGCGGGCCGCGCTCCAGCCGCAGATCCTTGAGATGCTTCCAGGCCCGCCCGACGACCGGCCCGGGCGGCACGCCGAGCAGCTCCATGATCGCGTTCCCGTCCAGGTCCGGACGGACCCGGGCCAGGTCCTCCTCGGCCGCGATCCGGGCGATCCGCTCCTCCAGCGCGTCGTAGTCGGCGGCGAGCTGCGCGGCCTTACGCCGGTTACGCGTGGTGCAGTCGGAGCGGGTCAACTTGTGCAGCCGGGGCAGCAGGTCCCCGGCGTCGGCGACGTACCGGCGCACCGCCGAGTCGGTCCACTCGCCGCGCCCGTACCCGTAGAAGCGCAGGTGCAGCGCGACCAGCGCGGTGACCTTGGCGGTCACGTCCTTGGGGTAGCGCATGGCCTTCATCCGGGCCTTCGTCAGCCGGGCCCCCACGACCTCGTGGTGGTGGAAGCTGACCCGGCCGTCCGGGCCGACCGCCTTCGTGGCCGGCTTGCCGATGTCGTGCAGAAGCGCGGCCATCCGCAGGATGAAGTCGCAGCCGTCGTCCTCGTGCGAGACGGCGTTGCTCACCACGGTCAACGTGTGCTCGTAAACGTCCTTGTGCTGGGCGTGCTCGTCGATCTCCAGCTTCAACCCGGTCAGCTCGGGCAGGAAGCGCTCGGCCAGGCCGGTGTCCACCAGCAGCCGGAGGCCGGTGACCGGGTCGACGCCGCAGAGCAGCTTGGTGAACTCGTCCCGGATCCGCTCGGCGGTGATCCGGTCCAGGTCGGCGGCCATCCGGGTCATCGCCTCACGCACGTCTGGATGCACGGCGAACCGCAGCTGCGCGGCGAACCGGGCGGCCCGCAGCATCCGCAGCGGATCGTCGCGGAACGACTCCTCCGGCGACGCCGGCGTACGGATGATCTTCGCGGCGAGATCGTCCAACCCGCCGTACGGGTCGGTGAACCGGTGGTCGGGCAGGCTCACCGCCATCGCGTTGATGGTGAAGTCCCGGCGCTTCAGATCCTCGGTGAGGCTGGTGCCGTACTGCACCACCGGGTTCCGGCTGACCTGGTCGTACACCTCGGCGCGGTAGGTGGTGATCTCCAGCAGCAGGCCGTCGCGCTGCACGCCGATCGTGCCGAACTCCCGACCGGTCTCCCAGATGGACTCGGCCCAGCCCCGCACGATGCGCAGCGTCTCGTCCGGAAGCGCGTCGGTGCAGAAGTCGAGGTCGTTGCCGAGCCGGCCGAGGAGGGCGTCCCGGACCGAGCCGCCCACCAGGTGCAGCTCGCGACCGGCCTTCGCGAACCGGCGGCCCAGCTCGTCGGCGACCGGGGAGACCCGGAGAAGTTCGGCGACGGCGTTGCGCTGCGCGGCGGTGAGTTCGCGGCGGTCGGCGTACGGTGCGGAGGCGGCGTCGGACATGGGATGGCCAGCCTATCGGGCCGGGTCGGCATCCGGTCCGCCGGGCGCGGGTAACGACGGACGGTTGACTAGGGTCTGTGGCGAAGCCCCGGCGTGAGCCGACGTACCCCTGGAGGCGACAACGATGAGCGGCCGGCTCTACCGCAGCGCGAACGCGCAGGGTGGCGGCGGCCGGCCGCCGGGCGACGACGCCACCTTCATCTCCGCCGAACCGCTGAACCAGCCCGGCGTCGAGGCCGCCGCGCCGCCGCAGGAGGTGGTCGCGGAGACCAGCGCCGTGGCGAACAGCGCGGTCATGGCCATCGGCAGCCTGGTGAGCCGAGGTACGGGCTTCCTTCGCACCTTGATGATCGGTGCCGCACTCGGCAGTGTGGTGGGCGACATCTACACGACTGCCCAGTTCTTGCCGAACCAGGTCTACGAGTTCCTGCTCGGCGGCGTGCTGACCAGCGTGCTGGTTCCGGTGCTGGTACGTCGCCGCAAGACCGATCACGACCAGGGTGACGCGTACGCGCAGCGGCTGCTCACGTTCGCGGTGCTCGCGCTGGCCGCTGCCGCGCTGATTGCGGTGATCACCGCACCCGCACTGACAGCTATCTATGCCAGCGGCAAGGGCGGCGACTACCGGGATCTGATCACCTACCTGTCGTACCTGATGCTGCCGATGCTGTTCTTCACGGGCGTCAGCGCGCTGATCGCCGCCGTGCTGAACACACGGGGCCACTTCGCAGCGCCGATGTGGGCGCCAATCCTGAACAACCTGGTGGTCATCGGCATATTTGGTCTCTACATCGCCGTCTACGGAGCCAAGCCCCTTCGGCCTGAGGACATGACGCCTGGGCGGATCCTGCTCATCGGCGGGGGCACCCTGCTCGGTGTGGCGGTACAGGCCGCCGGCCTGCTACCCGCGCTTCGCAAGGTGGGCTTCCGGTGGAAGCTGCGCTTCGACTTCCGTGAGCTGGGACTGCGGGAACTGGCCCGGCTCGGTGGCTGGATGTTCTGTTACGTCGCGGTCAGCCAACTGGGTGTGTTCGTGGTGGTCAACCTGCTCACCCGCGCCGCCGGGGAGGACAGGGCCGGCCTTCTCATCTACAACAACGTCTTCCTGCTGCTGATGATGGCGCACGGGATCATCGCCGTCTCGATCATCACGGCGCTCATGCCACGGATGAGCGCCGCCGCGGCGGACGGGCGATTCCGGGACGTCACCGCCGACCTGTCCCGGGGCACCCGCATGGTCACGGCGGTGCTCGCCCCGATCGCCGTCTGCTACGCCGTGCTGGCCGCGCCGATCTCCGTGGTCGTGTTCCGGTACGGCGCGTTCACCGGGGAGAACGCGGTGGCGACCGCCACCGTGCTGCTGGTCGCGGCGGTCGGCCTGGTCCCGTTCGCAATCAGCCAGCTGTTCACCTTCGCCTTCTACGCGCTGCCGGACACCCGCACGCCGGCGCTGGTCAACATCCCGGTGGTCGCACTGCGGGTGCTGCTCCAGGTGGGCCTCTTCGTCGTGCTCTCGCCCGTATTCGCGGCGGCCGGCATGATGCTCGGCAACGCGATCTCGTACGTGGCGGCGGCGGTCCTGTCAGCGATGCTGCTCCGTCCGAGGGTCGGCCGTATCGGGCTCGGCGGGATCATGCGCACCATGGGCAAGGTCGTGGTCGCCGCGCTCGGGTCGGCGCTCGTCGGTCTCGTGGTGGTCAGCCTGCTGCCGGGCGACCCCGAGGACCTCGACTGGTTCGCGGCGGCCGTCCAGTTGGTGGTCGGCGGCGCGGTCATCGGGGCCACCTACCTCGGGCTCGCGATGCTGCTCCGGATCGGCGAGATCACCGAGGTGGTCGGCATGGTCCGGCGCCGGCTCGGTCGCTGAGCGTCTCCGCCCGACGGTTTCCCGGGGCCCGGGCGGTCGGAAGCGGATGGACCGCACGCTGAGTGAACGAGGATCACCAGCCTGGGGATGCGGCTGTGGATAACTCTGTGATTCACCGCTCAGTGACCGGATCAGCCTGTGGATAACCAGCCGGACGGCTGAGCATGGCGGCGAGTGACGGGGGAACTCCGATCAGCGTCGACACGGCCGCCACTCCAGGTCCGGCCCCTTCGGCGACTACTTGCGGTCAACCTCTAGATTGGCTAGTACATGTGCCAGCAACGTGGCTGACATCGGTCGTAACCGGACGAGTCCCCGTCCACCGGCCAGTCTCGAACGGTGCGGCGGGAAGATGACATGTCGGGGAGCGGGCCATCACGGGTAAGGTCGCTCTTGACGGGTACGGCAGGCGCCGGCGATCACGCCGACACCGGTCGGCCGGTTCCTGGAAGCAGAGCGGAAGCCACAATGCCCAGCAGCACGGGTCCATCGATCGACACGATCACCGAGGGAGGACGGGTGACCCAGGTCGGCGAGGGTCAGGAGGCGGACGAGAGCGCTCCGCCGGTCATGACCTTCGGTGCTCCGACGGCCGGTGAGGTCCTCGCCGAGCGGTACGAACTCGTCGAGCACATCAACAACGACAGCGCGGGCCGTCTGGTCTGGCGCGGGGTCGACGTCGTGCTGCGCCGTCCCGTCGCGGTGGTGCTGCGCTACCCGGGTGGCGACTCCGCCACCGAGATGCTCCAGGCCGCCGTCGCGGCCAGCCGCGTCATCCACCCCAACCTCGTCGGCGTCTACGACGCGATCGACGAGGGCGAGCGGGCGTACGTGGTCCGCGAGTGGGTCGACGGGCAGTCGCTGCGCGAGCTGGTCACCGAGGAGCCGCTGGATCCCGCCCGCGCCACCGCCGTCGGCAACGCCGTGGCCAGCGCCCTCGCCGCCGTGCACGCCACCGGCATGGTGCACGGCAACGTCCACCCCGGCACCGTCATGATCAGTGACGACGACCGGGTGGTCCTCGCCGACGCGCGCACGGACGGGGACGACAGCCAGGGAAGCGACGTCCGGGCGGTCGGCGGTGTCCTCTACTTCGCCCTCACCGGCCACTGGCCGCACACCGAGGTCCCGCTGCGCGGGGCCACCGCCGGCCACGGTCGCGCCGCGATCCCGGACGCCGTCCGCGACGCCGGTGACGCCATCGCCGCACCGCGCCAGGTCCGGGCCGGCGTCCCGGCGTACCTGGACGACCTCACGATGGACCTGCTGGACGCCGAGATCGCGCCCCCGCCGTCGGATGTGCTCGCGGCGGAGCTGGCCCGGCTGGACGTCCCGGCCGACGAGCACTTCCTGGACAACACCGGCCCGCTGCGCTTCGCCGCCGAGACCGGGGACGAGCCGTCCCCGCTGGCCGTGGCGGGCGGACGCAAGGTGGCCATCGGCATCGCCGGCCTGCTCGCCGTCGCCCTGGTGGGCCTGCTGGTGGGCATCAGCGCGCTGGGTAGCGGTGACAACCGGGATCAGCGATCCGGCGCCGCCAGCGCCCCCACCGCCGGCGCACCGGGCGGGGAGGCGAGCCCGGCCCCCGTGGCCGCCGGCCCGCTCACCATCCGCGACGCGAAGATCATCGACCCGGACGGGAACCGCGCGGAGGTCCGCGAGGCCGAGAAGGTCTTCGACGGCAACCCGGAAGAGGGCTGGGAGACCCAGACCTACCGGGGCCGTCCCAACTTCGGCAACCTGAAGCGCGGCATGGGCGTCTGGCTCGACCTCGGTGAGCCCCGCAACGTGAAGTCGTTGCAGGTGCAGCTGTCGGCCCGGGGTGCGTCCGCCCAACTGTTCGCCGGCACCAACAACCACCCCTCGTCCAAGTCGGGCGACGACGCGCTCTTCGTGGAGTACGCCAAGAAGGCGATCGGCGCGCCGTTGGAGAACGCCGACACCACCATGACCTTCAACGCCTTCGACCCGAATGCGAAGTACCGCTACCTGCTGTTCTGGCTCACCGAGCTGCCGCCGAGCGAAGGCGGTTACAAGGTCGGTGTCCAGGAGATCACGGTCCAGGGGTCGTGAGCCGGCGGGCGCGCATCGGGCACCGCCTCCGCCGGACGTGGTGATGAAGGCACGCGGGACGGCGGGACGGCCGGCGGGCGACGGAGGCACGACGCCCGCCCCGACCCCCTCCGACGTCGACCTGCTGCACGCGCACGTCGCGGGCGACCGGGACGCCTTCGCCGAGCTGTTCCACCGGCACCGGGACCGCCTCTGGGCGGTCGCGTTGCGCACGCTCGGCGACCGGGAGGAGGCGGCCGACGCCCTCCAGGACGCGCTGCTCTCCGCCCACCGCGCCGCCGCCCGGTTCCGGGGCGACTCGGCGGTGACCACCTGGCTCCACCGGATCGTGGTCAACGCCTGCCTGGACCGCATCCGGCGTCGGCAGGCGCATCCGACGGTGCCGCTGCCCGACGGTGTCCACGACACCGAGGGGGCGACCGGGGGTGTCGAGCCCGCCGCTCCCGCACCGGACCACGACACCGCCCTGGTGGTACGGCAGGCGCTGGCGACCTTGCCGGTCGAGCAGCGCGCGGCGCTGATCCTCGTCGACGTGCAGGGCTACCCGGTCGCCGAGGTCGCCCGCATCCTCGGGGTGGCCGAGGGGACGGTGAAGAGCCGGTGCGCCCGTGGGCGGGCCCGCCTGGCGACGATCCTCGGCCATCTCCGCCCCGCGCCGGGCAGCGGTTCCGCGCCGGCCGGCGACCCGGTGCCGTCCGGCGGGAACGTGCCGGCCGTCACCCGGGGGAACCCGGAGGCGGCCGGGGGCGTCCGATCTGGGTCGGGGCGGTCCCGGCGCGACACCAACCAGGAGGACACGTGACGACCGGGGGGTTCCGGGAGGTCGACCACGACCTGCTCGCCGACTACCTCGGCGGGGCGCTGGACGGCACCCCGGACGAGGTGACCGTGGCGCGGCTGGTCGAGGGGGATCCGGCCTGGGCCGAGGCGTACGCCCGGCTCGCCCCGGCGGTCGCGGAGGTGCGCGCCGACCTGCTGGCCTGGGGGGGTGCGGCCGAGGCGATGCCCGCCGACGTCACCGACCGGATCACCGCTGCGCTGGCGACCGAGGCCGCGCCGTCCGGTGCCGGACACGCCGCTCCGGTCGTGCCGAGCCAGCCGCACGGCGGTTCGCGGCGCCCCGGCGGCGTACCCCGATCGGGGGTGCCCGCCACGACCGGGCCGGGCCGGCGGCGCCGGCGCTGGGCGCGGGTCAGCGCCCCGGTCGCGCTCGCCGCGGTGGCGGTGACCGCCGCCGGGCTGCTCGGCCTCGACCAGCTCGGGAGCCGGAACGGCGACGACAGCGCGGTCACCGGCACGGCCCGCGACGAGGCGGCACCGGCCGCCGCCCAGCCGTTCCGTACGGCGGGCCCGCCCCTGCGGACCGGCGCGGACTACACCCCGGAGGGGCTGGGCGCGCTGCCCGCCTCGGTGCGGGCGCAACAGTTCTCCAGCCCGGGCTCGGCGTCGGAGCCGGCCACGAACTCGGAGGGTGGCCGGGTGGCCGGGCCCATCGGGCTCGACCGGCTCGAGGACCCTGCGGCGCTCACCGCCTGCCTCATCGAGATCGGCACCGAGCACCGGAACGGGCCGCTCGTGGTCGACCTCGTCGACTACGCGCGTTTCCAGGGCCGTCCCGCGCTGGTGGTCCGGTTCACCGACGCGGCCGGAGCCCGTTGGGCCTGGGTGAGCGGGCCGGAATGTGGCGTGCCCGGGTCCGCCTCGGACGCCCGCTACCGTGCGCGGGTAGGGTGAAACCACGGTCGTAGGGTTTCGTCCGGCGACGTGACGTGACCCACCGGATGACCGGCTCGGGAATCCCCGGTTCGTACGATGACGTTCTGCACATCAGCTGCCGGTACCGGCTGAGGCCGCCGGCACCGGATCGGCATCGGTGCGCGCCGATGGCGAACACACACAATCGGGAGACGGCAGTGGACGAGGTCCGCAACCTGATCATCATCGGCTCCGGGCCGGCCGGCTACACGGCGGCGGTCTACGCCGCGCGCGCCAACCTCAACCCGCTGGTCATCGAGGGCGTTCAGTCCGGTGGTGCGCTGATGACGACCACCGAGGTGGAGAACTTTCCCGGCTTCGCCGACGGCATCCTCGGCCCCGAGCTGATGGACAGCATGCGCAAGCAGGCCGAACGGTTCGGCGCGGAGTTCCTGACCGACGACGTCACCCGCGTCGAGCTCAAGGACACCGGCGAGGTCGGCTCGGACGCGGTCAGCACCGTGTGGGTTGGCGAGACCGCCTACCGGGCCCGGGCCGTCATCCTCGCCACCGGCTCCGCCTGGCGCCCGCTGGGCGTGCCCGGCGAGCAGGAGTACCTCGGCCACGGCGTCTCCTCCTGCGCCACCTGTGACGGCTTCTTCTTCCGCAACCAGCACATCGTGGTGGTGGGCGGCGGTGACTCGGCGATGGAGGAGGCCAGCTTCCTGACCCGGTTCGCCGAGTCGGTGACGATCATCCACCGCCGCGACACGTTCCGCGCCAGCAAGATCATGGCGCAGCGCGCGCTGGGCAACGACAAGATCAAGGTCGAGTGGAACTCGGTCGTCGAGGAGATCCTGGGCGCCGACGGCAAGGTCTCCGGTGTCCGCCTCCGCAACGTGCACACCGGTGAGACCAAGGTGCTCGACGTGACCGGCGTCTTCGTGGCCATCGGCCACGACCCCCGCAGCGAACTCTTCCGCGGGCAGGTGGACCTGGACGGCGAGGGGTACGTGAAGGTCGAGGCACCCAGCACCCGGACCAACATCCCGGGCGTGTTCGCCGCCGGTGACCTGGTCGACCACACCTACCGGCAGGCGATCACCGCCGCCGGCACGGGCTGCGCCGCCGCCCTGGACGCCGAGCGATTCATCGCCACGATCCAGGGCTGAACAACCGAAACAATCGCGAGGAGGGTCGTAGTGGGAGCAACCAAGTCGGTCACCGACGCCAGTTTCGCCACCGACGTGCTGAAGTCCGACAAGCCGGTTCTGGTGGACTTCTGGGCCGAGTGGTGCGGCCCGTGCCGGAAGGTGTCGCCGCTGCTCGAAGAGATCGCCGGCGAGATGGGTGACCAGGTCACCATCGTCAAGCTCAACATCGACGAGAACCCGGAGACCGCCCGCACCTACCGCGTCATGTCGGTGCCGACCCTCACCGTGTTCAAGAACGGCGAGCCGGTGCAGTCCATCGCCGGCGCCAAGCCGAAGGGCGAGCTGGTCAAGCTCATCCAATCGGCACTCTGACCTGCGCTGACGCCGCCGACCCCGCACCCGGCAGTACCCGGGTGCGGGGTCGGCGTCTTTTTCCCGGCCCGCACACCTCGGGCCCGGCGAGCGCATAACCTCAAGCCAGAGGCGGTCGGGAAACGCCCGGGCGAGCGAGGTGTAGTCCAGCCGGCGATCCGGCGGCTCGGAGGTCTGCCCCGACACCGGTGCCGGGTCCGGACCGACCTCCGACACCGCGGGTCGCCGCCTGGGCCCGCCGCAGCCGCTGCGGGGTTCCCGGACCGCCTCTCAGGGCCGCCCGGCCAGCCAGCGTCCGTGCAGAGGGGGTCGAGCGTGCGTCCGATCCGACCTGGTGACCGTGGACCAGCGGTCACGGAGATCCGTACCGTGCTTGCCACCCTCGACCTGCTCTCGCCCTCGGCACCCGACGCCGACGAGTTCGACGCACACACCGAACGGGCCGTGCGGGCGTTCCAGCAGTCCCGCGGCCTCAGCGTGGACGGTCGCGTCGGCGCCGAGACGTGGCGGGCCCTGGACGCCGCCCGCTGGCGACTCGGCGCCCGCACCCTCTACCACGCGGTGCCCGAACCGCTCACCGGCGAGGACGTCCGGTCCCTCCAGGAGCGGCTGCTGGAGATGGGGTACGACGTGGGCCGCGCGGACGCCATCTACGGCGTACGGACCTCGCGGGCGGTCGCCCAGTTCCAGCGGGAGGTCGGGCTGACCCCCGACGGCACCTGCGGCCCGCACACCATGGACGCGCTGCGCCGGCTCGGCCGCAAGGTCGTCGGCGGACGGCCGCAGTGGCTGCGCGAGTCCGACGCCATCCGGCAGTCCGGACCCGCCCTGATCGGGCGGACCGTCGTCGTCGACCCCGGCCACGGCGGCACCGACCCCGGTGTGGTGGTGCCCGACGGCGCGCTCCGCTGGACCGAGGCGGACCTGGTGCACGACCTCGCCAGCCGGTTGGAAGGGCGGCTCGCGGCAGCCGGCGTGCGGGTGCAGCTCACCCGAGGTCCGGCGCTGCCGGACAGCCTGCCCGACGTCGACCGGGCCCACCTGGCCAACTCGCTCGGCGCGGACGTGTTCATCTCCCTGCACCTCGACGGGCACGCCAACCCGGCCGCCGAGGGCGTGGCGACGTACCACTACGGCACCGACAACGGGGTGACCTCGGCGACCGGGGAGCGGCTGGCCGGCCTCGTGCAGCGGGAGATCGTCGCGCGGACCGGGCTGCGGGACTGCCGTACCCACGCCAAGGCGTGGGACCTGCTGCGGCTCACCCGGATGCCGGCCGTCCGCGTCGAGGTGGGGTACCTGACCTCGCCCACCGACCGCGCCCGGCTGGTCGATCCGCGCTTCCGGGACCGGGTGGTGGAGGCGATCGTCGCCGCCGTGCAGCGGATGTACTACCCGATCGAACGGGACGTCCCGACCGGGTCGATCGACGTGAGCGAGCTACGGGCGGTGGTGGCCGCCGGCACCGTCGTCGACTGACCGGACCGGTGGCCGTCAGCGGGCGGTGGAGCGGGTCGCCGGGGCGGGGCGGACCGGCCGCAGCAGCGTCTCCGGGCTCATCGACCCCAGCAGCTTCTCCAACGCGTACTCGACGTCGGACTTCCAGCTCAGCGCCGTGCGCAGCTCCAGCCGGAGGCGGGGGAAGCGCGGGTGCGGGCGGACCGTCTTGAAGCCCACCGAGAGGAAGAAGTCGGCGGGTGCCACGCAGGCCCGCGTCGCGTCGTCGGCATCACCGAACTTCGCGTCGCCGAACGCCTCGATCGCCTTGATGCCGCGCTTGGTGAGGTCCCGGGCGACGCCCTGGACGAGCATCCGGCCGAGCCCGCCACCCGCGAAGGCGGGCACCACGTTCGCCGTCATGAGCAGCGCCGCGTCGGCGGAGACCGGTGACGTGGGGAAGGCCATCGAGCGCGGCACGTACGCGGGCGGCGCGTACATCACGAACCCGGCCGGCATGCCGTCGACGTACACCAGCTTGCCGCAGGAGCCCCACTCAAGCAGCGTCTGGGAGACCCACGCCTCCTTCTCCAGGCCCGGGTCCCCGGCGGCGCACGCCCGATCGGCAGAGACCGGATCGAGCTCCCAGTAGACACACTGGCGGCACGGGCGGGGCAGGTCCTCCAGGGTGTCGAGGGTCAAGCTGACCAGACGTCGCGACATTGGCGCATCCCCACATTAGGCTCGGAGGTGAGACCGGCACGGAACGACACCGCCGCCTTCCCTGCCCCCCGACGAGCGATCGTACGCCGCCGACGAACGTCACGGGAGGGGACGCGCAAACGGTCACCGTGGGGAGTGACGGACCGTCCGGGATGTGGACCTGGCCGTCCGGCCGGCGACGGCCCTGGTGGGCGGCGGCTAGGATCGGCATCCGGCGCCCCGAGTCGCCATGGTCGCCGGAGTCCCGGGTACGCCCGGGGCGGGGAGGCACCCGAGCACGCATCGAGGTGATGGCATGACCGGCACGACGCTCGACGACTACACCGACCGGTACGCCCGGCGGGTCCGGGGCATGACGGCCTCGGAGATCCGGGCGCTCTTCGCGGTGGCCAGCCGGCCGGAGGTGGTCTCGCTCGCCGGCGGTGCCCCCTACATCGCCGCGCTGCCGCTGGACGCGGTCGGCGACATGCTCGGCCGGCTCGGCACCGAGCACGGGGTGACCACCCTCCAGTACGGCATCGGCCAGGGCACCCTCGAGCTGCGGGAGCGCATCTGCGAGGTGATGGCCCTCTCCGGCGTCGACGCGGCGTGCGGCGCCTCCCCGGAGGACGTGGTCGTCACCGTCGGCGGGCAGCAGGCGCTGGACCTGGTCGCCCGGCTGTTCCTCGACCCGGGCGACGTGGTGCTCGCCGAGGGACCGACGTACGTCGGGGCACTCGGGGTGTTCCAGGCCGCCCAGGCACAGGTCGTGCACGTCGCCATGGACGACGACGGGCTGATCCCGGAGGCGCTGGAGGTGGCCATCGCCGAGCAGGCGCGGGCCGGACGCCGGGTGAAGTTCCTCTACACCATCCCCACCTACCAGAACCCGACCGGCGTGACGCTGACCGAGGAGCGGCGCGAGCGGGTGCTCGACATCTGCGAACGCGCCGGCCTGCTGGTGGTGGAGGACGACCCGTACGGCCAACTCGGCTTCGAGGGTGAGGCGCCCGCGCCGCTGCGGGCCCGCCGCCGGGAGGGCGTCTTCTACCTGAGCACCTTCTCCAAGACCTTCGCCCCGGGGCTGCGGGTGGGCTGGATCCTCGCGCCGCACGCCGTCCGCGACAAGCTGGTGATCGCGAGCGAGGCGCAGATCCTGTGCCCCAGCGGCTACGCGCAGGCGGCCGTGTCGACGTACCTCGGCACGATGCCGTGGCGCGAGCAACTCAAGGTCTACCGGGAGGTCTACCGCGAGCGCCGGGACGCGATGCTCGACGCCCTCGCGGACCTGATGCCCGCCGGCACGACGTGGACCCGTCCGGGCGGTGGTCTCTTCGTGTGGGCCACGCTGCCCGACGGGCTCGACTCGAAGGCGATGATGCCGCGCGCCATCGCCGCCCGGGTCGCGTACGTGCCGGGCACCGGCTTCTACGCCGACGGCACCGGCACCGGCCACATGCGGCTCAACTTCTCCTTCCCGCCGCCGGAGCGGATCCGTGAGGGTGTGCGGCGGCTGGCCGGCGTCATGGAGCAGGACATCGCCATGCGCCGGGTGTTCGGCGCGGTCGGCCGTCCGGGGTCACGGCGTGGCCAGGCCGGTTCCGACACCCCGGGACCTGACTTGGCATGATTCCGGCATGCGTACGACCGCTGCCGACTCGTCCGTCGTGACCGACCTGCGCGTGCTGGTGCTCGCCGGCGGGCTCTCCTACGAACGGGACGTCTCGCTCCGCTCCGGCCGCCGGGTGCTGGACGCTCTGCGCGCCGTCGGCGTGGACGCCGAACTGCGCGACGCCGACGTCGCCCTGCTGCCGTCCCTCACCGCCGACCCGCCGGACGCCGTGGTGATCGCCCTGCACGGTGCCACGGGCGAGGACGGCTCGCTCCGGGGCGTGCTGGACCTCTGCGACATCCCCTACGTCGGGTGCGACGCGCGCGCCTCCCGGCTCGCCTGGGACAAGCCGTCCGCGAAGGCGGTGCTCCGGGAGGCGGGCATCCCCACGCCGGACTGGGTGGCGCTTCCCCACGACCGCTTCTCGGAGCTGGGCGCGGTGGCCGTGCTGGACCGCATCGTCGACCGGTTGGGCCTGCCCCTGATGGTGAAGCCCGCCCAGGGCGGTTCGGGTCTGGGCGCCGCCGTGGTCCGGGACGCCGCGGCCCTGCCGGCCGCGATGGTGGGTTGTTTCGCGTACGACTCGACCGCACTGGTGGAGCGCTACGTCCCCGGTATGGACGTGGCCGTCTCCGTGGTCGACCTGGGGGACGGCCCGCAGGCCCTGCCGGCCGTGGAGATCGTCCCGCGCAACGGCGTGTACGACTACGCAGCCCGGTACACCGCCGGCCGCACCACCTGGCACAGTCCGGCGCGGTTGGCGTCCGAGGTGAGCGGCGCGGTCGCCGAGGTGGCCATCGCCGCCCACACCGCGCTCGGGCTGCGCGACCTCAGCCGGGTGGACCTCATCGTCGACGGGGCCGGCCAGCCGCACGTCCTGGAGGTGAACGTCTCGCCGGGGATGACCGAGACCTCGCTGCTGCCGCTCGCGGTGCAGGCGGCCGGCCTCGACTTCGGCCGGGTCCTCGGCACCCTGGTGTCCCGCGCCGCCGCGCGGCGCGACTGACCTTTCCCGGCACCTCGCTCCTGGGCCGCCGCAGATCCTGGAAGCCTCCAGGATCTGCGGCGGCTCTGTCAGTCACGGGGGCTGGTGAGCGGCGTGGCGGGGGCCGGCAGATCGTCGGGCGGGGAACCACCGCCGGAGCGGTCCGTGGCCGTCGCGGCGGTTCCGTCCGTGGCGGTCGGCCCGGCGGCGGTGTCGTTCGTGCCGGCCGTCCCGGCGGTTCCGTCCGTGGCGTTCGACTCGGTCGTGGCGGCGCTGTCGTTCGTGCGTGCCGTTCCACGGGCGGCGGTGGTCGCGACCGCGTCGGCTGTGCGGGCCGTGTCGACCGTGGCGGCGGTGGGCTCGTCAGGTCCGTCAGTCGGCCGGTCGGCGGCCGGCCGTCCGGTCGCCAGGCCGCCGGTCGACGGGCCGGTGCCGCCTCCACGCGACGGGGCGTCCGCGCCCTCGGCCGCCGGAGCGTCGGTCGCCGTTCTCGTCGAGGCGGCGGCAGGGCCGGGCGGCCGGTCGCCCGTCGGAGGGAGCGACGGCTGGTCGTCCGTCGAGGGAACCGGCGTCTCCTCGACCGAACTCATCACCGATGTGCCCTCCTCCTCGGCTGGCGTGACGGTCGCCACCGGCGCGCTGAAGCTGGACGGCGCCTGCCACTGGATGCGGGGCGGTTCGGCGAGGGGGCGCCCGCCGAACTCCGCCAGCCACGCGGCGACCAGGGCGAGATTCTCCCGCCACGTCGACTCGGAGATCGGCGGCAGGATCGAGTCCCACAGCGGAAGGAACGTGCCGCGGAGTTGGAGTTGGCCGTACGGGCGGGCGAGGAACCACATGTGCAGATGCGCCGAGCCGTCGCCCCAGCGGTTGACGTGGACCCGCGCCACACCGTCCAGCGAGCGGATGGCCCGTTCGAGCCGGACCGTCATCACCCCGAGCTCGGCAGCGAGCAGGTTCGGCAGATCACCGAGGTCGAGATGGGACCGGGATTCCAGGATCAGCACCATCGGGAGGCCGGTGGGTCGATCCATGGCGCGCACCCGCCACCGCTCGCCCACCCAGATGTAGGCATCGTCGGGGGCGTTGCAGGCGGTGCACTCCCGGTGTCCCTCGCCCCTGCGGGGCGGCTCGACCGGGACCGGATCATCGAGTTGCTTGACGCGCAGGTCGCCCTCGAAGGGGAAGGACGGCCACTGGGCGAAGTCCGGAAGTGAGGGAGGGGTGTCGTGCACGACGCTGACCCTAGCCGGTCTCGTCACTGCTGTCCCTCCCCGTTCCGCCTCCAATCCCGGCGGCTTTTCCGGCCACCGAGTCGGCCCCGCCGACGAGATATCCACAGGCCCGTCAGGTGCCGACCACGGGCCGTCATCCACAGGTCAGCACGGGATTTCACGCGCTGTTTCACGTGAAACGAGGGCGGCCTGTGGACAACCGGTGTGGATAACGGCCGTCCCCTCCGCCGCGGCCGACGGCCCCGGTTTCACGTGAAACGACGGGGCTCACCGGCGGGCGACATCGGGTGGAAAGGCGACCCGACAGCACCACGACCGGAGCGGCTCCGGGTCGGTCGGTGCGGTCGCAGAAACGACTCGGCCGCGTGGTCCCCGATCGGGACCGCGCGGCCGAGTGTGGCGTACCGGCAGTCAGGCCTCGGGCTCGTCCCGGTCGACCCCGATGAGACCGACGATCCGCTCCAAGTCGTCGACGGTCGCGAACTCGATGGTGATCTTGCCCTTGCTGCGACCGATGTCGACCTTCACGCGGGTGTCGAAACGGTCGGAGAGCCGCTCCGCGAGATCCGACAACGCGGGCGCGTGCGGCTTCGGGCGGCGCTTGGCCGACTCCTTCCGGTCGGCGTTCTCGCTCAGCGACAGCGCGACGATCTCCTCGGTGGCGCGCACCGACAGGCCCTCGGCGACGATCCGCAGGGCGAGCTGCTCCTGCGCCTCCGCGCCGTCGAGGCTCAGCAGCGCCCGGGCGTGCCCGGCGGAGAGCACCCCGGCGGCAACCCGACGCTGCACCTGAGCCGGGAGGTTCAGCAGCCGGATCGTGTTGGAGATCTGCGGACGGCTTCGCCCGATCCGCCGCGCCAGCTCCTCGTGCGTGGCGCCGAACTCGTCGAGCAGCTGCTGGTAGGCGGCCGCTTCTTCCAGCGGGTTCAGATTGGCCCGGTGGATGTTCTCCAGGAGCGCGTCCCGGAGCATCGCGTCGTCGCGCGTGTCCCGGACGATCGCCGGGATGCTGTCCCGGCCAACCGCCTGCGCCGCGCGCCAGCGCCGCTCGCCCATGACGAGTTCGAACTTCTCGCCGTCGAGTTGGCGGACGACGATCGGCTGGAGGAAGCCGACCTCCTGGATGGAGACCTTCAGCTCCTCCAGGGCGTCCTCGTCGAAGACCTGCCGGGGCTGTTTCGGGTTCGGCACGATGGCGTCGACGGGGATCTCGGCGAAGCGGGCACCCGGCACCGGGCTCAGCGTCGCCTCGCCCTGCCCGGCGGCCGGGGGAGGTGCCACCTCGGCAGCGGCGGGACTGCCGGCGTTCGGATCGAACGCACCGGTCGCTGCGGTCGCCGCCGGTCCGGTGGGGATGAGCGCGCCCAACCCTCGACCCAGACCGCCCCGAGGACGGTTCTTCATGCCACGCCTCCCGGCGACTCGTACCCACTACGCATTGCGGCTCACCGGCGCCTTGGCACCCCGCTCAGCGATCTCCTGGGCGGCCTCGAAGTAGCTCGTGGCCCCCCGCGATCCGGGATCGTAGGTCATCACCGACTGGCCGTAGCTGGGTGCCTCCGAGACCCGGACGTTGCGCGGGATGACCGCCTCGAGCACCTTGTCGCCGAAGTGGTTCCGGACGTCCTGCTCCACCGCGTCCGCCAGCCGGGTACGCCGGTCGTACATGGTGAGGAGGATCGTGGAGACCTCCAGCCGCGGGTTCAGGTGCTGACGGACCAGGTTGATGTTGTTGATGAGCTGGTTCAGCCCCTCCAGCGCGTAGTACTCGCACTGGATCGGGATGAGCACCTCCTGCGCTGCCACCAGAGCGTTGACCGTCAGCAGGCCCAGCGACGGTGGACAGTCGATGAAGATGTAGTCGAAGTGACCGGGGTACCCGGCGATGGCCCGTTGCAGCCGGGACTCGCGAGCCACCACGGAGACCAGTTCGATCTCGGCGCCGGCGAGGTCGATCGTCGCCGGGACGCACCACAGGTTGGGGATGCCCTCGACCGCCTGGGCGACGTCCTCCAGCGGCACGCTGTTGATGAGGCAGTCGTAGACGTCCGGCACGCCGGTGTGGTGCGGGACGTTCAGTCCCGTCGAGGCGTTGCCCTGCGGGTCGAGGTCGACCACCAGCACCCGGTTACCGTGCAGGGCGAGCGCCACCGCCAGGTTCACCGTCGTGGTGGTCTTACCCACGCCGCCCTTCTGGTTCGCGACGCACATCACCCGGGTCCGCTCTGGACGAGGCATGGTCACCTCGCCGCTCGGATTCAGGATCTGCACGGCCCGCATCGCTTCCATCGCCAACGGTGGGTCATCCTCTTCGCGCGTCGGGGTTTCACGTGAAACGTACGTGGCCTCGTCCCCGTCATGCCCGTACGGCACGGCCGGACTCGCCGTCGTGTCGGTCACCCGACCGGCATCCGGCACCGACCCGGGCGCGGGCTGCTGGGGGACGGCCACCTCGAAGCGCGTCGACGCGGCCGCGTTGCCCCGCGCCGCCGTCACGCGCTCGGCCGCTGGCGCGTTGCCGGCGGCACCCGACCCGTCGGACGCTGACCGGCCGGTCGGCAACTCCGGCGGTACGGGTCGGGCGACGCCGGTCGCCGGCGTATCGCGCTGCACGACCGGCTCGCAGTCCGGCGGCCGGTGGGACGGGCTCGCCGGGGAGCCGTGCGCCGCCCAGCCCGGGTAGTCGGTTTCACGTGAAACAGAGTCGCCCGCTGCCCCGGTCACGCGTGGATCGTCGTACCTGCCGTCGTCATGCACCTGTCATCCCTGCCCGCTTCGGATGGTCGGTCCGCACCCCGTCAACGGGCCGCACTCTGCTCGCACTCGGAGCGTGCGACCCGGCGGAAGCGGTCGGGACTCAGGTGATCGTCCGTCGCCGCCCGCTCCACATTATCGACGCGCGGCCAGCCTACGGCTCGCGGGCGCAACCGGTCCACGTCGGGTTCACATCCCGCCCACCCGTACCCGTTCAACGACGCGGACGCCGAACAGGAAAGGCGGATCGGCGGATCCGATACGAAGACCGACGGCCACGCCAAGGCGTACGAGAGCCGGCATCGCCGCGGAGCCGGCCCTGCCCGGCGAGAGCCGGCCCTGCCCGGCGAGAGCCGGCCCTGCCCGGCGAGAGCCGGCCCTGCCCGGCGAGAGCCGGCCCTGCCCGGCGAGAGCCGGCAGGGCCGTAGCGCCGGCAGCGCCGGAGAACCCGCGTCGCGCGGCGGGAGAAGTCAGCGGCGGCGGCCACCGCGTGAGCGCTTCGGGGACTTCGGCCGCGCCGGTCCCACCACCCGCTCGCGCACGATCTCGACCACCGTCGTCGGCGGATCGATGACGCCCTCACCGCAGTGGTGCACCTCGGGCGTACCGCCGCCGAGGCGGCCCACGGTCGCCGCGTGCTCGGCGATCTCCTCGCTGGCCGAGGCGCCCTTGAGAGCGATCAGCCGGCCGCCCGGCCTGGCCAGCGGCAGGCACCACGTGGACAGGCGGTCCAGCGGCGCGACGGCGCGTGCGGTCACCACGTCGCCGGTGAGGGGTTCACGTTCCCGCGTACCGGCGGACGCCTCCTCGGCCCGCCCACGGAACACGCGGACCGTCCGGGCGAGCCCGAGGTACTCCACCGCCTCGACGAGGAAGGCGGTACGGCGGGCGAGGGGCTCGATCAGGGTCACGGCCAGATCCGGCCGGGCGACGGCCAGCACCAGGCCGGGGAGTCCGGCGCCGGAGCCGACGTCGAGCACGGTCGCGCCCGGTGGAATGCGCTCCACCACGGCCGCGCAGTTGAGCAGGTGCCGGTCCCAGATCCGGGGCGCCTCGCGGGGCCCGATCAGGCCCCGGATCACACCGTCGGTCACCAGCAGTTCGGCGTACGCGGCGGCCAGGTCGAGCCGGTCGCCGAAGAGGGTCCGCGCGGCACCGGCCAGCTCCGGCGGCAACGTGGCGTCGGCCGGGTCGGGCGCCGGGCGGGAGCCGACAGGGGACGGCCCGGGTGGCGTGCCACCCGGGCCGGACGCGGCGCCCGCCGCGGTGTCGTCGTGGGTCACCCGGTCAGTCCGCCGGCCGGACGATGATGCGCCGGTTCGGCTCGACGCCCTCGGACTCGCTCTCCACGCCGCTCATGGCGTTGACCACGTCGTGGACGCACTTACGCTCGAACGCGGACATCGGCTCCAGCCGCACGGGCTCGCCGTACTCCTTGACCTTCTCCACCGCGTTCTTCGCCACGGCGGCGAGTTCCTTGCGGCGGCTGGCGCGGTACCCGCCGACGTCGAGCAGCAGCCGGCTGGGGGTGCCGGTCTGCCGGAAGACGGCGAGCCGGGTCAGTTCCTGGAGCGCCTCCAGGGTGGCGCCGCGCTGGCCGACCAGGCTCTGCAGGCGGGCGCCGACCACCTCGACCACCGGACGCCCGCCGGAGACCAGCTCGTCGATGTCCCCGTCGTAGTCGAGGATGTCGAGCAGGCCCTCGACGTAGTCCGCGGCGATCTCGCTCTGGCGGAACAGGTCGCTGTCGCCGGCGGCCTTCTTCTCCTTGCCCCCGGCGGCCGCCTCGTCGATCTCGTCCGCCTCGGACGCGGCGGTGGGCTCGATTCCCTCCGCGTCCAGGGACTCGTCGGCGCTGGGGATGCTGGTGTCGGTCACGGTGTCATCTCCGTACTCGCTCGGCCGGACCGTCGGGTCCGCTGGTCTCCCGGGGGCCGGCGGGAGGTCGCCGGTGCCCGCGGGCACGTCTGTACGGGCAGTCTCGCCCGTCGCCGCGCCACGCGCGGCTCTTTGCTCCGGCGCCGGCCGTACGGCGGCGGCACGGTGCGGAACGGGCCGCCGCCGGTGTCCCGACGGCGGCCCGGACGGCTCAGCCCTGCCGCTTGGCGGGGCGCCCCTTCTTCGGGTTGACCGGCTTGGCGCCGGGCTTCGGGCCGGCCACCTTCGGCGCGGCCGGCTTGGTCGGCGCCGGCGGGGCGGCCTTGCGGCCGAACAGCCCACCGGTCTTCGCCGGCTGCACCGGGTTACGCGCGCCCGACGTGCCCGACTTGGCGGCGGTGACGCTCGGCGGCGGCGGGAACTTGCGCAGCACCCACTGCTGCTGGGCGAGCGTGAAGAGGTTGTTCGTGACCCAGTAGATGATCACACCGATCGGGAAGATCGCGCCGGAGACGAGCAGCGACAGCGGGATGCCGTAGAGCATCAGCTTCTGGATCATCCGCTGCTGCGGGTCCTCCGCCCAGCCGGTCTTGAGGATCATCTGCTTGCTGGTGAGGTAGGTCGTGCCCATCATCACCAACACCAGGATGCCGGCCATGATCTTGACCGTGGTGCCGTTTGCCTGGAGCGCAGCCAGTTCCTCGGCGGTCGAGCCGAACTTGCCGGCGATCGGCGCGGTGAACAGCTTCGCGGCGGACGCGCTCTCGAACTGACCGATCGTCCAGCCGTAGAGGGTCTTGCCCGCCTCGCTCTTGCCCGGGTCGAGTCGGCGGAGCACGTGGAAGAGACCGAGAAAGACCGGGATCTGGAGGAACATCGGAAGGCAGCCCATCAGCGGGTTGGCCTTTTCCTTCCGGTAGAGCTCCATCATCTCCTTCTGGAGCGTCTCCCGGTCACCCTTGTGCTTCTCCTGCAGCGCCTTGACCTGCGGCTGGAGCGCCTGCATCGCCCGCTGGGACTTGATCTGCTTGACGAAGACCGGGAAGAGGATCACCCGGACGGTGACCACCAGGAAGATGATGGCGAGAATCCAGGCCCAGTTGGTGCCGAGCACCGCGATGTCCGGTACCCCGATGGCGTCCCACGCCCGGTGCCAGACCAGCAGGATCCACGAGATCGCGTAGTAGATCCAGTCGAGACTCAATTTCTCAGGCTCCAGTCACATCGGCACGGCGGCGACCGCCCGGCTCCGGCACCGGGTCGAATCCACCTGGGTGGAATGGGTGGCAGCGCAACAACCGCCGGACCGTCAGGCCGGCTCCCCGGAACGCGCCGTGGCGGCTGACCGCCTCGAGGGCGTACGCGCTGCACGACGGGTAGAACCGACAGCGGGCCGGCAGAGCCGGACTTATCCACCGACGGTACGCGATGATGGGCCCGACCAGCACCCGGGCACCGGGTGACGTCGGGCGCGGCGCGTCCTGCCCCGTACTCACCGGGACCGCCGCCCACGCGGGGCACGCGCGGCCGCGATCGCCGCGTCGAGGTCGGCGCCGAGCCGCTGGTACGACGCGTCCGCCGCGGCCGGCGTGGCGCGCACCACAAGGGTGCTGCCCGCCGGCAGTTCGGCAAGCCGCTCGCGAACCAGGTGCCGCAGCCGGCGGCGGACGCGGTTACGGACGACGGCGTTTCCGACCGCCTTGGACACGACGAAGCCGGCGCGGGCGGGTGCGGGAATTTCCTCCGCACCGGTCCGCGCCGGCTCCGGCGAGATTGCGGCCGTCGGGGTGACCGGCAGGCTCAGGTGGACGACCAGGGCGCCGCGTCCGGCGCGCCGGCCACCGCGGACCGCTGCGGCGAAGTCAGTGCTGCGCCGCAGTCGCTGCGCGGCGGCCAGCACGACTGCCCACGTCCTGCGGATCGGACCCGGCCGGCGTTACGCCGCCAGGCGGGCGCGCCCCTTGGCCCGACGGGTCGAGAGGATGGCGCGGCCGGCACGGGTGCGCATGCGCAGCCGGAAGCCGTGGGTCTTCGCGCGCCGGCGGTTGTTCGGCTGGTAGGTGCGCTTGCTCACGTCAGGCTCTCCGTTGTCGTACGCCCCGGGCGAGGGGACCGCCGGGGTCGTGTCTGGTCCGGGTCACCTGGCGGTGACCTCCGATCGGTGCTGCCCGGCGGCGCGAGACCTCGGCGATGCGGGGAGGCCGCGGACAGCAAGCATCCATCACCCTAGCAGAGGGCGAGAGAGCAGCCGCTCCAGCCTACGCAGGGGCGCAACGACCGTCAAACACTCCCACCAGCGGCGACACCGACCAACCCGGGCGACCGAAGCGGCGCTTTTCGCGGATGCCGCCAACGGTGGCCGCGCGTCGCCGGTTGAAGGCGTGCCGACATCGCTGTTACCGTGCCCGATTGCGGTAAGAGGCTGTCGGGAGACCCCGGGCGAGCGAAGGGGTTCGCCGACAGCCTCTGGGCGTCGACAGGTGCGGTCGCCGCCAGCAGGGCAAGACCGGACAGGGCGGTGGATCGTTCGGCACGGTGTACCCGCTTCAGCGCCCGTTCTGGCAGGGGGCAGGTCCGACCCGCGTCCGGCGGGCGGCCACAATCGGCACGTACACAGGCTGTGGATAACTTGTGGACGAGGGTCGGTCGGCCGTCCGGGTGAGGGTGTTCCACCCGCTCGAACGCGGCGGGCCCGGGACGGCCGACGGGGAGAACGGCGGCGTCCGGGAGCAGAGGCGAGGGGGTGGCACGACGGTGGCCGGTACGACCGACCTTGCCGCGGTGTGGACGGCGACGACCGACGAGCTCGCCGACGAGATCATCTCCGCGCAGCAGCGGGCGTACCTGCGGCTGACCCGGCTCCGGGCGATCGTCGAGGACACCGCACTGCTCTCCGTCCCGGACGCCTTCACCCGGGACGTGATCGAGTCCCGGCTGCGCCCGGCGATCACCGAGGCGCTCACCCGCCGGCTGGGCCGACCGATCCAGGTCGCCGTCACCGTACGCGTGCCGGAGGACGCCTCCGGCCGCCCCGCGGGCACTGTCTACCGCAGCACCCCCGAGCCGGAGCCGGGCGAGGCGTACGGCGCCGGGCCGGACGGCCTGGCGCCGGAGGACGACGCCGGCCGGCAGCTCCCGTTGATCCCCGAGCAGGCGCAACCCGAACGGCGCATCGAGGAGCCGGCCGGACCGCCGCCCCCCGTCGCCGAGCGCGTCCCCGCGGTGGGCCGGGACGCCCAGGAGCCGTTGTTCGGCGACGCCTTCGCCGAACCGCCCCGTCCCGACCCTGCGGTCCGCCGGCCCGAGCGGCGCGGCTTCGACGAGCAGACGGCCCGACTCGACCCGACGGTGGACGGCCGCGCCTTCGACGCCCGGTACCGCCAGGACGGGGTGTCGCCGCGGGACCAGCACGTGATCCGGCCCCTGCCGCGGGACCTCGGCACCGACAGCGGGCCGGGACGGGTGGACCACCACCGGCCCGGCGGCCGGGACGACCGGCGGCTGCCGTCACCCGCGGACAGCGGCGGCAACCGGCTCAACCCGAAGTACATGTTCGAGACGTTCGTCATCGGCTCGTCGAACCGGTTCGCGCACGCGGCGGCCGTGGCGGTGGCCGAGTCACCGGCGAAGGCGTACAACCCGCTGTTCATCTACGGCAGCTCCGGGCTGGGCAAGACCCACCTGCTGCACGCCATCGGGCACTACGCCACGACGCTGGGCAACGCCCGCTCGGTGCGGTACGTCTCGACCGAGGAGTTCACCAACGACTTCATCAACTCGCTCCGGGACGACAAGACCAGCGCCTTCCAGCGCCGCTACCGGGACGTGGACATCCTCCTGATCGACGACATCCAGTTCCTGGAGAACCGGGAGCGGACGCAGGAGGAGTTCTTCCACACCTTCAACACGTTGCACAACGCCAACAAGCAGATCGTGATCACCTCGGACCGGTCGCCGAAGCAGCTCGCGACCCTGGAGGACCGGCTGCGGACCCGGTTCGAGTGGGGCCTGCTCGCCGACATCCAGCCGCCGGACCTGGAGACCCGGATCGCGATCCTGCAGAAGAAGGCGGCCCAGGAACGGCTCTTCGCCCCGCCGGACGTGCTGGAGTTCATCGCCTCGCGGGTGTCGAACTCGATCCGCGAGCTGGAGGGCGCGCTGATCCGGGTGACCGCGTTCGCCAGCCTCACCCGCTCGTCGGTCGAGCTGTCGCTGGCCGAGGAGGTGCTGCGGGACTTCATCCCGGACGGCGCCGGCCCGGAGATCACCGCGGACCAGATCATGGTCTCCACCGCCGACTACTTCGGGGTGAGCCTGGAGGACCTCCGGGGGCACTCCCGCTCGCGGGTCCTCGTCAACGCCCGCCAGGTGGCCATGTACCTGTGCCGGGAGCTGACCGACCTGTCGCTGCCCCGGATCGGGCAGGCCTTCGGCGGCCGGGACCACACGACCGTCATGCACGCCGACCGGAAGATCCGCCAGCAGATGGCCGAACGCCGCTCGCTCTACAACCAGATCGCCGAGCTGACCAACCGGATCAAGCAGACCACCTGACGTCTGTCCGCCCCCGTACCGATGACACCCGGCCGGTCCACCGGCCGGGTGTTCTGCGTTCTTCCAGGGCCAGGGCTTGACCCTCGACATGGTCGAGACCGCAGCATCCTGGGCGTGACCACCCACACTCCGGCTCGTTGTCCACACCTTGTTATCCACCGTCGGTGGAAAACTACCGTCCGTCCGCCGCCCGGTTACCCACAGGTTGTGGAGAAACCCTGGGGACGACGCTGTGGACGCCTGGGGACAACCTCGTCGTTGTCCACCGCGGACGGCACCCCTGTGGGGAAGCTGTTGAAGGTTCTGGGGATGACGCCGATCGACACGCGTCCGGTGATCCACAGGGCTGGGGAGAAAGTCGGTGGATTACCGGTGGACAACCGGTGGACAACCGTGGACAGCCTGGGGGCAGCCGCCGCCTGTGGATCGCGACACGGGTTGTACCCCTGGTTCTCCACAGCGAAACCACCGGTGGATAACCTGTCTGACCTGCGCGGACGACGGTTCTCCACAGTTTGCACAGGTGCGATGAAGACGACTAGTTAGATCTTCTAAGACAACAAAAACCAATCATCACCGTTGGACTTCCTGTGGATCGGGCCGAAGGCCGCCGTCGGCGGCTCGCCGGCACCGGGACGGCACGGGGGCGGGCGCACAGCCGATGCCCATGCGCCCTAAGGTGCGATGGGTACCCGCACGCTCAGGCGGGTCGGTAGGCAGCGGTCGGCATGAGAGAGTTGTCGCTGACGTCGACGCGGAGGCATTGATGAAGTTCCGAGTGGAGCGTGACGCGCTCGCCGAGGCCGTGGCCTGGACCGCGAAGAGCCTGCCCAACCGGCCGTCCGTGCCGGTGCTCGCCGGCGTGATGCTGCGGGTCACCGACGGCAACCTGCAGGTGTCGGGGTTCGACTACGAGGTCTCCAGCCAGGTGACCGTCGAGGTGCAGGGGGACGCCGACGGCGCCGCCCTGGTCTCCGGCCGGCTCCTCGCCGAGATCACCAAGGCGCTCCCGGCCAAGCCGGTCGACATCGCCGCCGTCGGCGCCCACCTCGAGCTGGTCTGTGGCAGCGCCCGGTTCACGCTGCCCACCATGCCGGTGGAGGACTACCCGAGCCTGCCGGAGATGCCGGAGAGCGCCGGCACGATCGACGCGGCCGCCTTCGCCGCCGCCGTCGCCCAGGTGGCCGTGGCCGCCGGCCGGGACGAGACGCTGCCGATGATGACCGGGGTGCGCATCGAGCTCTCCGGCCGCACCCTGTCGATGCTCGCCACCGACCGCTACCGGCTCGCCCTGCGCGAGATGGAGTGGAACCCGGACGACTCCGAGATCAGCCTCAACGCGCTGGTGCCGGCCCGGACCCTGCACGACACGGCGAAGGCCCTCGGCCCGCTCGGTGGCCAGGTGACGATGGCGCTGTCCCAGGGGGCCGCCGGCGAGGGCATGATCGGTTTCGCCGGAGGTACCCGCCGCACGACCAGCCGGCTGCTCGACGGCGCCAACTACCCGCCGGTGCGCTCGCTCTTCCCCGCCAGCCACAACGCGCAGGCCCAGGTGGCGGTGAGCACCCTCATCGAGGTGGTCAAGCGCGTCGCGCTGGTCGCCGAGCGCACCACGCCGGTGCTGCTGAGCTTCAGCGCCGACGGGCTGGTCGTCGAGGCCGGCGGCACCGAGGAGGCGCGTGCCAGCGAGGCCATGGAGGCCACCTTCACCGGCGACCCGCTGACCATCGGCTTCAACCCGCAGTACCTGATCGACGGCCTCACGAACCTGGGGGCCCAGTCCGCCGTGCTCTCGTTCGTCGACGCCTTCAAGCCGGCGGTGATTTCGCCGGCCGGCGAGGATGGCGAGGTTCTGCCCGGGTACCGGTACCTCATCATGCCGATCCGCGTTTCCCGCTGATCGCACCCGAGTAGAACCACGACGCACGGAGGTACGGACAGATGCAGCTCGGCCTGGTAGGGCTCGGCCGGATGGGCGGCAACATGCGCGAGCGGCTGCGCGCCGCCGGCCACGAGGTGGTCGGCTTCGACCACAACGCGCAGCTGAGCGACGTCGCGAGCCTGGCGGAGCTGGCGGAGAAGCTGGAGGCCCCCCGCGCCGTCTGGGTCATGGTCCCCGCCGGCGTCACCGACGCCACCATCGACGAGCTGGCCGACGTCCTCGGCACCGGCGACATCATCATCGACGGCGGGAACTCGCGGTTCAGCGACGACGCCCCCCGCGCCGAGCGGCTCAACGACCGCGGCATCGGGTACATCGACGTCGGCGTCTCCGGCGGCGTGTGGGGCCGGCAGAACGGGTACGCCCTCATGGTCGGCGGCTCCCAGGAGCACGTCGAGCGGCTCATGCCGATCTTCGAGGCCCTCAAGCCGGCCGGTGACTTCGGCTTCGTCCACGCCGGGCCGGTCGGCGCCGGGCACTACGCCAAGATGGTGCACAACGGCATCGAGTACGGGCTCATGCACGCCTACGCCGAGGGCTACGAGCTGCTGACCGCCTCCGAGCTGGTGACCAACGTCCCCGGCGTGTTCAAGTCGTGGCGCGAGGGCACGGTCGTCCGTTCGTGGCTGCTCGACCTGCTCGACCGCGCCCTCGACGAGGACCCGGAGCTCGTCGAGTTGAGCGGTTACACCGAGGACACCGGCGAGGGCCGGTGGACGGTGGACGAGGCGGTCCGGCTCGCCGTCCCGCTGAACGTCATCACCGCCTCGCTCTTCGCCCGGTTCGCATCCCGCCAGGACGACTCGCCCGCCATGAAGGCCGTCGCCGCGCTGCGACAGCAGTTCGGCGGGCACGCCGTCCGCAAGCGCTGACGCCCGTCCACAGCCCGTGTACGTCCGCCGGCTCGAACTGGTCGACTTCCGCTCGTACGAGCGGGTCGGCGTCGACCTCGAACCGGGGGCGAACGTCCTCGTCGGCCCCAACGGCGTCGGCAAGACCAACCTCGTCGAGGCGCTGGGCTACGTGGCGACCCTGGATTCGCACCGGGTCGCCACGGACGCCCCCCTCGTCCGGATGGGCGCCACCTCGGCGGTCATCCGCTGCGCCGTGGTGCACGAGGGGCGCGAGCTGCTGGTCGAGTTGGAGATCGTCCCCGGCAGGGCCAACCGCGCCCGGCTCGGCCGGTCCCCGGCCCGCCGCGCCCGGGACGTGCTCGGCGCCCTGCGCCTGGTGCTGTTCGCCCCGGAGGACCTGGAACTCGTCCGGGGCGACCCGGCCGAACGCCGCCGGTACCTCGACGACCTGCTGGTGCTCCGCCAGCCCCGGTACGCGGGGGTGCGGGCCGACTACGACCGGGTGGTCAAGCAACGCAACGCCCTGCTGCGCACCGCGTACCTCGCCCGCAAGACGGGCGGCTCCCGCGGCGGGGACCTGTCGACCCTCGCGGTCTGGGACACGCACCTCGCGCAGCACGGCGCCGAACTGCTCGCCGGCCGCCTCGAGCTGGTCGGCGCGCTCACCCCGCACGTCACCAAGGCGTACGACGCGGTGGCCGCCGGCAAGGGCGCCGCGGGCATCGCGTACCGGCCGTCGGTGGAACTCGCCGAACCGACCACCGACCGCGCCACCCTCGCGGCGGCGCTGACCACCGCGCTCGCCGAGGCCCGGGCCGCCGAGATCGAGCGGGGCACCACCCTGGTCGGCCCGCACCGTGACGACCTCGCGCTGACGCTCGGCCCGCTGCCCGCCAAGGGGTACGCCAGCCACGGGGAGTCCTGGTCGTACGCGCTGGCGCTCCGGCTGGCCGGGTACAACCTGCTGCGAGCCGACGGCATCGAGCCGGTGCTGGTGCTCGACGACGTCTTCGCGGAGCTCGACACCGGCCGGCGGGAACGCCTGGCCGACCTGGTCGGCGGTGCGAGCCAGCTGCTGGTCACCTGCGCGGTGGACGACGACGTGCCGGCGCGACTGCGCGGCGCCCGGTACGCCGTCGGCGAGGGGACGGTGCACCGTGTCGGATGATCCGCAGCCGGGCACCACCGGCCCGGTGCCGGGACACACGGCCCCGGCCGGGGCGGACGGTGCGCGTACTCCCTCGGGAGCCGGCGGCCGGGGCGGCCGCGCGGGCCGCCGGGGCGCGACCGGCGCGGCGGTCGGCCGGACGACGTCCGACGGCGACCGCCCCGGTCCCCGGCCGGGACCGGACCCGGACCGGCCGGCCGGTGGTGACGCGCCGCAGGGCGCGGACGCACGGCCCGCCGGAGGGGACCGCACGGCCGGATCCGGTCGGAAGGGCGCACCGGCGACGGACCCCGCAGGCGCGACCGGGGGCACCGGCTCCGGCGAGGCCGGGGAGCTGCCGCCCGGGGCGGCCGGGCCGCAGCTCGCGCGGGCGGTGCTCGACGCGGCGAAGGCCCGCCGGGAAGCGGCGGCGAAGACCCGGCGACGCACCCCGGGTGGCGGCGGTGACGGCAGCGGCGAGCGGCGGCTGCGCGGCTACTCCGGGCCCGGGCCGGACCCGCGCGACCCGCAGCCGCTCGGCGTGGTCCTTGATCGGCTGGTGAAGGCCCGGGGCTGGCAGCAGCCGGCGGCCGAGGCGACCGTCTTCGGGGCCTGGGAGCGGGTGGTCGGGCCGGAGGTCGCCCAGCACAGCCGGCCGGTGAAGCTGGAGGACGGCGAGCTGACCGTCGAGGCCCGGTCCACGGCATGGGCGACCCAGCTCCGGCTGCTCGCGGGCTCGCTGCTCCAGCAGATCGCCCGTGAGGTCGGCCACAACGTGGTGCGCAGGCTGCACATCCACGGGCCGGCCGCGCCGTCCTGGTCGCGCGGGCCGCGCCGGGTGCGCGGGCGTGGACCCCGCGACACGTACGGCTGAGGTCAGTTGCCGCGCCGGGCCTCCCGCTCGGCGCGCTTGCGCTCCCGCTGCTCGCGGCTCCACTGCTTGCGTCGTTCGAGGTCCTGCTTCCACCCCTCCCGGGCCTGGTACGAGCCGCCCTGGACCGCGCCCTGTACCTCGGCGGGGCCGGCGAAGTACCGGTACGCCCAGGCCATGAGGCGGCCGCCCTCGCCGGGGACCTTGGGTTCGTTCTTCTCCGTGCTCATCCGCCGGCCTTCCTGACGAGGATCATTGGTGTGCAAACGATTGGTACACCAATCGTTGGTATGATCGCAACGACCACGTGAGGAGGCGACGGTGTCAGAGCAGCTCGACGGGGATCCCCTGGCGCTGGAGCAGCAGGTGTGCTTCGCGCTCTCCGTCGCCGCGCGCGGCGTCGTCGCGGTCTACCGCCCGCTGCTGGAGCCGATGGGCCTGACGCACCCGCAGTACCTGGTGATGCTGGCGCTCTGGCAGCACGCGCCGCTGAGCGTCCGGGAGCTGAGCCGGCTGCTCCAGCTCGATCCCGGCACGTTGTCGCCGCTGCTCAAGCGCCTCGAAGCCGCCGGCTACGTGCGGCGGGAGCGTGACTCGGCCGACGAGCGGAGCCTCGCCGTCACGCTCACGCCCGCCGGCCGGGCCCTCCGCGAGCGGGCGGAGCAGATCCCGCCCGCGATCGTCGAGCGGCTCGGGCTGCCACTGGCGGACCTGCGGCACCTGCACTCGGTGCTGACGAGCGTCATCGCGGCGGCCGGCCGCGCCGTGGCGACCGGCCCCGGCACGACCGACGACGCCGGGACGGCCGGCCCGGCGGGGTCGACCACGCCGTGACGCCGGTTCCGGCGCGACTCACCCGGCCGTGACCGCCGGTTCGGGGGTGGATCGGCGCCTCAGGCGTCGGCGTAGACCGCGAACCCCCGGTCGGCGCAGCGGCGGTAGAACGCGGCGAGCACGCTCAGCTCGGCGCACGTGAAGGTCCACTGCGGCGGGTCGCCGTTCTCGTCCCGCAGCCGGTCGAGCCGGCTGTCCAGCCAGCGCAGCTGCTGCTCGGCCAGGCGTCCGTCGCCCAGCAGTGAGCGCAGCACCTCGCTGACCGACTCGAAGGTGACCGCCTCGCCGACCGGGCGGTGGCGGGCCACGAACTTCTCCACCCCGTCGGCGATCCACGAGCAGCCGTCCGGGTCGATCACCGGATCCTCGTCCTCGGCTGAGTTCTCTGTGGCGTACAGCACATTCTCCAGCCCGAGGATCAGGTCGACCAGCTCGGTGTACGCGGTCGCCCGCACCGTGCCGGTCTTCGCGATCAGCTCGGCGAGCGCTGCGGTTGGCGCCGAGATGCGTGGCATGTCCACGATTTCGCCGAAGTCGACGAACTCGGCCGGTGCGACCGGGTCGTAGAAGCGGCCGGTCCGCGGCCAGTGCACCGCGACGTTGTCCAGCCCCATCTGGCGTCACCTCTCAAGACCGTGTCCGTTCGAACGGGTCGATCGTCCGGTTCCCGCCCCCAAAGATCAAGCCACCGTTCGTCGCGGCGTGGGACACGCCGGGCGCGGGACCGCCGGACGGCCGGTGCGGGCCGTCGATCAGGGTCACGCGTGTAGGGGGACTCGCGGATGGCGACGTTCGGGCCGCTATGGAGGTCTGAGACGCCCCGCAGGGGTGCCGAGTGGTGGTTCTGTCGCTCGCGCACAGTAAGATTGACGCTGAGACGAAGACCCGGTGCGGAGCGACGAGACACGGGGCCGGTGCGGGCCCGCGATCATCGTCCCACGTCGGGTCGAGCCGATCGCGATCCGCGGGCAACCGCGGCGACCGGCGCGTTCGACCCGCAGCCCGGATGAGTCCCCGGCGCGCCGGTCCGCGTGCCGACGTCGCGTCCTGTCCGCCGAACCCCGCGTCCGGCGCGCCACCCGGCGCGCGCAACGGCGCGAGAAAGTGGCCGAGGGTGGCAGCGCAGGACAAGCAGGAGTACGGCGCCGAGTCGATCACCGTCCTCGAAGGGCTGGAGGCGGTCCGGAAGCGCCCCGGTATGTACATCGGTTCCACCGGTGAACGCGGTCTCCACCACCTGGTGTGGGAGGTCGTCGACAACGCGGTGGACGAGGCGCTGGCCGGGCACTGCGACACCATCGACGTGGTGCTGCTCGCCGACGGCGGGGTCCGGGTCACCGACAACGGCCGCGGCTTCCCGGTCGACCTCCACCCGAAGCTCAAGAAGCCGGGCGTCGAGGTCGCCCTGACCGTGCTGCACGCCGGCGGCAAGTTCGACGGCAAGGCGTACGCCGTCTCCGGCGGTCTGCACGGCGTGGGCGTCTCCGTCGTGAACGCCCTCTCCACCCGGATGGCCGTGGAGATCCAGAAGGACGGCTACTTCTGGCGGCAGTCGTACACCAACTCCAAGCCCACCCCGCTGGAGAAGGGCGAGCCCACCAACGCCACCGGCTCGGCGGTCGCCTTCTGGCCCGACCCGACGGTCTTCGAGACCGTCGAGTTCGACTTCCAGACCATCTACCGGCGCCTCCAGGAGATGGCCTTCCTCAACCGCGGCCTCACCATCCACCTCCTCGACGAGCGGGTCGCGGAGGGCGAGGAGGGCAAGCAGCGCGAGGTCACCTTCTGCTACAAGGGCGGCATCGCCGACTTCGTCCGGCACCTCAACGCCTCCAAGAACCCGATCCACAAGACGGTGGTCGAGTTCGGCGCCGAGGAGGAGGGCATGTCGGTCGAGATCGCCATGCAGTGGAACGAGTCGTACGGCGAGTCGGTCTACACCTTCGCCAACACGATCAACACCCACGAGGGCGGCACCCACGAGGAGGGCTTCCGGGCCGCGCTGACCAGCGTCGTCAACCGCTACGGCGCCGACAAGAAGCTGCTCAAGGGCGACGAGAAGCTCTCCGGCGAGGACATCCGCGAGGGCCTGGCCGCGATCATCTCGGTGAAGCTGGCCAACCCGCAGTTCGAGGGCCAGACCAAGACCAAGCTCGGCAACACCCCGGTCAAGAGCTTCGTCCAGCGCGTCTGCAACGAGTGGCTGGTCGACTGGCTGGACCGCAACCCGGCCGAGGCGAAGATCATCATCCAGAAGGCGTCGCAGGCCGCCCGCGCCCGCATCGCCGCGCAGCAGGCCCGCAAGCTGGCCCGGCGCAAGTCGCTGCTGGAGTCCGGCTCGATGCCGGGCAAGCTGGCCGACTGCCAGTCCACCGACCCGCGCGAGTCCGAGGTCTTCATCGTCGAGGGCGACTCCGCCGGCGGCTCGGCCAAGCAGGGGCGCGACCCGCGTACGCAGGCGATCCTGCCGATCCGCGGCAAGATCCTCAACGTCGAGAAGGCCCGCATCGACCGGGTCCTCAAGAACAACGAGGTCCAGGCGCTGATCACCGCGCTCGGCACGGGCATCCACGACGACTTCGACATCGAGAAGCTGCGCTACCACAAGATCGTGCTGATGGCCGACGCCGACGTCGACGGTCAGCACATCCAGACGCTGCTGCTCACCCTGCTGTTCCGCTTCATGCGGCCGCTGGTCGAGTTGGGCCACGTCTACCTGGCCGCACCGCCGCTCTACAAGATCAAGTGGAACAAGAAGGGCGACGACGCCCAGTACGCGTACTCCGACCGGGAGCGCGACGGGCTGATCGCCCTGCGCCAGCAGAAGAAGCCCAACGCCAAGCCGGACGACATCCAGCGGTTCAAGGGTCTCGGCGAGATGAACTATCCCGAGCTGTGGGAGACCACGATGAACCCGGCCACGCGTACGCTGCGTCAGGTCACGCTCGACGACGCGGCAACCGCCGACGAGTTGTTCAGCGTGCTGATGGGTGAGGACGTCGAGGCGCGCCGCTCGTTCATCCAGCGGAACGCCAAGGACGTGCGGTTCCTGGACATCTGACGCCCGCTACGGCCCGGCCGGCCATCCACCGGCCGGGCCTACGGGTCCACAGAGTTATCCACAGCCTGGCCGGTTTCCACAGCCGTTATCCACAGCAGGAAAACGACTCTGAGTCTGATAAGGGTTAACAAGTGACCGATACCCCCGAGTCCACACCGAACGAGCCCGAGGTCCCCGAGACCGTCGGTGCCGTCGTCGCGCACGACCGCATCGAGCCGGTCGGGCTCGAGGTCGAGATGCAGCGCTCCTACCTCGACTACGCGATGAGCGTGATCGTCGGGCGCGCGCTGCCGGACGTCCGGGACGGGCTCAAGCCGGTCCACCGCAAGATCCTGTACGCGATGTTCGACTCGGGGTATCGGCCGGACCGTGGCTACGTGAAGTGCTCCCGCGTCGTCGGTGACGTGATGGGTCAGTTCCACCCGCACGGCGACTCGGCGATCTACGACGCGCTGGTCCGGATGGCGCAGCCCTGGTCGCTGCGCTACCCGCTGGTCGACGGCAACGGCAACTTCGGATCGCCCGGAAATGACCCGGCTGCGGCGATGCGTTATTGCCTCACAGGATATGCCCGAATTCGTACCGCTGAGGGCAGCGTGCGGATCGGCGACCTCGTGGCTGACGCGACGCCGAGCAGCGAGACCGACATCGACCTCAAGGTCCGGGACCGCAACGGCGACCTGGTCCGCGCGTCGAAGTTCTTCCACTCCGGCGAGCACCCGACGCTGCGGCTGCGCACCCGCGAGGGGTACGAACTGACCGGTACCCACAACCACCCGGTGCTCTGCCTGGTGGACGTGGCCGGCGTGCCGACCCTGCTGTGGAAGCTGCTCGCCGAGATCGCCCCCGGTGACCGGGTGGTCCTCCAGCGCAGCGTGCCGGACGAGATCGGCTACCCGATGCTGGAGCATGTCGAGGCAGCCGTCCTCGCTGGCGCCGTTGTGAGCGAGGGCTGGGTGTCCGAGGGGCGGGCCGGCTTCAACAACGTCGACCGCGACTTCTTCATCCGGGTGCTGGCCGCCTACGACCTCGCGGTCGGCGGCCCCCGGTACGTCAGCGAGCGTGTGATCGCCTCGGGCAGCACGCTGCACGAGGTGGACGTGCAGGACGTCACGGCACTACGGGACAGCATCCTCGGCGAGTTGGTGGGCGTGCGCAGCGCCGGCAAGTTCGTGCCGGAGTTCGTCTGGCGCGGCCCGGCCGCGGTCAAGCGCGCGTTCCTCCAGGCGCTGTTCGAGGGCGACGGGTCGTCCTCGCTGCTGCCGCGTCACACCATCCAGATCTCGTACTCCACCCGCAGTGAGCGGCTGGCCCGTGAGGTGCAGCAGCTCCTGCTGGAGTTCGGCGTGGTCAGCCGGCAGTGCCGGTACGACGACGGTGAGATCAAGGTCGTCGTCACCAACCGGCGGGACGCGCGGATCTTCGCCGCTCACGTCGGCTTCCTCGGCCGCAAGCAGGCCAAGCTCGAAGCGGAGCTGGCGGCGGTGCCGGTGAGCAGCAGGGCGCTGTCCGGTGACTTCGTGCCGCTGGTCGGCGACTTCATTCGGGAGCACGGTGCGAGCCGCTGGACCGAGCGGGACTGGCTGCGCCGGCACAACGTCGACCGGGTCGAGCGCTGGGAGCGGGACCGGGACGAGATCGCGACCCGGATCACGAACGCCGAGGTGCTCGAGGTGGTCGAGCCGCTCGTCGACGGCCGCTTCTACTACGCCGAGGTGACCGGCGTCGCCGACGCGGGAGTACAGCCGGTCTACAGCATCCGGGTGGACACCGAGGACCACTCCTTCGTCTCCGACGGCTTCGTCAGTCACAACACCGAGTGCAAGCTCGACCCGCTCGCCATGGAGATGCTGCGGGACATCGACGAGGACACCGTCGACCTGCAGGACAACTACGACGGCCGGGCCAAGGAACCGACCATCCTGCCGTCGCGGATCCCGAACCTGCTGATCAACGGGTCCGAGGGCATCGCGGTCGGTATGGCGACCAAGATCCCCCCGCACAACCTGCGGGAGATCGGCGCGGCCGTCCAGTGGTGCCTGGAGAACCCGGAGGCCGACGAGGCCACCACCCTCGAAGCGCTGCTGGAGATCGTCAAGGGCCCGGACTTCCCGACCCACGGCCTGATCGTCGGCCAGGCCGGCATCCAGGACGCGTACCGCACCGGGCGGGGTTCGATCCGGATGCGCGCGGTGGTGGAGGTCGAGGAGGACAAGCGGGGCCGGCCGGCGCTGGTGGTCAGCGAACTGCCGTACCAGGTGAACCCGGACAACCTCGCCGAGCGGATCGCCGAGCTGATCAAGGAGGGCAAGCTCGGCGGGATCGCCGACATCCGGGACGAGTCCTCCGGGCGTACGGGCATGCGGATCGTGCTCGTCCTCAAGCGCGACGCGGTCGCGAAGGTCGTGCTGAACAACCTCTACAAGCACACCCAGCTCCAGGAGACCTTCGGCGCGAACATGCTGGCGCTGGTCGACGGGGTGCCGCGCACACTCAACCTGGCTCAGTTCATCCGCTACTACGTCGAGCACCAGATCGAGGTCATCCGCCGGCGGACGGCGTTCCGGCTGCGCAAGGCGGAGGAGCGGGCGCACATCCTGCGCGGTCTGGCGAAGGCGCTGGATGCGCTCGACGAGGTGATCGCCCTGATCCGGCGTTCGCCGACGGTCGACGACGCCCGGCAGGGCCTGATCCAGCTGCTGGACATCGACGAGGTCCAGGCGACCGCGATCCTCGACATGCAGCTGCGCCGGCTGGCCGCCCTGGAGCGGCAGCGGATCCTCGACGACCTGGCCAAGCTGGAGCTGGAGATCGCCGACCTCAAGGACATCCTCGCGAAGCCGGAGCGGCAGCGGAGGATCGTCTCGGAGGAGCTGGGGGAGATCGTCGCGAAGTGGGGCGACGAACGGCGTACGCAGATCATCCCGTTCGACGGCGAGGTCTCGATGGAGGACCTCATCGCCCGCGAGGACGTGGTGGTCACGATCACCCGGACCGGGTACGCGAAGCGCACGAAGGTCGACGCGTACCGCTCGCAGCGGCGGGGCGGCAAGGGTGTCAGCGGTGCGTCGCTGCGTCAGGACGACATTGTCAGCCACTTCTTCGTGTGCTCGACGCACGACTGGATCCTGTTCTTCACCAACAAGGGGCGTGTCTACCGGGCCAAGGCGTACGAGCTTCCGGAAGCCAGTAGGGTGGCCAAGGGCCAGCACGTGGCCAACCTGCTCGCCTTCCAACCCGACGAGCAGATCGCGCAGATCATCGAGATTCCGAACTACCAGGTGGCGCCCTACCTGGTACTGGCCACGAAGAACGGCCTGGTGAAGAAGACGAAGCTCGAGGAGTTCGACTCCCCTCGGTCCGGCGGCATCATCGCGATCAACCTGCGCGATGAGGACGAGTTGGTCGGGGCCGCGCTCGTCGCCCCCACCGAGGATCTGCTGCTGGTCTCCAAGAACGCGCAGGCGATCCGCTTCAACGCTTCGGACGAGGCGCTGCGGCCGATGGGCCGGGCGACGTCGGGTGTGATCGGGATGCGGTTCAGCGAGGACGACGTGCTGCTCGCCATGGAGGTCGTCCGGGAGGGCATGGATGTCCTGGTGGCCACGAACGGGGGGTATGCGAAACGCACCCCGATCGAGGAATACCCGGTGCAGGGCCGGGGAGGTAAGGGCGTGCTGACTGCGAAGATCACCGAGCGACGCGGTGGTCTGGTCGGCGCTGTCGTGATCGACCCGGACGACGAGCTGTTCGCGATCACCAGCAACGGTGGGGTCATCCGGACTCCGGTGAAGCCTGTACGCCGTACGCGTGATCGGAACACAATGGGGGTCAAGCTGATGGACCTCCCGGATGGCGTGACTATCGTGGCGATTGCTCGCAATGCCGACGAGCCTGACGAACAGGACTAGTTGAATGACGGAGACACAGGCGAAGTCGGGGAACGCGGGGACCTCGGCCAACCCGGTCGACGAGGAGGCCGCGAAGAGCGGCGCACCAGCGACCGGCCGCGCGGCCGTGGGTCGGGCGACCGTCCCCGCCGACGCGCCTGCCCCGAAGTTCACGAGGGCTCCCGGGATGGTTCCGCCGCCGGACAAGCCCGCCGAGGAGCCGGAGGCCACGGACAAGCCGGAGAAGCCGGCCGAGGCCACGAAGGTCGACGCCCCCAGCGCCGGCGGCACCGCCACGTCGACCGCGGCGCGGCCGGCGACGACCCAGCCGATCGCCGTCGGTGCCGGGCGCGCCACGACGACCGGCACGTCCGCCACGGCTGGCGCGACCGGCACGCAGCCCCTGGTCACCGGCAACACCGGCACGCAGCCGCGGGTGTCCGGGACGGCCCGGCCGCAGACGGACGCCCGTCCGGCTGGCCGTCCGCAGGGCGGGGGCCTTCCGCCGGGCATCAGCGGTGCGGCGGCCGTGGGCGCCGCGCGCGTGGGTGAGGCGGTACGCGCTGCGCGTACCTCGGTGACGTCGGCCGCCTCCCGCGGACCGCGCCGGGCACGGCTGAACCTGAGGCGGATCGACCCGTGGTCGGTGATGAAGTTCGCCTTCGCGGTGTCGGTGGTGCTCTTCATCGTCGTGGTGGTCGCGACCTCGGTGCTGTACCTGGCGCTGGACGCGATGGGCGTGTTCGCCAGCGTCAACGACAGCCTGACTGACCTGGTCAGCGCCGGCGGCGGCCAGAGCACCGGCGGGTTCCAGATCACCGCCCGGGGTGTGATCCTGAGTTCGGCGCTGATCGGCCTGGTGAACGTCGTGCTGTTCACGGCGCTGGCCACGCTCGGTGCGTTCATCTACAACGTGTGCGCCGACCTGGTGGGCGGCATCGAGCTGACGCTCGCCGAGCGCGACTGAGACGACCGGACGCCGGGTGCCGCCACGTGCGGCTCCCGGCGTTCCGCCGTCCGACCCCGGTACCGTGATCCACTCCGGTTGCGGCATCCTGCGGTATCCCGCGCCCCGGACACCGCAGGATGCGGCGTCTCGCGGTCGGCCTCCCCGGAAAGTCGGTGGGCGGGCCGCTCGGGGCTCGGGTAGGTTCAGGGGCGGCGAGGCCACGCGGCCAGGCCCACCCCGATTTGGGGGCGGCCCGGCGGATGGGTTAACCTTGCTCGTCGCTACGCGGGGCTATAGCTCAGTCGGTTAGAGCGCAGAGCTGATAACTCTGAGGTCGCTGGTTCGATTCCAGCTAGCCCCACCAGAGATCGTCCGACGGCACTGTCGAGCGTGAGGGGTCGCCCCAATGTTCAAGAAGCTGCTGATCCTGGTCGGTGTCGTCGGTGTGGCGGCCGTGGTGGCCAAGAAGATCAAGGCCTCCAACGACGAGCGCGCGCTGTGGCACGAGGCGACCACGGCGCCTGACCTGCGCTGAGCGCGTCTCTCTCCTGCCAGCACCAGGCGGCGTCGACCGCCCCCGGGGCCCTAGCTCAACTGGCAGAGCACTGCCTTTGCAAGGCAGGGGTTAGGGGTTCGAGTCCCCTGGGCTCCACCAGCACAAACACCGGTTGATCTCGGGTCCGAGTACAGCCATTTGTACAGCCAAGTGGTCACGCCGTCCCCTCCTCACTGAGGACCCGGTCGATGGCCGAGGCAGCCTGACGAGCCCGCGCCGGCAGGACGTGCCCGTAGGTGTCGGCCGTCATCCGGATCGTGGAGTGCCCGAGCAATTCCATCACCGTGCGCAGCTCCTCGCCCTGATCGAGCAGGAACGTGGCGAAGGCGTGCCGCAGGTCGTGCAGGTGCAGCCAGTCCAGTCCGGCCGCCGCGCGGAGTTGGTCGAAGCGCCGGTTGACGTTCCGCGGTTCCATCGCGGTGCCGATGGTGCTGGCGAAGACCAGGCCCAGATCCGACCACACCTCCCCGGCCGCGAGCCGTTCCTTCGCCTGGCGCACGCGCTGTGCCTCCAACGCCCGGACGGCTAGCGCCGACAGCGGCAGCGGACGGCTCGACCGGTGCGTCTTCGGTGGTACGAACTCCAACCCGCGATCCGTTCGCTGGAGCGTTTGCCGAACGAACAGCGCCTTCCCCGGCAGGTCAACATCTGACCACCGCAGGCCCAACAGCTCAGCTCGCCGAAGCCCGGTCGCCAGCGCCAGGACGAACAGCGATTCCAGCCGGTCCCCGGTCAGCACCGACAGCAGTGTCTTGGCTTCCTCGGGCGTCAGCGCGCGTCGCTCGGTCCGACCCAGAGCCGGCGGCTTGGCGGCCTTGGCGACGTTGCGCGGAACCAGGTCCATCCGCTCAGCGTCGGCCAGGGCGACCCGCAGCACGGCGTGCACCTTGATGATGCTGGCCGGTGCGAGCTTCCCGCGCAGCCCGGTCAGGAACCGCTGCACATCCCGAGGCGTCAGCCGGTCGAGCTTCACCCGACCCAGGCCCGGCACCAGGTGCTTGCTCACGGCCAGGCGGTAGCGCACCAGCGTTGACGGCCGGGTGCCATCGTGCGTCTTCACGTCCCGCAGCCACTCGATCAACCAGGCTTCCAGCGTCCGAGGCTGCGCGGTGAGGTCGACGCCGAGCTGGAGTTGCCGGCGCAGCTCGTCGCGCTTCCGGACCGCCTCAGCCTCGCTCTTGGCGTAGACGTACTTCCGCTTCCGCTTCCCGTCGATCCAACCGAGGTCGACCACGGCGGCCCATACGCCCGGCCGCTGCTCGTACACCGAGCCCTCACCATGAGAACGCCGACGCCGGCCGGTCATGCCGCGAACTCCTCATCAGCCGACAGGAACTCATCGATTGCGGCCAGCGGGATCAACCGAGCACGCCCCGCCTTGATCGAACGGAGTCGGCCGGATCGCATGAGGACGTAGACGGTGTCTCGACAGACGCCGAGCAGGGCCGCAGCCTCAGCTGGGCGGACGCTCTTCCTCTCGCTCATGCTCCGGTCCCTTCCTGCTCCGCCGAATGACGAGGGACGACTGCCGAAACATCGGGCGGGTCGGCGGCTGCCCGTCTGGCGGCGTCGAGCTGGGCACGCCATTGGATGCGCTCGGAGATGGCCCGCAGCACCCGATGCCCGAGGGGTGGCACGTCCGGGTCTGTTGGCTTGGCCAGCTCCCAGGCGTGGCGGTGCTCGCTGCCAGATGGGGCGGTGTCGGCGCCGGTGGTGACGCCGAGCAGGGCCTTGACCCAGTCGCGGCGGTCGGCGCGGTGGTCGGTCAGGGTCTTGCCGGACCACTGCCGGGAGATGAGCACGCGCCGGCCGCCGATGCCGAGGGTGTCCCGCTTGTGGACCTTGTTCTTGCAGTTGCCCGGCCGCAGCCCAGGCCGGGCCTTCTTGGGCTGAACACCGTAGAGCAGCCAGTTGGCGCACCGCTCCGAGCACGGCGTGTGCCGCAGTTCCTGCCAGAGCCGTTCCAGGTGCGCCCGCTGGCGGGCGGTGGTGACCTGGTGGCAGTCGCCGGCCTGCTTGGTGAGGTACTTGGTGATATAGCCGACGCACCGATCGGCGTCCTTGGTGCCCGCGAGGACGCCCTTGGCGTCGACCTGAGCACCGAAGCGGACGACGTGCACGGGTTGGGCGTTGGGGTCGGCGTCGACCAGGTCCAGGGCGTCATCCCATGACGGCAGCAGTTGGCCGGTGTCTGGGTCGGTGTAGCCGGCGGCGTCGGCGTCCCACTGCGGCGCGGCGGCAGGTTCGTAGACGCGGTGGTCGACGGAGGGCCACCAGACCTGGTGGTAGGTGGCGGCGGCGACCTGCCGGACGAGGGCGCGGGGGATGGTGCCCCGGATGGCGAAGTGCGCGTGCGGGGCCAAGCGGCGTTGCGGCTCGACGGCACCGGCGTACTGGACGTTCCAGCCGACCGCGCGGCGCAGGTTCTGCCAGAACCGATCCAGCAGCCGGGGGAAGTGCACGGCATCCCAGGCGGCACGCCGGTAGTCGTACGCGTCCGGGTCGACCGGTGTGCCGTCGGAGTGCACCCGGCCGTAGGAGCCGAGGGTGAGGGTCAGAAACATCGACGGCCGGAACACGGTCCCGTCACGCCCCTCGTACGTGCGGCCCAATGTCCGGTTCTCGACCGGAAGGCGGGGAAGGTCCGGGGCGTCTTGCCGCCGCTTCGTGGAGCGAACCCGTCGCTTGCCGTCGCCGTCCTCCTGGTCTTCGCTGCTGTGTGGCGGGGCGGGGCGGCCCCGGAGTCCTTCGGTGGTGATCTCCGATTCCAGTTCGGCGATGGCGTCGTCCAGGTCCGCGACTTGGTCCCATTGGGAGGTCCGGGCGGCTTCGTCGCGGGCGAATTCCAGGTGAGCGCGGGCGACGATCAGGCCGCGTTGCGCGTCGGTGGCCGGGGCCGGTCCGGGGTCGGGTTCGTCGGTCCGGTGCCAGCCCTCGCGGATCTGCTGCTGCCGTAGCCGGCGGGCGCGAGTGGCGCAGGCGGGGCACTTGGCCTCCTGGGTGGCGCCGCAGGGCATGTCGATGACTTCGGTCTGCCCGGAGTCGAGGTCGGTGCGGCGCAAGCTCACGGGGCGGGTGCAGACGCCGTAGTCGGCGGCGAGGTCGGCCACGACGTCGACGGAGCGGGGCATGAGCATGCGGGCGGCCCGGGAGCCCGGCCTCGGCTCCACCACGGGCGCGGGGGTGGGTTCGAGGCCGGGCAGCGTCGGGGTGAGCGTCATCGGCCCACCTCCGTCACGAGGTCGCGGACCCGGAGCGCCGGACGGGGGTCGACGGCAGGGGCGGTGTGGTCGTCGCGGCGCGGGTCGAACACGGCGATGCCGGTGCGGGTGGTCTTCGCCCGGTACATGGCCGCGTCGGCATCGGCGAGGGCGGCGGCGAGGTCGCCGGTGGTGGGTGCGAGGCCGATGCTGGCGGTCACCGACACCGCTACACCCGAGGGTAGCCGGACAGGGGCGGCGATCGCGGCGGCCAGCTGGCGGACGGCAGCCACCGGGTCGGGGTCGAGCAGGAGGGCGGTGAACTCGTCTCCGCCGAGGCGTGCCGGGACGCCGTTGACCGTGCGGAGGCGGTGGGCGACGGCGTTGAGCACGTGGTCTCCGGCGGCGTGGCCGTGGGTGTCGTTGACCGGCTTGAACCCGTCCAGGTCCACCACCGCAACCCACGGCCGGTGCGGGGCGAGCTGCTCCCACGCGTGGGCGAGACCGGCGCGGTTGGCAAGGCCGGTCAACGGGTCACGGGCGGCGGTCCGCTGGAGCGCGGCCAGCTCGTAGCGGACGACGTAGAGCCGGTACTGATCCCAGGAGAACAGGGCGAGGGCGGCGGTCAGGAGCAGGCCGGTGAGCAGGTGGTCGGTCATCGGGTCACCTCTCCGATCAGCGGGACACCGTTGCGGCGGGTGAAGGCGGCTGGCGACACCGGAGCCACCGGGACAGCCGGGGCAGGCCGGGTCGGCTCGACGTCGACCAGGGCGACGGGCTGAGGCACAGCCGGCGCGGGTGCAGGAGCCGGCGGGGCAGGCTGCTCGACCGGGCGGGCTGGCACAGGGTCAGCGGCCGGCGTCGGGGCGGGTGCGGTGGTGAGGACGAGTTTGGACAGGCCGATGAACGCCAACGCCGGCACGGCCGACAGGAGCCATCCGGACAGGCCGGGCTTGGCTACGGCGAGCTGCGCGGCGAGGGAGAGGGCGACGGCGGCGATGAGCAGGAACATCGGGTAGCCGATCGGTCCGCCCGTGCGGCGCCGCTGGCGGATGGTGAGCAGGGCGGCGACGGGGACGAGTTCGGAGATGACGGCGTTGGCCCAGCCGAACCACGCCCCGGTACCAGGCGGGCTGTTGTCGAGGGTCCAGTCCTTGACGTGGGTGAACGACGCAGCCCCGGCGAACCCGGCGACGATGAGCAGGATGACGACCAGGACCAGGCCCTCGGCACGGTCGGCGCGGGTGGCGGTGGGATGCGGCTTCATGCGGCACCGTCCAGGAGGATTTCGCCGTCGATGACCCGCAGCCGGCCGTAGGTATGCGCCATGTCGCGGATCTCGTCATCGGTGAGGTAGGAGAAGCGGACCCGCATCGGCGTCGGGTTCCCGTCGATCACCACGAAGCCCACACCCGGCAGGGACTGCGGGATCCGGTCACACAGCGCACCCCGGTCACGCATCCCGTCCCCGAGCACCAGGTCCACCTGGGCGGCCTCAGCCAGGCGCAGGCCGATGCGGGTGGGGAACAGGTCCCGGAACGGCAGCACCTCCTTGCGCGGGTCCTGGATCGCCGCGACCACATGCACGCCCACGGCTCGCCCTTGGCTGAGCAGGATGGACAGGGCGGCCTTGATGCGGTCCTTGAGCTGGCGGTCGGTCAGGTAGGCGGTGAGGTTGGCCAGCTCGTCGATGACGACGACGATCAGCGGCTCGTCCGGGGTCGGCGTGTGCTGGCGGGTCCGGCCGTAGAGCTTCCCGGCGCGGTCCTTTGCCACGGTGGCGGCTTCCTCGATCAGCTCACACATCGCGGCGTAGTCCTTGCGGGCGAACCGGGTGAACATCGGCGCACCCATCCCGAGTTCCATCCCGCCTTTCGGGTCCAGGCCCCAGATCTGCACCAGCCCGGAGGTGACCCCGGCGGCGAGAGACCGAACCACGGACCAGATCACTGAGCCCTTCCCCGCACCCGTCGCGCCCACCACGAGGACCTGGGTGCCGAACAGGCGCAGCTCGTAGCCGTCACCGTCCTCGCGCTTGCCGACGGGCAAGGCGGTGAACTCCGGCACCGCCGGCACCGGCAGCGGGCGAACCACCTTGGCGAGAGGGTCACCGCGGAACAGGTGCAGCAGCACCACATCCGGACGCGGCCCCGGCACGGCCTTGACCTGCCGCACCCCGAACGTGTGCGCCAACCTCTCCGCGACGCGGGCGAAGTCGTCGGGGATCTGCCCGGTCACCATCCGCACCGTCACCACGTCCACGCCGGAGGCGCAGCGGACCCGGCGCAGAACAGGCAGCACGGTGTGGGCGTCGAACGAGACGGCGAGCTTCGCGGTGACCATCGCGGCGTGCCAGTTGCGGCGGTACACCATCCGGCGGTAGCGGGACAGGACCGGCCACCACCCGAACCGCAGCCACGACGACCGGTGCCCGAACGCCCACCCCGTCGAGACGACGGCGACCAGGCCGACGACACCGACCGGACCGGCCCAGCCGTACCGGAGGTAGAGCCAGGCGAAGAAGACAGCCGGGGCGGTCAGGTACCAGAAGCGGACCAGGACCACGGCCAGGCGGCCGAGGGCCTTGAGCGTCCACCACGACAGGGCCAGCCACATCGGGATGCGGACGAACGGCGTGTGAACGTTGATCGGCGCGCCCTCGATCCGGTCACCCCGGATCACGTTGACCAGCGGCATCCCTCAGCCCTCCCCGCCCGTCGCGACAGCGGTGAACAGGGAGTTCTGCCCCGGCGCACCGAGACGACGGCGGACGACCCGGCGACGCGCCGGAGTCCGGGTCGGCATCAGCGCGGCCAGATCGACCGGCCCGGCCTGCGGGGCGGGGACGTGTCGGGTCATGGTCGGCAGCCACTGACCGCGACCAAGGACGGCGCGGAGGTCGACGCGGTCGGAGACGTGCGGGGCGATCAGGTCCGGGTCGAGGTGGCGCAGCTTGACCACCGTGCGGGCTAGGGCTGCGGCGGCGGCGGAGATCTCAACCAGGGCGGCGACGCGGACGGCGTCGGCGGGGATGGTGGTGTAGACCTCGCGGGCGGCCCGGATACCAGGACCGGCCAGGCGCATCACTGTGCGGCGGTGGGTGCGACGGGCGGGGGCGGGGCGCGGGTTCCCGGCGATGCGGGCAGCGTCAGCTAGCGTGGGCATCAGCCCAACTCCTTCCGAGGTGATCGGGTGAGGCGCGGGGCAGGCTTGGTCTTGGCGGATGAGGCCCGCCCCGCGCGTCCAGTTCTGGTCAGGCCGCCTGCTTCGTCGCGGCGGCGGTCGGCTCGGTCATGGCGCCCGCGCGGATCGACCACGCCTGACGCGCCCGGCACTTCCCCGAGCCCTTGCACCGCTGGCTGTCGACGTACGGGGTCAGGGTCACGTCGGTGAACATCACCGCCGGCGGGTAGCCGGGGATCTTCGACGCGGGCGGCACCGGCTGGACCGGGGCCGCGATCTTCACCTTGACCTCCTTGGACCCGCCGAACTTCCCGGCCTCCGGGTCCAGGTCCAGGACCTTGACCACCCACAGCCGCTCACCGGTGTCCTTGTCACGCGCCTGGTCGTCGCCCTGGCCGCGCTTGTCGAAGTCCGTCACCGGCTCCACCCCGAGGCACAGCGCGCCAGCCGGGAAGACGTACTCGAACGGAACCGGAACCTTGATCGTGTTGGGGACCATGCCCTCTTGCCTCCTGTTGTCGCCGGACGTCTGCCGGACCGGACATCGAGTTCGCTAGTTCGCTAGCAAACATGCAATCGACAGTAAGGCATGCATCGCCCACGGAGCAAGAGGTTTGCTGGCAAACCTGCGAGGATGGAGACATGGAGCCACGTCCAACAGTCGTCCCGCTGCCGATCCAATTGAAGATCGCTGACGACATCCGCATGCAGATCGAGCGCGGCGAGCTGACGCCGGGAGACTCACTGCCCACGCTGGCCGAGCTGGCCGAGCGCTGGTCATGCTCTGTCGGATCCGCCCGCGCGGCGATCGCCCTGCTCAAAGCTCAGGGCCTCATCAGCAGCGGACGCGGCAAAGCACCGGTGGTGCGCGTTCCACCCCGCAAGGTCATCCGCTCCTCTGAGCGTCACCAGGTCGAGAAAGACCTTGCCGCACGCCCTGAAGCCGAGCGTGCCGTCGTAGGCGAGGCCGAGACCAACCTCAACATGCAGATCAGCGAGCAGGAGTTCCGCTCCCGCTACGACCAGGTGGAAGCCGGCCCGGACCTGGCCGACCTGTTCCGAATCGAGCCGACGGAACTACTGCTGCGGCGACGCTACGACTCGACCGACCGGGCAAGCGGCTTGCTTCTCTCGTCAAGCATCTCCTACATGCCGGTTGCGCTCATCAGCTCAAACCCCGCGCTCCTTGACGAGGCCAACGAGCCGTGGCCGGGAGGAACCCAACACCAGCTCTCGACAGTCGGCGTGGAAATCATGACCATGATTGACGAAGTAACAGGCCGGATGCCGACCACTGCCGAGGCCCAGCTCTGGGGCCTGCCCGACGGCGTTCCCTTCATCCTCTGCCGACGCATCTCCCTGGACGCCAACGAAAGAGTCGTCGAAGTCTCCGACGCCGAATACCCGGCCGACCGGACCGAACTCCGATTCGTCACCCCACTCAAGCCCTGGCCCAAACGCAGATCCAGCGGCAAGCCATCAGGGCGGCAAGGAGGAAGACCATGACCGCAGACCTGAACGCCCAAGACGAGCGGTTCCTAGCAAGGGCCATCGAAATCTCGCGGCGCGCGTTGGAGGACGAGGGCAAGACTCCCTTCGGAGCCATCGTCGTCATCTCCGGAGAGATCGTCGGAGAGGGCACCAGCAGCGTTGTCGAGCTACGAGACCCGACCGCACACGCCGAAGTCATGGCCCTGCGTCACGCAGGCAGCAACCTCGGGCGACACCTCTTCGAAGACGGCACCATGTACGCCAGCAGTGAGCCCTGCCCCATGTGCCTCATGGCCTGCTACTGGGCACGCATTCCCCGCCTGATCTTCGGGGCCACCAGTCACGACGTAGCAACCTACGGTTTCGAAGACCTCCAGTTCTACCGCGAGGTCGCCCAACCGGCCGAACGCCGTTCACTGCGCGAAGAGGTTGCCGAAGGAGCCCTCCGAAACCAGGCCGTCGACGTACTGCGCAAGTGGGCCGACATGCTGCCGTCACCGGTCGAACCCAAGCTCTGACAGAGCTGGTTACAGTCCGTGACATCTGACTGCCTGCGGCGCACCACGATACTCGCCGGATTCACTCTAGATGTCTGCCGTTGATGTCTCTGCGGCCGGCCAAGCCGTAAGAATGCGGGACGCGCAGCCATCTACTCAGATATCGGGAACGGATGGTACCGGTGAGCAAACCCCCGAGGGTCATGGCGAACCCGCCGTCGAAACGTTCGAAGTACGGCCCTCTTTCACGAAGGACCACCGGGTGATCAGCGGGGGCGACGCCGGGCTTTACGTGCCAGAAGAGAAAGTCGCCGTTGGGGGTTCCGCCCCAGGAGATGAGGTTATCGCCGGGCTGGAACCAGTCGGGAACATGGTCACCGTCCCAACGGGAGGAATCACCCAGCGGCCAAGCCCGTTCGAGACGGCTGAAAGGTTCGTCGTCAACGCCGCTGAACCAGATCCGGCACGACTCCTGCGCCACCTCATTGTTGTCGACCAAGTCAGTCCAGCCGAGAGAGGCATCGGGTGCGCATACGAGCAGATGATCGTTGATGGCACCGGGACCATATGTGTCGACAAAAAACTTGTAGTCGCTCGGCAGTTCAGCACCGAGTGCCGTTTCGATAGCCGACCAATCGGACGATCGCCAATAAGCCTCATCCATCGGCGGCAGCTGTAGTAGGTCTGCCAGCGTGGCAAGATCATCCATGGTTTCATCGTGCCATTGGCGTACGGATTCCGGCAAGCATCGATCTCGGCCGACGGTCGAGGACCGCTGCACTCAACTGCCGCGATTCGATCGCTACGGGGTGTCGCGGCCCATCGCCGGACACTCTGACAGAGCTCACGCACTGCCGAATTCCCCTTTTTAGGATCAAGGCGGCCCGCAAGCGGGCCGCGCCGGCCCGGCCCGGCCTGCTGGCGACCTCCGGCCGGCATCGGCCGGGCCGGCCGGCCACGCTGGTGGGGACCCGGTGTGATGGGCTGAGGCGGGACGATCGCCGTCGGGGCTGTCCTCCGTCGAGGGTAGGGCGATCGCTGCCGCGCAGCAGAGCTGCTTGCCCACGAACTCTCGTGGGCACCGTCCGCATTTCAACGACGACGAGGACCAGGGTGTGACCCACCCCCCCGGGTGCCCGATCCTCTACGCCACCTGGCCGGCGTCAAGGGCGCTGCGCGTCGGCACGCCGATGGCCTACGGCCACCCTTGACCCCGACCAGGCGCCGCAGTTCTGGCACCTATCCGGGGGATGGGGGCAGACTGGCGTCCAGCCAGTCCGCGAAGGCATGCATGGAGACGCCCTGCTAGATAATCGACCGATGATCGAGGCAATGAGGGAGAGGATGGGGGATGCGGGGACATCCCTCGTTCGATCGGGTGCCGCGCGCAGCTTTGAGATCAGCGACGAGGACAGTGGGCTTCGGCTACGGGTATTCCGCGCCGGCGATGGTGCTACGGCCACTGCAACGATGACCGAGACGACCGAGGTCTACTTCGTTGACCTCGGAAACGGTTACAAGATGGTGCGAACTGCCTACGACGATGAGGACAAGCTCGCAGTTCTCGATGATTTCCTTGAGGCTGTCCGAGTGTTCATCGAAGGGAACTACTACGAGGAAATCGGCAAGCGGAACGGACGCGTGGTCTCGCGAAGGATGTACTTCGACGGCTCCGGCGGGGCGTACTGGCTATCCGCGTCGCTTGGGTTGCGCGCTGCTTTCCGCCGACTGCTCGGCTACCAAAAGTCGGTTGTCCGTTCGCCTAAGCGCTAACGGCCGAGCCATCTGGGCCACAAGCGGGGGACCGAACCGAACGGATCGAGTTGCCGAGCGCCCGAGGACCGGGACCAGGCGGACCGACCCGGACGGGCTAGACATGGTCTTGGGAATCGAGGATCAAGGTGGCTGTACAGCCATCGGTACAGCCAAGCCAGCCGGCGAGAGGCGGCCGAGAGCCGCACTGGCCGACGAGCGGTGCAGGTCAGCGGCAAGGGGCGACGCCGGCCGACAGGGCGCTTGATCTTTGCAAGGCAGGGGTTAGGGGTTCGAGTCCCCTGGGCTCCACGCATCTTTCTCACCTGCCGGCTTGTAGCGGGATGTGGTCACCAGGCGAACTTGCCGGCGTAGCATCCGTCGAAACGGTGGACACGCAAGGCGGATTTTGGTCATACTTGTGACCATGACGACGCTGCCGTTGGGGGAAGTGAAGACCCGGCTCTCTGAGCTGGTGGGGCGGGTGCACGACCACCACGAGCGGGTGACGGTGACGGTGCACGGCCGTCCGTCCGCCGTGCTGGTTTCGGTGGAAGATCTTGAGCGGCTCGAGGAAACCGTCGCGGTTCTCGGAGATGCGGGTACCCTGCGACGGCTGGCCGACTCCGACGCGGAACTGGCCCGAGGTGAAGAGGTGTCCGCCGACCAGCTTGCGGAGACCATTCGCGCCCGTCGCGCCTCTGCCGCGTGAGTCGGCGGCTGCCGGAAGGTCCGTACACGCTGCGCGCCACGCCGACCGTCCGTCGAGCGCTCGCCGAACGGTTGCCAGAGGCCGTCGCGGTTGCCGCGTACGAGTTCATGACCGGGCCGTTGGTGCGAGAGCCCTACCGGGTCGGGAAGCGCTTGCTGCCGCCGTTGTCAGATCGGTTCAGTGCCCGTCGAGGCACCTACCGGATCATCTACCGCATCGACGACGATAACCACACCGTGACCGTTGTGGACATAGATCATCGAAGGGATGTCTACCGCTCCTGACGCCCCTGGCCCTCCGACGCCGGAGGCATTGAGTACGGTGAGCGCCGTGTCGATGAACGTGGCTGCCGAGGCCGCAGCCCTTGAGGCCGAGGTAGAGCAGTATCCGGACGAGCGGGGTGAGATCCTCCTCGAGGCTGCAGACACATGGCGCCGGGCGGGGCGGCTCGATCGCGCAGCCGATCTGCTGAACAGACTGATCGCTGACGGCGGCGAGGACGGCTGCTACGCCACGGTGCAGCTCGCAGAGGTGCGATTCGAGCAAGGCGACGCCGACGAGGCGCATGACGTGCTGGACCGCCTGGCTCGCGACGCGGCGACGAACGACGGTCACTGCACGCTGGTCGCCGAACTCCTCGCCGAGCGAGGCGATCTGCACGGTGCGTTGCGCTGGTACGACCGGGCGGTGGCCCGCCTGTCGACCGAGGAGTTGCGGGCGCTGAGCGGCTCGGATGGCTGGATGCAGATGTCGTCGGTGATGATTCGCGGCCGTCGTGAGGTCCGTCAGCAGTTGGGTCTGGTTCCGGACGCTACCGATGAGCTGGCTCCGGCGGCGCCGACGCAGCGGCGGCAGATCGTCGACGTGGATGGTGTGCGGGACGCCGTGAAGTCTGGACGGGTGCCACGGCAGGTGCGGATGGTGATCTTTCAGCGCCAGGAGCGGGCCGAGGCGCGACGGCGGTGGCCTCAGGAACACGCCGTGACCGACGACGAGCACTATCAGGCTGCGGAGCGCCGGTGGCGTGAGTTGACGAACAGCGGTGTGCCAGCCATCCGGGTGGTGCCGGCAACTGTCACCGGTCTCTGCGAGTTCGCGGACCGGGTTGGTGAGTCCGCCCTCGATCCGGCGCTCAAGACCCGCTACAGCGAGACCCTGCCGGAGGAGCACACAATCGCATGGCCGCCACCGCGCAACTCACCATGCTGGTGCGGATCGACGGCCAAGTACAAGAAGTGTTGCGGCCGAGCGGTCTGATCCGCGCACTCCGACGCGCGTCGCACACGGTAATCCGTCACGACCCGGGCCGGCCTGCGACCGCTGCTGCCGCTGCCAGGGGAAGCGGGTCACCGGCGATCGTGACGGTGTGGTTCGCATGGTGGTACCTCCGGCCCACCACATCATCCGGCCTGCTCACGGCCGCAATCGCACACGCTCTTCCACACCGAGGCTCAGTCGGCGACACCAACTATTGGTGGTCGAGGCAGCCGTCACCGTCGAAGTGGACGAACCGCAGCTCACGCGCAAGCGCGTTGATGGCCCGTTGGAGCTGGGTCTGGCCGACTCCTTCGTCCACGATGAATGCCAGCCAGCCTGATGCTGGTGGGGCGGCGTCGGAGGGCCGTGCGGAGGTCGTAGGCCGCGGCACGTTAGCGTCGGACGTGTGAGCACACCGCAAGTCCTGCCCGCCGACAGCGGCATCGCCGAGGCGGCTTCCGTCCTGCGTACCGGGGGGTTGGTGGCCTTCCCCACCGAAACCGTGTACGGGCTGGGCGCCAACGCGCTCGACGCGCGGGCGGTGGCCCGGATCTTCGAGGCCAAGGCACGGCCGAGCTTCGACCCGCTGATCACACACCTGGCCGAGGCGGCGGAGCTGGAGAAGCTGGTGGGCTCGGTGCCGGCGGCGGTGGCCGCGCTCGCCGAGCGGTTCTGGCCGGGGCCGCTGACCCTGATCGTGGATCGGCCGGCGGTGATCCCACCGATCGTCACGTCGGGTCTCGAGACGATGGCGGTGCGGGTGCCGGATCACGATGCCGCGCGGGCGTTGATCGCGGCGGCCGGGGTGCCGGTGGCCGCGCCGAGCGCCAACCGCTTTGGCCAGCTGAGCCCGACCCGGGCCGAGCACGTCGTACGCGGCCTGGGCGCGGCGGTGGACGTGGTGCTCGACGGCGGGTCGGCCCGCTGCGGCATCGAGTCGACGATCGTGGACATGCGGGGGGACCGGCCGGTGGTGCTGCGCCTCGGTGCGCTGCCGGTGGAGTCGCTGGAGGAGGCGGTCGGGCCGGTGGTCGTACGCCCGGGCAGCTCCGGGCAGCCGGTGGCGCCCGGCGCGCTCGCGGCGCACTACGCCCCGCGTACGCCGTTGCGGGTGGTCTCTGGCGCGGAGCCGGCGGCCGGCGACGGTGCCCGGCGGGGCTTCCTCGCGTTCCGGGACCGGCCGGCGGGCGACTGGGCCGAGGTGGCGGTGCTCTCCGCCGGCGGCGACCTGACCGAGGCGGCGGCCCGGCTGTTCGACGCGCTGCACCGGCTGGACAGCACCGGCGTCACCGAGATCGTCGCCGAGCCGGTGCCCGACGTGGGTGTCGGCCGGGCGATCAACGACCGGCTGCGCCGGGCGGCGGCCACCTGGCGGTGAACGTCCGCGCATGGGCCGCGACCGTGGGGGTAGGAGAAACGGCAACAACCCCCCGGAAGTGAGGTGTCATACCCATGCCGACCGCACGCGAGATCATGACCCAGGACGTGACCTGCGTCCGTGAGCAGGACGACCTCCGGACGGCGGCGAAGCAGATGGCCCAGTTGGGTGTCGGTTCGCTGCCGATCTGCGGGAACGACAACCGGCTCAAGGGAATGCTGACCGACCGCGACATCGTGGTGAAGGTGCTCGCCGAGGGCCGCGACCCGGCCAATGTCACCGCCGGTGAGCTGGCGCAGGGTGAGGCCGTCACCATCGGCGCCGACGACGACGCGGCCGAGATCCTGCGGACGATGAGCCAGTACAAGGTGCGCCGGCTGCCGGTGATCGACGGGCACGATCTCGTCGGCATCGTGGCCGTCGCCGACGTGGCCCGGTCCCTGCCGGATCGCCCGGTCGGTGACCTCATCGAGGCCATCTCCGAGCGCAGCTGACGGCACGGCACGACCGATCGCCGCCTCCGGCCCCGTGGCCGGCAGGCGGCGATCGCCACAAGGGACCACTCGCCGCCGACGTGCCGCCAAGATCCGGACAACTTCGGGGAAGTTGTGGCCTCCGGCCGCCGGGAGGCCGCTACTTCCCCGAAAGTGCGCGCCTCAGGACGGCAGCAGGGACACCGTCTCGCCGCGGGCGATGGTGCGGACGCCGCCGAGGCCGCGCCGGCGGGTCTCGGCGACGAAGTGGCCCAGCGGGGAGCGGAACACGGGGTAGTCGTCGTAGTGGATGGGCACGGTGAGGGTCGGCCGGATCAGTTCGACCAGGTCGGCGCCCTGCCGGCCGTCCATGGTGACCAGGATGCCGGCGATCTTCGTGCCGCCGAGGTGGATGAGCATCGCGTCGATGTCCGGGTAGCGCCCGGGGATGTCGGCCAGCAGCGGCTTGTTAAGGGTGTCGCCGGTGACGTAGAGCCGGAACGTGCGGGTGCCGTCGCGTTCCAGGTCGACGAGGGTGCCCATCACGTCGGGCAGCAGCCGGTCCAGCGGACCGGGACCGTGCTGGCCCGGCAGCGCGGTGAGCCGCAGAGTCGTCCCGCCCCGGTGCAGCTCCCGGGAGTGCCAGGTGGGCACACCGTCGGCGGCGCGGAATCCCCAGCGGCGCAGCTTCCGGCTCGCGGCGGGAGTGGTGACGATCGGAAGCGAACGGTCGAGTTCCCGGCGGGCGACCCGGTCGAAGTGGTCCCCGTGCAGGTGGGACAGGACCACCGCGTCCAGGGCGGGCAGTTGGGCGACCTCCATCGCCGGGTCCGTACGGCGGCGTGACCACAGGCCCTTGCCCAGGTACGCGCGCTGCCCCCGATGCAGGAAGTTCGGATCGGTGAGCAGGGTGAACCCCCCGATCCGCAGCACCGTGGTGGCGGTCCCGATGAACGTCACGTCCGCGTTCCCGCTCACGGGGACACCCGTACCCCTGATCGCTGGACTCACGCGGTCGGGGCGTCCGCGGGACGCTCCGCGGCCGACCGGTCCGGACCCGGCTGGCCGGCGGTAGCGCCGTCGGGACCACGCTGCCCGTCGGGTCCGGGTTGCCCGCCGGTCGGCCACCGGCGCAGCCGGTGCAGCAGGTCCGCGTCGGGTAGCAGCGGCAGGCGGTGCATCAGGTCGGTGGCGGCTCGCGGCGGGGCCGGCAGCCGCTCCACCAGCCGGGCCACGGCGCCGTTGGCGAGGGTGGCGCCGACCGCGGAGCCGGTGGCGATCGTCCAGCCGATCGGCCCGAGCGGGGTGCAGCCGAAGAACTGGCTGAGGCCGGGGGTCTGCACGACCAGCACGAGCACTCCCACCGATCCGGCGGTGGAGATGAGGACGCCGGGCGTGGTGCCGCCGGCCAGCAGGGTCTGGCCGAGCTGCGTACCGACCAGCGACACCAGGGCGACGGTGCCGGCCCGGCGGGGTGAACCGGCCGCCCACCGGGCCAGCGCCCAGCCGGCGGTGGCGCCGAGCGCGGTGGAGGTGGCGCGGACCCCGATCTCCCGGTCCAGGGTGGTGCCGAGGGAGGTGTCCGGTCCCTCCCGGAGCAGGGCCTCGCTGTGCTCGGGGCGCGGCGGGCGGACCGCGATGGCCAGCGCGGGGGCCAGGTCGGTGAGCAGGTTGACCAGCAGCAGTTGGCGGCCGTTGAGGGCGGAACGGCCGTCGGCGGCGGCGGTGACGATGCTGAACGCGATCTCGCCCAGGTTGCCGCCGACGAGGATGCTCAGCGCGTGCCGGACCGACGACCACATGGCCCGTCCCTCGGTCAGCGTGGCGATGATGGTCTCCAGCCGGTCGTCCATGACGACCAGGTCGGCGGCGGCCCGGGCGGCGGGGGTGCCGCGCTGGCCGAGCGCGATGCCGACGTCGGCGAGACGGATGGCCGGGGCGTCGTTCGCGCCGTCACCGGTCATCGCCACGCACCGGCCGCAGGCCTGCAACGCCTGGATGATCCGTACCTTGTGGGCGGGGGTGCACCGGGCGACCACGTCGGTGGTGACCAGTCGGGCGGCCATTGCCTCGTCGTCCAGGTCGTCGAGTTCCGCGGCGGTGACCACCCGCTGGCCGTCGCCGGGGCTGATCACCGACGCGATCGCCTCGGCGGTGGCGGGATGGTCGCCGGTGATCATCACGGTGTGCACGCCGGCCCTGCGGATGCTGGCGACGGCCGGCGCGGCGCTGGCGCGGATCCCGTCACCCAGCGCCAGGATCCCGACGAAGGTCAGGCCCCGGACGTCGTCGTCGGTGACGGTCTCGTCGTCCACGGCCCGTTCGGCGATCGCGAGGACCCGCTGCCCGGCCCCGGCGTGGCGGGTCAACTCGTGCTGCACCGCCGCCCGGTTGGGCTCGTCCATCGGCACCACGCCGGCCTCCGTGCGCCGGTTCACGCAGCGGGGCAGCACTGTCTCCGGGGCGCCCTTGAGACTGAGCAGCAGGCCTCCGTCGCAGGTGCCGACGGTGGCGTGGTAGCCGCGGGACGGCTCGAAGGGCAACCCTCCGACGGGGTGCCAGGCCGCCGCCCCGGTCTGCTCCACCGCGCCGGCCTCCCGCGCCGCCCGGCGAACCGCGCGGTCGGTCTGCTCCGGGAGCTGCTCCGGATCCTCGGCGTCCGGTGTGGCGCGGAGCGCGACCGCGAGCACCGTGCGCAGGTGGTCGTCGAGCCGGTCGACCGGGGCGTACCGGTCCCCGTCGCCGACGCCGGAGAGCACCAGCCGACCCTCGGTCAGCGTGCCGGTCTTGTCGAAGCAGAGGACGTCGACCCGACCGAGCGCCTCGATCGTGCGCGGGTTGCGGACCAGGGCGCCGTGCTCGGCCAGCCGCCGGGCCGCGGCGAGTTGCGCGGCGCTGACGAGGAACGGCAACCCCTCGGGCACCGACGCGACCGCCAGGTTCGCGGCGGTCGCGGCCGTCTCCGCCAGGGGTACGCCCCGAGCCACGCCGGCGCCCGCGACGGCGATCGCCGAGCCCAGCGCGAGCGGTACGGACTTGCTGGTCAGCCCGCCGAGCCGCGCCTCGACACCGCCGCTGGGCGCAGCGTGCCGGGCCAACGCCATGCTGCGCCCGGCCTCGGTGTCGGCACCGGTGGCGACGACGACCGCCCGGCCCTGCCCGGCGGCGACGGTGGTGCCCTCGTACACCATGGAGCGCCGCTCGGCGACGGCGGCCGCGGCGACCGGCTGGTCGGTCTTGCTCACCGGCAGCGACTCGCCGGTGAGTGAGGACTCGTCGGCCTCCAGCCCGACCGCCTCCAGGACCCGGCAGTCGGCGGGTACGGCGTCGCCCGGTTCGAGGACGATCACATCGCCGGGAACCAGCTCGTCGGCGGGCACCACGCGGTCGGTGCCGTCCCGCCGGACCCGGGCGGTGACCGCCGAGCGGGACAGCAGTTCGGCCAGGGAACGCTCGGTGTTGCGCTCGTGCACCGCGCCGACCAGGGCCGACCCGCCGAGCACACCGCCGACCAGGGCGGCGTCGACGAGCGAGCCGAAGGAGGCGGACAGCACCGCCCCGGCGGCGAGGACCGGGGTGAGCGGGTTGGCCAGCTCGTCGAGGAACGCCCGGAGCAGGGTGGACGGGGCGCGGCCGTCGGGTCCGACGCCGCCCCGCCGCCGGGCGGCCTCGGCGCACTCCAGGCCGTCGGGGGTGCTGTGGAGCTGGTCGAGGACCGTCTCCACCGGCATCAGGTGCCAGGGAACCGCCTTGCGCGGGGCGGGCGCGTCGGCCGGGTTGGGCAGGTGGTGAGCACGCCACACGCCGTTGGCGAACGCCAGCGCGGCGGTGCCGTTCACCGCCGCCAGGGTCCGGCCGGGGAGCAACTCCCGGTCGGTGGTGAACGCGGACAGGGCGCCGAGCCCGGTGCCGGCGAGCGCGAGCCGGATGTTCTGCGCGCTCATCCGCCGCGCCACGCCGGCCGCCTCCACCACCAGCGCGGACACCCGCGGATCGGTGCCGACCAGAAGGTGCGCACCCCACGGGGGCAACTCCTCGTCGCTGGCCATGCCGAGACCGCAGTCGGCGGCGCCGAGCGCCGTCCGGTCCCCGGACACCAGCATCACCACCGCGCCGTCCTGTTGCAGCCGGCGTACCGTCCCGGCGAGCTGCTCACCGCCGGGCAGGACGGCGTCGGCGAAGTCGTACCGGTCGGGGTCGTCGCCGGCCACGACCAGCCGCAGCCCCGCCCGCCGGGCGGCGGCCGGCAGGATGTCCACGCCCGGCGCGGGTTCCGCCTCGACCCGCAGCACCGCGACGAGCCGGTCATCGTGCGCCAGACCGAGCACCCGGCCGTCCGCCGCCCGTAGCCGCTCGCTCTCCGGGGTGTCCCCCGGGTCCGCGGCGCCGAGCGCCTCGACCGGACCGATCCGCCAGCCGTCGGCCTCCCGGCACGCGTCGGGCTCGTCCGGGTCGAAGAGCGCGAACGCGCGCGAGGCCACCTCGCCCGCGTCGGCGTCCCCGAGGGGAGCCAGGTCGGCCAGCAGCCCCCGGTCGGAGCCGAGCACGGCGGCGTCGAGAACCAACGTGTCGATCCGGTCGAGTTCCCGCAGCACGCCACGGTCCATGGCGATGACGCCGCGCCGCGCCAGCAGGTTCCCGAGTTGGGCGGCGTACCCCTCGCGACCCGAGCCGGGGGCCTTCGGCAGTGCGGAGAGGCCGAGCGCCGCGGCCCGCTTGCCGCCGACGAGCGGGGTGGCCGCCGCCGCGGCGACGGCGCCGGTGTGGAGCATCCGCGTCACGTACCTCTCGACCGGCCCGTCCGGCTTCGGCCGGGGCCGCTCGGAGTCCAGGGTGCGGGCGACGGCCCGCTCCGGGTCGCCGGTCAGCCGGGGTTCGGCCTTCGTCCACGCCGCGAGCTGAGCCCGGGCCTCACCCCACTGCACGACGCGCTGGGCACCATCGAGCACGATGCCGGTCCAACCGCCGGTCAGACCCTGCACCACCGCCTCGGCCAGCGGGAAGAGCAGATCGGCGCGGGGGTCGGCCCGCAGTCCGCGGTTGGCGAGGGCGTGCAGCTTCGGATGCAGGTCGACGGCGCCGAGCAGGCCGGCGACCTCGGCGGGGGCAGGGGTGAAGGGCAGGATCCGGGTCGCGGCCGAGATGGTGAGACCGAGCGCGTCGGACACGAGCGCGCCGAGCGTACGGGGGGTGCGCGGCCCCTCCTCGGGCGGATGCGGGGGCGGGATCTCCGGGTCGGGCTCGTGGGGACAGACGCGTTCGGCCCGGTCGACGGTCGCGATCAGGTCACGCAGCCTCGGCTCGGGCGACTCGACGGCGACGACCACCCGGCCGGACGGTGCGTTCACCCGCGCCCACGCCACGCCGGGCATCCCCTCAAGCGCCCGCTCGACCTGCCGGGCGAGGACGTCCCCGCCGTCCTGGCAGACGCCGTGCACCTCGATGTGGTGCCGGCCCGGACGGGACCAGACCCGACGGCGGGTCAGGCCGGCGGCCCCGGCCAGCCGGACCGCGGCCGAACCGAGATTCCGGGACGCCTCCCCCACCACCTGCGACACGGCGGCCGGAGGGCGAAGACGGCCGGCGACCCGGCCCAGCGGCGTCATCGAGGCGTACGACCGGACAGGTGCCGGCCCGACCCCCCGGTGCTGCTGTTCCCGCCGCCGAACTCCATCTCGCCTCCCATGCCTGCTCCTCCGGCGGGCTGGCTTCCCGGCCGGCCGTCCGTTATGCCCCGGGGAGCAGCAAAGTTTCCCCGGCCGGCCGGGTGTGGACGGGCGGGTCGGTGGAATCCGGGTGCCGTCGCCGTTCTAGTGGAGGTCGCAATGAGCACGCTGACGCGGGAGCTCAGCGGGGGACGCGAGACGGTCCGGGCGTTCAGCCGCCGGGTGGACGTCCCGGTGCTGGGTGAGGTGGCGGTGCCGCCGCCGGACAAGTTGGCGTACTACGCGGGCCTGGGGGTGCTGGCCGCGCTGCAGGTCATCGAATGGCCGCTCGCGCTGGTGATCACCGCCGGTCACCTGCTCGCGGACCAGCACCTGTCCGGGCTCGCCAAGGGGCTGGGCGAGGCGTTGGAGGCCGCGTAGTCACGCTTGACCTCAACCGCGGTTGAGGTCGCACGCTGGGCGGGTGCTGATCGATTGGCGATGGCCCGGCGAGAGCCGTGACCTGTGGTGGATGCCGGTGACGGGTGAGAGTCGGGGTGCCCGGTGACCGCCACGATGACGACCCCGGCCCCGCCCACGCCGGCCGGTGGGCTGTTCGCACCGCGGCTGCGGGCGATGACGGTGGGTGTCGTGGCGTTGGTCTCCCTGCTGGCGTTCGAGGCGCTGGCGGTCGGCACCGCCATGCCGACCGTCGCGCGCGGTCTCGACGGCATCGCCCTGTACGGCATCGCCTTCGGCGGGCCCTTCGCGGCCGGTGTGCTCGCCATGGTGCTGTCCGGGCTCTGGTCGGACATGCGCGGGCCGAGCGGCCCGGTGTGGCACGGCCTCGGGTGGTTCGTGGCGGGCCTGGTGGTGGCCGGGAGCGCCACCTCCATGGAGGTCCTGGTGGTCGGCCGGGTGGTGCAGGGGTTCGGGTCCGGCCTGCTGTCAGTGGCGCTGTACGTGGTCGTGGGGCGCGTGTACCCGGAGCGGTTGCACCGGCAGATCTTCGCCGCGTTCGCGGCGGCGTGGGTCGTGCCGTCCCTGGTCGGCCCGGCCGTGGCGGGCCTGGTGGTCGAGCACCTCGGCTGGCGCTGGGTCTTCCTGGCGGTGCCGGCGGTGGCCGTACCGGCGGGCCTGCTGATCGGTCCGGGGCTGCGGGCGGTCGGCGCGGTACCGGCGGCCGGTCGTCCGGCTGGCGCGCTGACCCGGCTCGGCTGGGCCGGAGCGGCGGCGGTGAGCGCCGCACTGTTGCACGTCGGGGGGCAGCAGCGCGGGATCACCGCCGTCGCGCTGGTGGGGGCGGCGCTGGCCGGGCTCCTGGTCAGCGCGCCCCGGCTGCTGCCGGCGGGATTCCTCCGGGCCGGCCGGGGCCTGCCCACCGTGATCGGGCTGCGCGGGCTGGCGTCCGCCGCGTTCGTCGCCGCCGAAGTGGTGATCCCGCTGATGCTCACGCGGGAGCGGGGTCTGTCGCCCACCGCCGCCGGGCTGGTCCTCACCGCGGGCGCGCTGGCCTGGTCGGGTGGCTCGTGGCTGCAGGGGCGGATGCCGGTGCCACGCTCCCGCGCGACGCTGCCGACGGTCGGCCTCGCCTGCATCACCCTCGGCACCGCCGTGGTGACGTCCGCCCTGGTGCCGGCCGCGCCGGTGTGGGTCGCCGTCCTCGGGTGGGCGGGGGCGGGGCTGGGGATGGGCCTGCTCTACCCCTCGCTGTCGGTGCTCACGCTGGAGCTGTCCGCCCCCGGGGAGCAGGGCCGGAACAGCTCGTCCCTGCAACTGGGGGACTCGCTCTTCGCGGCGACCGTCCTGGCCCTGACCGGTGCGCTGCTCGCCGCGAGCGCGGCACCCGGTCCGGGCAGCTACGCCGGCACGCTGGCGGTCGCCGCCGGGCTGGGGCTGCTGGGCGCTCTGCTGGCCCACCGGGTGGTGCCGGCGACGCGGTGAGCGGGACGACGGTCAGGGGAAAACGCCGCGGCGACCGGGCCCGGCCCGAGAGGATGACGGGCGATGGAGTTCCTCGGCACCTTCCCGATGGCCGTCGTGATGGTCGCCGGGACCCCGCTGGTCGCGGCGGTGTTCCTCGCCTCCGCCGAGCGGCCACGCGCCGCGTCGCTGGGGTATCTGGCCGGTGCGACCGTCGTCGTCGCCGCTGGCACGACGCTGAGCTGGCTGGCCACCCGCACGGTCAAGGTCAATCTGACCGCAGGCGGCGCCGATCGCCGGACGATCGAGGGCTGGATCGACTGGTTCGTCATCGCGGTGCTGGTCGTGCTGGCGGTGGTCGTGTTCGTCCGGCGACACCGCGGTGGCACGCCGTCCTGGATCGACCGGTTACAGCGGTCCGGCCCGGCGTACGCGGCCCGGCTGGCGGCGCTGCTCCTCGGTGCGATGCCCGCGGACGACCTCACCATGCTCAGCGCGGGCGCGAGCACGGCCCGGCACGACCTGCCGTGGTGGCACCTGCTGCCGTTCGTCCTGCTCACCGTGCTGCTGCTGGCGGTGCCGCTGCTGGCGCTGCTCCTGCTCGGTCCGCGGGCGGCGGCGGTGCTGCCCCGGATGCGGGACTGGGCCGACCGGCACTCCTGGCTGATCAGCGAGGTGGTGATCGCGCTGTTCCTCGCGCTGACGTTGCAGGACGCGCTCCAGTGAGCCGGCTCTCGCCGGGTCACGTGCCGCCGTCCGGCCCCGTCTACCGGTGTGGAACAGCCTGAACGCGGAGGAGGACGGCATGCGGGTCCTGGTGACCGGCGCGGGTGGACGGCTGGGGCGGGTCGTCGTGCCCCGGCTGCTCGACGAGGGGTGGAGCGTACGGGCGACGAGCCGGCACGCCCGCGACGAGCCGACGGTCGAGTGGGTGTCGGTGGACCTGGCGACCGGGGAGGGGTTGCGAGCGGCGGTCGCCGGCGTCGACGCGGTCCTGCACCTGGCGTCCGCGCCGAACGGGCGGCAGACCTACCGGGTCGACGTGCTCGGCACGCGCCGGCTGGTCGTCGCCGCCGGGGAGGCCGGCGTCCGCCACCTGGTGTACGTGTCGATCGTGGGCGTGGACCGGGTGCCGATCCCCTACTACCGGCACAAGCGGGATGCCGAGCAGGTGGTGGGCGCCGGTGAGGTGCCGTGGACGGTGCTGCGGGCCACCCAGTTCGGTGGGTTCCTCGACGAGATGCTGCGGGGTGCGAGCCGGCTCGGGCCGGTGATCGGGGACCGGGCGGTGGTCGCCCAGCCGGTCGACCCGCGCGATGTCGCGGAGCGGCTGGTGCAGCGGCTCACCGCCGGCCCGCTGCGGGCGGTCGAGGAGTACGGCGGGCCGCAGGTGCTCCGGTTCGACGAGGCGGTCCGGGCGTGGAACGCGGCCCGGGGTACGCGCCGACCGCTGCTGGCGGTGCGCGTACCCGGTCGGTTGGGCCGGGAACTGCGGGCGGGCGGGCTGGTCACCGGGGCGGCTCCGCGCGGCATCCGCACCTGGTCGGAGTACCTGAGCGACACGTATGGGGGAACCGGCGCAAAGTGAACGTTCGCGCCGTTCACGTCCGGCCTACGGTGGCGCCATGTTCGCCATGGTGACCACCGTGATCCTGTACGTCGGCGGGTTCGTCTTCCTCTACGGGGTGATCCGGCTCGCGATCCGGCACGCGCTGGAGGAGATGGAGGTGCGCCGGATCCAGGCCGAGCGCGCCGCGGAGCTGGCCGCCCACCGCGACCGCACCCTGCTCCGCGAGAACGGCTTCCTCACCGGCAGCTGAGGTGTAAGGAAGGGCCCCTTATTAACGCCTGCGGTAGAGGAAGGGTCCCTCGTTAACACGACCGTCGGCACCGCCGGTCGGTGGGCGGTTCCCCATCACGGGTGCGAGGATCGCACCCGTGATGGGGACGCTGAAGACCGAATCTGCCCGTACCCGCCCGGACCTGCTCGCCGCGCCGGTGGCCGCCGCCCTCGCGCAGTGGCCCGCCGACGCTCCGGTGGACGTCGACGACGTGCTGGCGGCGCCGATCGACGCCGATCTGGCCGACACGGCGGCGTTCTGCGAGGCGTACGACGTGGGCCTCGACGTGTCGGCCAACTGCGTGGTGGTCGCCGGCAAGCGCGAGGGCCTCGTGCGCTACGCGGCCTGCGTCGTGCTCGCGACCACTCGGGCGGATGTGAACAACGTGGTCCGGCGGGCGCTCGACGTGCGCAAGGCGAGCTTCGCCCCGATGGCCGACGCGGTGGAGTCGACCGGCATGGAGTACGGCGGCATCACGCCCATCGGCCTGCCCGAGGAGTGGCCGATCCTGGTCGACGCGCGGGTGATCGCCACCCCGCATGTGATCATCGGCTCCGGAGTGCGGCACAGCAAGATCGCGCTGCCCGGCCCGGCGCTCGGTGCGCTACCGAACGCCCGCGTGCTCGACGACCTGGCCCGACCCGCCTGAGCGGCGGGCGACCGCCGCGTAGGCCGAAGACGATCATCGATACCGTTGCACGTGAAACATGATGATCATCAATTGACTGAGGTCTCGCCGGCCTCGCGGCGGCGCACCTCCTCGAGCGCGGCGACGAGGGTCTCCGGCTCCTGGGCGCCGGTGACGGCGTACTTCCCGGCCAGCACGAAGGTCGGGACGCTCGTGACGCCGAGCTGCCGCGCGTCGGCCAACTCGGCACGGACCTCGGCGACCCGCTCGTCGGAGTCGAGGAAGGCGCGCGCCTCGGCCGCGTCCAGACCGGCTTCGCCGGCGAGCGCGGCCAGCGTGTCCCGCGACCCGATGTCGACGCCGTCGGTGAAGTGCGCGCGGAAAAGTGCGTCCACCGTCTCACCGGCCCGACCACGGTCGGTGGCCCAGGAGATCAGCCGGTGCGCGTCGAAGGTGTTCGCGGCCAGAGCATGGCCGAAGTTCAGCGTCAGACCCGCACCCGCGGCCACCCCGGTGACGTGGGCGGCCATCTGCTCCGCCCGGGCGCGGCCGCCGAACTTGTCCGCGAGCGCGTCGATCAGCGGACGGGACTCCGGCACCGGCGTCGGGTCGAGCTGGAAGGGCCGGTAGCGGACCGTCACGTCACCGTCGTACGACGCGAGGGCCTGCTCCAGCCGGCGCTTGCCGATGTAGCACCAGGGGCACACCACGTCGGCGTAGATCTCGATCTCCATGCCCGGTGACAACTCCCCGGTCAGCTGCTCTGTTCCCGGACCTGGCGCTTGAGCCGGGCCAGGATCGCGGTGCCGCCCCGTACGCGCAGCGGGCTGATCGCGTGGGCGAGCCCCATCCGCTGGTAGAGGTCGTCGGGAACGGCCAGCACCTCCGCCGGCGTGGCCCCGGCGAGCCCCTCGGCGAGGATGCCGGCGAACGCGCGGGTGGTGGGTGCCTCGGGCGGGCAGTCGAACAGCGTCTCGACGGTGCCCTCCGGGGTCACCCGGGCACGCAGGAAGAACGCCGTCTGGCACTCCGGCACCTGCTCCATGCCCTCCCGGTCCGCCCGCTCGGGCGGCAGCAGCGGGATGACGTCGGCGTACTCCAGCAGCATCTCCAGCACGACGTCGCGGGGTGCGGCGGCGAACTCGTCGACGATCTCGGCCAGCCGGGTCGGCATCTCGGGCATCCCGCCAGGCTACCGCTGGCGACTGCGTCCGACGGGAGGTGTTAAGAAGGGGCCCTTCCTCTACCGGAGGCGTTAACAAGGGGCCCTTCCTTACACCGTCGGCGCCTGCTCGCTGATTTGGCCGAGGGCGGACTGGGGGTCGAGCTGCATGGCCAGGTCACCGAGGGAGACGATGCCGACCAGCTTCCGCTCGCTGTCGCAGACCAGCACCCGCCGGACACCCCGCTCCCGCATCAGCGCCGCCGCCTCACCCGCCGTGCAGTTCTGCTCGATCATCACGACCTCGCGGGTGATGATCGACCCGATGGTCGTGACGGCCGGGTCGCTGCGCTCGGCGACGGCCCGCACCACGATGTCGCGATCGGTGAGCATGCCGGCGAGGGTGGCCCCCTCGGTGACGACCACGTCGCCGATGTCGGCCTCCTTCATCACCTTCGCCGCCTCGTCCAGGGTGGTCTCCGTCGGCAGGTAGATGACCTGCTTCGTCATCACGTCGCTGACCTTGTAACCGGCCATGGGAGCCCTCCAGTAACGATCCACCCGATCGGGGTGCGGTACCCCGTGACGTCTCGACTACACCACACGCATGTCGGCGGTGAGGCGTTCGACCAGACCGTCCATCGGCAGCTCGGTGCGCTCGCCGGTGGCCCGGTCGCGCAGCTCGGCGTACCCGTCGGCGAGACGGCGGCCGACCACGACGGTGCGCGGGATGCCGACCAGCTCCGCGTCGGTGAACTTCACCCCGGCGGAGACGTGCGTCCGGTCGTCGACCAGCACGCGCAGGCCGGCGGCGGCGAGGCGTCCGCCGAGGTCGAGCGCCGCCTCCAGCTGCGGGCCCTTCCCGGCCGCCACCAGGTGTACGTCACACGGCGCGACCGCCGCCGGCCAGACGAGACCGCGCTCGTCGTGGTGCTGTTCGGCGATCGCCGCGACCGCCCGGGACACCCCGATGCCGTAGCAGCCCATCGTGGGCCGCACCGGCTTGCCCTCCGGCCCGAGCACGTCCACCGCGAAGGCGTCGGTGTAGCGGCGGCCGAGCTGGAAGATGTGCCCGATCTCGATGCCCCGGCGCAGTGTCAGCTCGCCGGTGCCGCAGGCCGGGCACGGGTCCCCGGGCCGGACCTCGGCCGCCTCGATCGTGCCGTCGGGCACGAAGTCCCGGCCGCAGACGACGTTCGTGGCGTGCCGGCCCGGTTCGTTGGCGCCGGTCAGCCACGCCGTGCCGGGCACCACCCGCGGGTCCACCAGGTACCGGATGTCGAGCTTCGCCATGACCTGCGGCCCGATGTAGCCGCGGACCAGCTCCGGCTGGTCCGCCCAGCCGTCGAAGACCGCGACGGTGGCCGGTGCGAGCGCGGCGTCGACGCGCTTGAGGTCCACCTCCCGGTCGCCGGGCAGCCCGATCACCAGCAGCTCCGGCTCGGCACCGGGCCGGCGGACGGTGAGGACGACGTTCTTGAGGGTGTCGGCGGCGGTCCAGTCGGCACGGCCGGCGAGGCGGCGGTCGTTGGCCAGGTCGACCAGACTGGCGATCGTGGGCGTCTCCGGCGTGTCGTGCACCGCCGTGGCCGGCTGCGTGTCCGGGTCGCCGGCCGGCGGGGCGGGCGTGGTGACCGCCTCGGTGTTCGCGGCGTAGTCGCATGCCGTGCAGCCCACGTACGTGTCCTCGCCGACCTCCGCGGCGGCCAGGAACTCCTCCGAGGCCGAGCCGCCCATCGCGCCCGACATCGCGTGCACCACCGTGTACCCGAGGCCGAGCCGGTCGAACACCTTCCGGTACGCCTCCCGGTGCCGGTCGTACGCCGCCTGCAACCCGGCCTCGTCCAGGTCCAAGGAGTACGCGTCCGTCATCAGGAACTCGCGCCCGCGCAGCAGGCCGGCCCGGGGCCGGGCCTCGTCGCGGAACTTCGTCTGCACCTGGAACAGCGTCACCGGGAAGTCCCGGTACGAGGTGAACAGGTCCTTCACCAGCAGCGCCGCCAACTCCTCGTGGGTGGGGGCGAGCAGGTGGTCGGCGCCCCGCCGGTCGGCGAGGGTGAAGATGTCGTCGCCGTACTCCGTCCACCGCCCGCTGGTCCGGTACGGCTCCGCCGGCAGCAGCGCCGGGAAGTGCACCTCCTGGTCACCGATCGCGAGCATCTCCGAGCGGATCACCTCGGTGACCCGGTCGAGGACGAGCTTGCCCAGCGGCAGCCAGGTGTAGCCGCCGGGGGCGGCGCGCCGGATATAGCCGGCGCGGAGCAGCAGTCGGTGGCTCGGCACCTCCGCGTCCGCCGGGTCCTCGCGCAGGGTCCGGAGCAGCAGGGTCGACATCCGTAGCAGCATTGCCGCAGCGTACGGCCATGCCTTCCAGTGCGGCGATCCGATTTGTCGGCCCGCCGGAAATTGCTCGTCCCGCGGGGCAACCATGCCCGCGCGGGGCGACGTCTGGGGAGGCATCACGATGATGCACCACCTGACCCCAAGGATCGGCCCGTGTGGACCCTCAGCTGAGTGAGTTCGACTCGTTCGTCCGGACGCGCACGCCAGCGCTGCTGCGTTCGGCCTACCTTCTGACCGGTGACCAGCACCTGGCCGAGGATCTCGTCCAGTCGGCGCTGGCCCGGACCCACCGGTCGTGGAACCGGCTGCACCACAGCGGGAACGCCGAGGCGTACACCCGCAAGACCATGTACCACCTTCAGGTCTCCTGGTGGCGGCGTCGCAAGGTGGCCGAGTCGATGCCGGGTGATCTGCCCGAGCCACGCGGAGGCGACTCGGCCGCCGACCACGCGCAGCAGACCACCCTGCGGCTCACCCTGCGAGCCGCGCTGGCCCGGCTGTCCGCCAAGCAGCGCGCCGTGCTGGTCCTGCGGTTCTTCGAGGACCGCACCGAAGCCGAGGCCGCCGACCTGCTCGGCGTCACCGTCGGCACCGTGAAGAGCCAGACCTCGAAGGCCCTGGCCAAGTTGCGCGCCGTCGCACCCGAGCTCGCCGAGCTGTACGTCCCGGAAGGGAGCGCCCGATGAACCACGACCGTCTCCGGATCGACCTCGCCGACCTGGCCGAGGAGGTCACTCCGGTCGACCTGCGCGACCGCGCCCTGCGTACCTCCCGCCGGCTCGGCATCCAGCGCGCGATCGCCACGTCCGCCGCGGCCTTCGTGATGGTCGGCGCGGCCACCGGCACGGCGTTCGCGCTGATCCCGCGCGGAGACGCCCCGGCTCCGATCCCGGCCGACAGCCCGTCCGTCATCGTCACGCCGTCGCCGGCCGACCCGTCGCCGACCGCAGCGACGTCCGCCGAGCCGGCGGTCCTCGCAGGGACCCGTTACTACCTGGGCATGACCGACGGTGAGGCCCGCGTTCACGCCGTCCGCGGTGCGACCGACACCGTGCTCGCCCGCGTGCCGTACTCGGACAACGACCCGTGCACCCGGAACAGCATCACGATCTCCCCGGATGGTCGGCGTCTCGCCTGGGTGGTGGCCACGGACCGGGACCGGGGGCTCGGCACCCTGGTGACCGCCGGCATCGACGGTTCGAACAAGCGGAACTTGGCGGCCGACATCAACTGCTTCGGCCCCACCGCGCTGGTGTGGCAGGGCGGTGATCTGCTGATGGTCGGTAGGCAGCCGACGCGCGAGTCCGTGCAGTACGACGTGCGTACCGGGAAGGTCGTCCTCGGCCCGCTCGATCCGATCCTGCGCCGATGGTCGGCCGACGGCCGCTACCTGGCGGCGGAGAGCACGGACGGTCAGCCCTTCGTGGACGGCCCGGGCGTCCACCGCAACTACAACTACACCCCGCCGGCGGACGATGCCGCCAAGTGGGGCGGTTGGGAGGCCCGCAGCGTGTCGATGGACGGCCGGTACGTCGCGGTCGGCTGGATCGGCACCGACGTCTCCCGGGAGGACGGCAGCTTCGCCGTGGTCGACACGACCACCGGCAAGGAGGTCGACCTGCCGGGCGGGGACGGCATCCGGAGCATCATGTTCACCGCCGACAACAAGGTGCTCGTCCGGCGGGCGACCGGCATCAGCGTCCTGGACAGCACGTTCAAGCCGCTCGGCACGGTTACCGAACCGGCCGCGCTCGGTGACCTGACGCTGCTGGCGTACGCAGCCTGAATCAGGACGATCCCAGGCCCGAGCCCGGAGCCGTCGCGTCACGGGGCGCGACGGCTCCGGCACGTCCGGGCCTCGTCAGCCGTTGGGGCGGCGAGCGCCGGCGAACATCTCCTGGATCCAGTTCGGGTACGCCGGCGGCAGCTTGCTGACCTCGTCCAGTTCGCTCAGGTCCTGCGCGGTGAGCACCAGGCCGCTCGCGCCGATGTTGTCGGTGAGCTGGTCGATCCTCCGGGCTCCCACGGTGACACTGGTGACCGCCGGCTGCGCCAGCAACCAGGCGATCGCGATCCGGGCCGGGCTCACGTCGTGCCGTGCCGCCACCGCCCGCAGCACGTCGACCACGTCGTGGCCGCGCTCCCGGTCGATGGGCGGGAAGTCCGGGTAGCCCGGGGCGGCTCGGCGGGTCTCGCCGGTCGCGCCCTCCCGGCTGATCTTTCCGGACAGGAAGCCGCCGGCCAGCGGGCTCCAGACGAACAGGCCCACACCCTCAACCTGGGCCATCGGCACCAGGTCGCGTTCGGCATCCCGGCCCACCAGCGAGTAATAGGACTGCAGCGACACGAACCGGTTCAGGTTCCGCGCGGCGGACACGCCCAGCGCCTTGCTGACCTGCCAGGCGGCGAGGTTCGCGGCGCCGATGTAGCGGACCTTGCCCTGGCGTACGGCGTCGTCGAGGGCGGCCAGCACTTCCTCGAACGGAGTGAACTGGTCAAAGTTGTGCAGCTGGTAGAGGTCGATGTGGTCGGTACCCAGTCGGCGAAGGCTCGCCTCCAGCGCCTGCATGACGTGCAGTCGGGACCAGCCGGCGTCGTTCGGACCAGGGCCGGTCGGGGAGTGCACCTTGGTGGCCAGCACCACGTCGTCCCGCCGGTGGCGCAGCGCGTGACCGAGCAGTTCCTCGCTCTCGCCGTTGCTGTAGACGTCGGCGGTGTCGATGAGGTTGACGCCGGCGTCCAACGCCGCGGCCACCATCCGGTCGGTCTCGTCGCGGCCGAGCCCACCGAGCGCGCCGTAGATCGGATCGCCCGAGCCGCCGAAGGTCATCGCCCCGAGCGAGATCTCGGAGATCCACACGCCGGTGTTGCCGAGGAGTCGGTACTTCACGTCAGCTTCCTTCCTGCGGATCCGACCTGGCCGTTCGTCGTCGGACAGCTTGTCGGACGATATGTCGGACAGTGTGTCCGGCAAGCTTAGCCGCTGGTGGCCGGGCCGACGAGTTCCCCGCCTACCATCTGCGTATGCCATCCATCACTCGGCGACCGTCCGGCGGTGCGGACCGCCGGCTCTCGGTGGAAGCCCGGATCCTGGCCACCACCGAGCGACTGCTCGCCGAGGGCGTGAGCTTCACCGAACTGGGCGTGCAGCGCATCGCCGCGGAGGCGGGCGTCGCCCGGTCGACCTTCTACGTGCATTTCGCGGACAAGACCGAGCTGCTGATGCGACTCGCCGAATCGATCAGCGCGGCGTCCTTCGACATCTCGGCCGCCTGGCAGCCCGAGGCCGGCGACGGTCTGGACAAGCTGGTCGAAACCTTCCGCCAGGTGATCCGGATCTACCGGGACCGTGCGACGGTGCTGGCCGCGATCAGCGAGCTGTCCGCGTACGACCCGAGGGTGCGCGAGTTCTGGAATGCCCGACTCGACCGGTTCACCCGTAACGCTGCACAGCTGATCCTGGCTGAGCAGGAGCGCGGCCAGGTTCCGAGGGACCTGGACGCCGTCGAGGCAAGCCGGCTGATCGTCGTCGGCGGGGACCGGTTCCTCGCCCATCACATCGCGGTCGACGACGGCTCCGGCGACGCCGCGGCAGCGCGCGAACTAGCGGCGACCTGGTGGTACGGCGTCTATCGCCGACCCGCGTGAACCCCGGCTCGCGTTCCTACCGGCTCGGGTCGGTGAGCAGCAGGGGCGAGGTGATTGCGAGGTCGGTCAGTACCGGTGCGCATTTCGTGGCACTTTATGCCTGTTTCGCCACGTTCGACCTATTTGACTTGTCGGGTAAGGCGTCGCCGTTTTTATAGGCGGGACTGGCGTTCCTTACCGCAGCATCTCGGACGGTGTGCCCCGATTCCGTCAAGAGTCGACCAACCGGGCGAATTCGGCCGGATTCGCGCGGCCCACCCTCTTTGCTGCTCGTTGTCTCCGATGTCAAACACGACGACACGGGGGATTACATGAGCAGTACCTCAGCGCCACGCAGATTGGCGAGTGTCTCTACGCTGGTGGCTGCCTTCGCGCTGCTGGCCGGCGCCCTGCTGTTCGCCGGCGCCTCGCCGGCCGCCGCCGACGAGGCAAGCCCGAGGCTGAAGCTGACCAAATCCGGCAGCCCCGACAAGAACGTGAAGGCGGGGCAGGAGGTCACCTACACGTACACGGTGAAGAACGAAAGCACCGGCAGGAAAGACGAACCGATCACACACATCAGGATCAAGGACGACACGGTCACCGGGATCACCTGCGAGGACACCTCGCTCAAGCCGGGATACAGCACCACCTGCACGGGCACCTACACCGTCACCGAGGAGGACGTGAAGCACGGCAAGATTGTCAATACCGCGCACGCGATCGGGTGGTTCTGCGAGGAGAAGGTGCGGTCCAACGAGGCGACCTTCACCGTCACCACCAAGCCCAAGAAGCCGGTTCAGGCCAGCCTGTCGATCGACAAGAAGGCCCGGGTCGACTCGGACTGCCGTAAGAAGTGCGAGAACGACGGCTACGCGGCCAAGGGTGACAAGATCTTCTACACCTACCGGGTGACCAACACCGGCAACGTCACCATCTCCGATGTCGCCGTGTACGACCCGAAGGCCGGACCCGTGAAGTGCCGGACCACCACGCTGGCACGGGGCACGAGCACCGACTGCCACGCCGTCAAGCCGTACGTGGTGACCTGGTCCGACGTCAAGCACGGCAAGGTGGTCAACACCGCCCGTGCGACCGGCAGGTTCTACGACGAGAAGATCGTCTCCGACCCGGCCACCGTCACCGTCTGCATCCGGCACGGCAAGTTCGACCACCGGAAGCACGACGACAAGGACGATGACAAGGACGACAAGGAACTGCCGGTTACCGGTGACGAGACCATCGGCGCCCTTTCCCTGGGTGGAGGCCTGCTGGCCGCCGGCGGCCTGCTCCTCGGAGCCAGCCGGCTGCGCCGGCCGTCGCTCTTCCGGGGCTGACACAGAGGACGACGGGCTCCAGGGCCGTGCCGGCCCCGGAGCCCGTCGTCGCTGGTCGGTCGGTCTCGCCATCGGCGGTTCGGCCAGCTCATCGAGCATGCAGACGATGTCAACGACGGCGTTCTCGCTCACGCCGCCGGCGAATCAGAGGCGCTTGGCGCGGGCGATGAAGGTGCGCCAGGTCTGCGGGGTGAAGGTGAGGACCGGGCCGGCCGGGTCCTTGCTGTCCCGGACGCCCACGACGCCGGGCAGATTGTCGGCCACCTCGACGCACTCGCTGTTGCCGCTGCGGCTGGACTTGCGCCAGGTCGCGCCGGTCAACTCCATGACGTCATCACTTCCTTCATCAGTTCGACCGACTGGCGGTGGGGCAGAGCCTCGCTGCGGACGCTCTCCCACCTCGCCAGCAGGATAGACACGTCTTCATCTTTGTCGATCGATGTGCCGCCGAGCTGGTGCTCCAGGTAGCCGACCCAACCGCCGTCCTCACTCCGCGCGAGGGTGAACGGTCCCGCCAGGCCGACGTGGGAACTGATCTCGGTCGGTATGACGTGCACGCTCACCTGCGGGCGTTCGGCGCAGTCGAGCAGGTGCGCGATCTGCTGGATCATCAGGCCCCGGAAGCTCTCGTCGGCCCGGCGGAGCACGCTCTCTTCGAGCACCGCGACGAGCTGGGGCGGCTGCGGTTGGTCGAGGATGGACTGTCGATCCATCCGGACCGCCAGCCGCTTCTCCACCTCACCGTCGCTCAGCATGCCGTCCGCCCGGATTACCGTGCGGCCGTAGTTCTCGGTCTGAAGTAGGCCGGGAATCAGCGTCGGGTGGTAGCAGCGGAGTTGCCGGGCGTCCCGCTCAGCCTCCAGCCAGGGGCGGAACCAGCTCGGTTGGCCGGCGCGCTCGGCCATCTTCAGCAGGGACGTCAGTAGACCTCCGGTGTTCAGCACCTCGTCGGCCCGCTTGAGGAACAGCCGGTCCAGCGGTCGCTGGCCCAGCTCCAAGGCCGACACCTGCGAACCCGAGTAGTGGACCAGCTTCCCGAACTCCTCCTGACTCAGCTCGGCGTTGACCCGTAGCCGCCGCAGTTGGGTCCGGATCAGCTCCGAGGTCGGCTCAGCTTCCACAGCTCCTCCACGATCTCCCAGACGTCTCAGGAACGGTCCCGCCGGGCGACCCCGCCGCCCGGACCTCGCCACACCGACCGTCGATGCCTTCCGACCGTAGTCGCGTCCTCACCACACTGTCACGCGACGAGTTTCGCCCTGGCAGACAAAGGAGTGGTGATGAGTGGTGGTCTGCCCGTACCCCGGCTGGGGCCGCACCCGGACCGGCCCCGCGCCTATCCGGCGGACCGCACGCCCCACCTGCCGATCCGCCCGCTGTGGGTGTGCCGGGCGTGCGGGGCACCGTGGCCGTGCGCGGAGGCCCGGCTGCTGCTCAGGATCGAGTACGGCGACCACCCGGTCGACCTGGCGATCTACCTGTCCGGCCTGTACCACGAGGCGACGCACGACCTGTTCCGGCTGAACCCGCACGACGGCCCTACGCCGCGGGAGCTGTTCGAGCGCTTCGTGGCGTGGGGTCCCTACCGCCGGCCGGCCGTCGACCCGCCGCCGCGATGACGTCCGCCACGTTCCGGTGCCGGTCGACACCGGCCGTCGCCTGCGGTGCGAAACTACCGCTGTTAAGAAGGGGCCCTTCCTCTACCGGAGGCGTTAGCAAGGGGCCCTTCCTTACGACCGGAGGGAGCACGGGTGGGCTGGCGCAGTTTCGTCGCGGTCGGGGACAGCTTCACCGAGGGGATGGACGACTCCTACCCGGACGGCACCTACCGGGGCTGGGCCGACCTGGTCGCCACCCGGCTCGCCGTCGAGGCCGGCGCGGACTTCCGGTACGCGAACCTCGCCATCCGCGGCCGACTCTTCCCCCGGGTGGTGGACGAGCAGGTGCCCACCGCGCTGGCCATGAAGCCCGACCTGATCAGCTTCGCCGCCGGCGGCAACGACGTGCTGCGCCGCACCTTCGACCCGGACAGCCTGCTCGCGCGTTTCGACGACGTGGTCGGGCAGCTCCGGTCCGGCGGCGCCGACGTGATCCTCTTCCGGTTCGCCGACGTGATGGCCCGGCTGCCCGGGCAGCGGCTGGTCGCTCCCCGGGTGCAACTGCTCAACCGGGCGGTCGGCGAGACCGCCGAGCGGCACGGTGCCATCCTGGTCGACCTGTACGCCGACGACACGTACCTGAACCCGTTGCTGTGGAGCACCGACCGGCTGCACCTGTCGTCGGCCGGGCACCGGCGGGTGGCCGCGCAGGTGCTCACCGCGCTCGGGGTGGGCTGCGACGAGGAGTGGCTGCTGGTCCCCGAGCGCCCCCTGCCGAAGCCGTGGCTGACCGCCCGCACCGACGACCTCCGCTGGGCCGCCCGGCACCTGGCCCCCTGGCTCAAGCGCCGCCTCACCGGCCGCAGCTCCGGCGACACGGTGACGGCGAAGCGCCCGACGCTGGCCCCCGTGACTGACTGACCCCCGCGACCCGGCCCCGCCCACCCGTCCCCCGCCCGGGGTCACGGGGTCAGCCGGGTCCAGGCCCGGATGGGGCCGGGGCCGACCCCGAGGAAGGTCGCCGTCGGGCCGGTCAGCACGATCGTGTCGTCGGCCAGCACCTCCACGGTCGGGGCGTCGCTACCGTCCGCCCGCGCCGAGCCGCCGAGCTCGGGTATGGGCGTGTACCTGCCGTCGCGCACGTAGCCGCCGCCACCGTAGGCGCTGCTGACCGGCAACAGCCCACCGTTGGCTGCGGCGACCGAGAACGTGTCGTCGGGCAGCCCTGGACCCTCCTGCCAGCTGTCACCGACCAGCCGCCACACCCGATTCCAGTCGGTGACGTCGAACGCCGACTGGTGGTCGTTGACGCTGACCAGCCAGACGTCGGCGCCGTCCGGGGAGACCAGCAGGCGGTTGGCCCCGCTCACTGCCGGGAGCTTCCGCCAGCTGGTCGCCCTGTCGGCGCTGACCACGACGGTCAGCCGGTTCCCGTCGCCGACGGCCAGCCACAGCCGGCCGTCGCCACCCTCGACGAGGTGTCGGGCGGTGTCCGCGCTCAGGGTCACCGGGGGTTGGGTGGGCGCGCCGCCCGCACCGACCCGGGCCAGCTCCTGCCGCGGGCAGCGGGGTGTCCCGGGATCGCCGGGACAGCGGATTACGAATCCACTGCGGGTCGCCAGGGCGAGCTGGGCGGTGGTGGGCGGATTGCCGGCGGGGTGCTGGGTGAACGACGCACCGCCGTCCGTGGTGACCAGGTAGCCGTACTCGAAGTAGATGACCAGCCGTTGGCTGTCCACCGGCAGCAGGCTCACGGCTGCCGGACCGCTCGGCTCGGCGCCGCCCACCGGCAGCGCCACCTCCCGCCAGGTGGCGCCACCATCCGTCGTACGGCCGAGCGCCCGCTCGCAGCCGCCGGCCCCGGAGTCCGCCGCGTTGCAGGTGTCGAAGAACGCCCAGCCGTGCCGGGCATCGGCGAACCGCAGCTGCCGCAGCTCACCGGCCACCCCGGGCAGTGCCACCCGCCGCTGGACGGGGTTGTCGTCGGGCGACGGGGACACCGACGGGCTGGGGGTCGGGACGGGTGAGACCTCGTCCCCGTTCCGGCCAGCGACCGCGTACGCCCCCGCGGGGCCGGCCAGGAGCAGCGTCACGACACCGGCCAGCAGACCGCGCCGGCGGCGCTGTCGCTCGCGCAGCCGGCGTTGAGCGTCGGGTACGCCGGGCGGCCGGAAGGTCGGCAGAGCCTGCGCCTCGAACTCGGCGAACAGCTCATCGAGGTTCTGCTCACGCACGGTGGGCCTCCTCCCGCTCGGTGAGGTGGCGGGCCATTGCCGTCCGGCCCCGCGACAGCCACGACTTGACGGTCCCCTCCGGCACACCCACCTGGTCGGCGATCTCGGCGACGGTGAGGTGGGCGAGGTGATGCAGGACGACCGCCCGCCGCTGGTTGGCCGGCAGGGTGGCGAGCGCCGCCATCAGCACCACCCGGTCCGGCCCGGGCCCGGCCACGTGCTCCTCCCGCTGCCGGGCAAGGTGACGGAGTTGGGTGCGGACCCGGCGCAGCCGGCTGGTGGCGAGGTTCCAGGCCACCCGGCGCACGAAGGCCGACGGATCGTCGTACTCGCCGACCCGGTCCCAGCGCTCCAGCGTCCGGCAGAACGCCTCCTGCGTGAGGTCCTGCGCCTCCGCGTGGTCACCGAGGTACGCGTAGAGCTGCACCGCAACGCGGTGGAAGTGCGCCTGGTAGAACTCGGTGAAGTCCACCGGCGGTGGGGCGGCCCCGGAGCGTGGCCCTTCAGTCATGTCGGTCCTCGGTGTCGGCGGGTCTCGCCACTGTCACGCGTCACACGTCGCATCCGCTGCACCCGATTTCCGATGGCGGGTCGGCAAGGTGGGAATCGGCGTACCTTGGGGATCATGTCTGTGCCGAGCGATCCTGATCCCCGACTCCGGTCGTACGCGGACCCGCAGAAGCTGGTCACCACCGGGTGGCTGGCGGAGCACCTGGGCGACGAGGGGCTCGTCGTCATCGAGTGCGACGAGGACGTGCTGCTCTACGACACCGGTCACATCCCCGGTGCCATCAAGGTCGACTGGCACCTGGAGCTGAACGACCAGGTGACCCGCGACTACCTGGACGCCAAGGGCTTCGCCGAGCTGTGCGCGGCCAAGGGCATCGGCCGCGACGACACCGTGGTCTTCTACGGCGACAACTTCAACTGGTGGGCCGCGTACGCCCTCTGGGTCTTCTCGCTCTTCGGCCACCCGGACGTGCGGCTGCTGGACGGGGGCCGGCAGAAGTGGATCGCCGAAGGGCGCGAGGTGACCCGCGACAAGCCGACCCGCCCGCGGGCGGAGTACCCCGTTCCGCAGCGGGACGACGCGCCGATCCGGGCGTACCGCGAGCAGGTCATGGCGCACATCGCCGCCGGCCGGCCGCTGGTCGACGTGCGGTCGCCGGGTGAGTACACCGGCGAGATGCTGCACATGCCCGACTACCCGCAGGAGGGCGCGCTGCGCGGCGGGCACATCCCCGGCGCGGTGAACAAGCCGTGGAAGTCGGCGGCGAACGACGACGGCACCTTCAAGTCGCCCGACGAGCTGCGGGCGATCTACGCCGACCAGCTCGGGTTGGACGCGGACGACGACATCGTCGCGTACTGCCGGATCGGCGAGCGGTCCAGCCACACCTGGTTCGTGCTGCGACACCTGCTCGGTTACCGGCAGGTCCGCAACTACGACGGCTCGTGGACCGAGTGGGGCAACCTGGTCCGGGCCCCCGTCGTGAAGGGCGACCAGCCCGGCGGCCTGGCGAGCTGACCGGCGTTAAGAAGGGTCCCCTGTTCAACGCCAGGCGTTAACAGGGGGCCCTTCCTTTCTGCAAGGTTGGGTGGTCAGCCAGGCCGGCCCCGAAGGTAGCGCTGGATGGTCGGTCCCACCCACGCCACCACCTCCGCCCGGTCCATCTCGACCACGGGTGGCAGCCGGACGATGTAGCGGGTGAACGCGAGGCCGAGGATCTGGCTGGCCACCAGGCCGGCCCGGCGGGCGGTGGTCTCCGGGCCGGCGCCGAACGTGGCGACGGCCTCGGTGAGCTGGTCGGCGAAGATGCCGCGGATCCGCTCGGCCGCGCCCGGGTTGGCGCTCGCCGCCCGCAGCAGCGCCGCGAGGGTCTCGTCGCCCTCCCAGCGGTCGAGGAAGTGGCGCACCAGCGCCTCGCCGAACCGGTCGGGCGGCACCCGCGTCAGGTCGGGCAGGCGCAGGTCGAACTCGGCCGCCGCCGCGAACAGCCCCTCCTTGCTGCCGTAGTACCGCATCACCATCGACGGGTCGATGCGCGCGTCGGCGGCGATGGCCCGGATGGTGGCCCGGTCGTACCCGTCGGCGGCGAAGCGGGCCCGGGCGGACCGCAGGATCGCGGCCCGGGTGGCGTCGGAGCGGCGGGGGCGGGTAGGCGCTGCCTCGGTCATGCCCACGACCGTATGCCAACACTTGTTGACACGCCAGTGTGAGGTGACCTAACGTTGCCTACACATGTTTGCCAACATGCGTTGGCATTGATGATCGCGGAGGTGCCGGATGCTGCCGACCGAGACGGACGTGCTGGTGGTGGGGGCCGGGCCCACCGGGCTGACCGCCGCGCTCACGCTGGCCCGGCGCGGGGTGCCGGTGACCGTGGTCGACCGGCTGGCCGAGCCGCCGGTGACCTCGCGGGCGGCCGTCGTGCACGCGTACACCCTGGAGGAGCTGGACCGGATCGGCGCCGGCGCCCCGCTCGTGGCACGCGGGGCGCGGGCGCCGGAGTTCACCGTCCAGGACCGCGACCGGGTGCTGCTCCACGTGCCGTTCGGCGACCTGCCGTCCCGGCACCCGTACGCGCTGATGGTCTCCCAGGCGGTGACCGAGGAGGTGCTGACCACGCTGCTCGCCGCCGCCGGCGTGCCCGTGCTGCGGCCGTACGAGATGACCGGCCTCGACCTCGGCGGGCCCGGCGCGGTCGCCACCTTCGCCGGCGGTGCGACGGTCCGCGCCCGGTACGTCGTCGCGGCGGACGGCATGCACAGCACGGTCCGCGATCTGGCGGGCATCGGCTTCCCCGGCCCGGACCACGGGACGGAGTCGTTCGTGCTCGCCGACGTCCGGGTGTCCAGCGCGCTGCCACGCGACCGGGCGACACTCTTCCTCGCCCGGTCCGGCCCGCTGATCTGGGCGCCGCTGCCCGGTGGGGTGGTCCGGCTCGTCGCCGCCGTCCCGGAGGCACCGGCCGACGCCGACGTGGGGTACCTCCAGGGCCTGCTCGACGAGCGCGGCCCGGCCCGCCGCCCGGACCGGGTGACGGAGGTGCTCTGGTCGTCCCGGTTCCGCCTGCACGAGCGGATCGCCGACTCCTTCCGGGCCGGTCCGGTGCTCCTCGCCGGTGACGCCGGGCACGTGCACAGCCCCGCCGGCGGGCAGGGGATGAACCTGGGCGTCGTCGACGCGGTCGACCTCGGCGGCACCCTCGCCGACGTGCTGGCCGGCGGCCCCGACACGCTGCTCGACGGCTACGCGGCCCGGCGCCGCCCGATGGCCGAGGACGTGGTCTCCTTCGCCGCCGGGCTGACCCGGCTGGCCACCCTGCCGCCCGCCGCCCGCCCGGCCCGCAACCTGCTGCTGCGCCTGCTCTCCGCGCTGCCTTCGGCCCGCCGCCGGATCGCCCTGCGCCTCTCCGGCCTCGCCCACCGCCCGGCGGGCGGGTCCCGGAGCCCGGGCCGGGGCCGCGTCTCGCCGGCACGAGATCCGGGGGACACGCAGTAGGCTGCGCCGATGGGGCAGGTGTGGCGGGACTGGGGTGCCGTCCTGACCGCCACGGCGATCGGCCTGCCGGTGGTGGTGGCGTTCGTCGCCGTGCTCGCCCGGCTCCGGCGGGACGCTCCGACGCGCGGTGAGGCGTGGGGGCGCAGCGTCGCCGAGGTCGGCGCGGTGGCCGGCACCCTCCCCTGGGTCTGGATGATCCTCACCCCGCGCGACGAGCCCCGCGGGCTCGACCTGGTGCCCCTGCGCGACCTGGCCGACCTGCTCACCGCAGCCCCGGCCACCGTCGTGGTCCAGGTGGTCGGCAACCTGCTGGTCTTCGCCGCGTTGGGTTTCTTCGCCCCGGTACGCGTACCCGCGCTGGCCGGCGCCGGCCGGCTCTTCCTGCTGGGCGCCGCCTGCTCGGTGCTGGTCGAGTCGGCGCAGTACACCCTCGACCTCGGCCGGGTCACCTCGGTCGACGACGTGCTGCTCAATGCGGCCGGGGCGGCGCTGGCCGGGCTGCTCTCGCGGCCGTGGTGGGCCGCCCGCCGTACGGTCGCCACGGGTGCCGCCGTGCCGGCCGGATGTGAGCAACCGGCCGGTAACCACGCCTCCACCTGAGGCGGCGCGCGGTCTACGCTTGCCCGGTGACGGTGGAGCAGCAGGCGCGGGGCGCGACGAACGGCGGCACGGGTTCGGGCCGGCGCCGGTCCCGCAAGGACGAGATCCTGGAGATCGCGGTCGGGCTCTTCGCCGCCCGCGGCTACCACGGCGTCTCGATGGACGACATCGGCGCGGCCGCCGGGGTCACCGGTCCGGCGCTCTACCACCACTTCGCCGGCAAGGAGGCGATGCTCGTCGCCGCGCTGATCCCGGTCAGCGAGGGGCTGCTCGCCGGTGGTCGGGAGCGGTCCGCCGGCCACCCGGACGACCCGCGCGGCGCGCTCGAGTCGTTGATCGACTTCCACGTCGACTTCGCGCTGGCCAACCCGGCCGTGATCGCCCTGCACCTGCACGAGCTGGACCGGCTGCCCGACGAGCCGCGCCGCCGGATCCGCCGGCTCCAGCGCCTGTACGTGGAGGAGTGGGTGACCGTGCTGACCGCGCTGCACCCGGGCATGCCCGACGGTGAGGCGCGCGTGCTCGCCCACGCGGCGTTCGGCCTGATGAACTCCACCCCGTTCCTCGGCGGCGAGGTGGACCGGCAGCGCCGGGCCGAGTTGCTGCGCGGCGCGACGCTGGCCGCCCTGCTCGCCCCCACCGCGCACTGAGCGCTCGCGCGGTGGCGTGACGTCCGCACTCAAGCGACTCGTCAGTAACCGGGGCGGCGTGGTTTCCTTAACCTTCGTTAAGCCTGGGACGCTGGAGGAGACATGATCGAGTCGCTGCTGGTCGCCAATCGGGGCGAGATCGCCCGCCGGATCATCCGTACCGCCAAGCGGCTCGGGGTTCGCGCGATCGCGGTGCACTCGGAGGTCGACGCCGGCCTGCCGTTCGTGACCGAGGCGGACGAGGCGGTCTGCGTGGGTCCGGCCAATCCGGCCCAGAGCTACCGCCACACCGAGGCGATCCTCGCCGCCGCCAAGTCCACCGGCGCGCAGGCGATCCACCCCGGCTACGGCTTCCTCTCCGAGAACGCCGAGTTCGCCCGTACCGTCGAGGCGAGCGGCCTGATCTGGGTCGGGCCCGGCGCGGACGCGATCACCGCGATGGGCGACAAGATCAACGCCCGGAACCTGATGGCGGCGGCCGGGGTGCCGGTCGCCCCGGGCACCACCGACCCGGCGGCCGACCTGGACGCGGCGGTCGCCGCGGCGGCGGAGATCGGCTACCCGGTGATGGTCAAGGCCGCGGCCGGCGGTGGCGGCATGGGCATGGGCGTGGCCGTCGACGAGGCCGCGCTGCGCACCGAGTACGACAAGGTGCGCTCGTTCGCCGAGCGGATGTTCGGCGACGGCTCGGTCCTGATCGAGCGGTACTTCCCCCGGGTGCGCCACGTCGAGGTGCAGATCCTCGGCCTGGCCGACGGCCGGGTGGTGGCCCTGGGCGAGCGCGAGTGCTCGGTGCAGCGGCGCAACCAGAAGCTGGTCGAGGAGTCGCCGTCCCCGGCGGTGTCGCCGGAGCTGCGCTCGCGCTTCCTGGCCGCGGCGGTGCGCGCCGGTGAGGCGGTCGGGTACCGCAACGCGGGCACGGTCGAGTGCCTGCTGGTCCCGCGCCAGCGGGACCTCGCGGTGGACGGTCCCGCCGCCGACGAGTTCTTCTTCCTGGAGATGAACACGCGCCTCCAGGTCGAGCACCCGGTGACCGAGCTGGTCTACGGCGTCGACCTGGTCGAGGAGCAGTTGCGGGTGGCGGCCGGCCTGGCGCCGACCTTCGACCCGGACGCGCTCACGCCGCGCGGCCACGCGATCGAGCTGCGGATCAACGCCGAGGACCCGAAGCGCTTCCTGCCCGGCCCGGGCGCGATCACGACCTGGGTCGAGCCGGCCGGTGAGGGCGTACGGGTCGACTCCGGGTACGTCGCCGGCAACACGGTCACCCCGTTCTACGACAGCCTGATGGCGAAGCTCATCGTGAGCGGGGCGACCCGCGCGGAGGCGATCGAGCGCGCGAAGGCCGCGGTCGCGCAGTTCGAGCTGTCCGGCCCGAAGAACAATCTCCCCTTCTTCGCCGAGCTCCTGGAGAACGAGGAGTTCCGCTCCGGCGACTACGACACCGGCATCGTGTCCCGCATGCGCTGACCCCGGGGCTTCTCTGCGTCGATCATGAGGTTAGCGGGCTCGTACGCCTGATTTGTCCCCGCTAACTTCATGATCAACACTGGCGGGTCGGTGGGATGACATGCTGGTGGTGTCAGGGCCGGTGGTGTCACAGTGGGGTGATCGCTTATGGCGGGGATGCTGGAGTTCGTGTCCGTCCGGGAGGTCGGGCCGCGGGACGGGTTGCAGAACGAGGAGCCCATCCCGACCGACGCGAAGGTGCGGCTGCTCGACGCGCTGTCGCGGACCGGGGTCAGGCGGATCGAGGCGGTGTCCTTCGTGCATCCGAAGGCGATCCCGCAGATGGCCGACGCCGACGAGGTGTGGCAGCGGGCCGCCAAGGTCGACGGGGTGCGCTACTCGGCGCTGGTGCCGAACACGCGGGGCGCGCAGCGCGCCCTGGCCGCCGGCTTCACCGAGATCGAGGTGGTCGTCTCGGCGAGCGACACGCACAACCGGCGCAACGTCAACCGGTCCACCGAGGAGTCGCTGGACGACATCGCGGAGCTGATCGACCTGCTGCACGGTGCCGGTGCGCGGGCCGAGGTCATCATCGCGACGAGCTTCGGCTGCCCGTACGAGGGGGACGTCGACCCCGCCCGCGTGGCGGGCATCGTGGACCGGGTGGTCCGCGACGGCGCCGACCGGGTGGCCTTCGGTGACACCACCGGCATGGGAACGCCGCGCCGGGTTCGTGAGCTGCTGACGGCGGTACGCGACCGGAACGCCCACATCCCGGTGCTGCTGCACTTCCACAACACCCGGGGCACCGCCCTGGCGAACCTGCTGACCGCCCTCGAACTGGGTGTCACCGAGTTCGACGCCAGCGTCGGCGGCCTGGGTGGCTGCCCGTACGCGCCGGGGGCCAGCGGCAACCTCGCCACCGAGGAGGCGGTGCACATGCTGCACGACATGGGCATCGACACGGGGATCGACCTGGACGCCCTGATCGAGGTCGCCGAACTCGCCGAGGAGCTGACCGGAAAGCGTCTCCCGTCCGGCGTCCTCCGCGCCGGCCCCCGCACCCGCCTGACCCCAAAACCAGCCTGACCCCCCACCCAGCCTGACCCCAAGGGGTGCCGTGGGGTGCCGAGGTGGTCGCCAGTGCGCTAACCTAACGATCGTTCAGGTCGGATGGCGCGCTCACGAGGCGCGTGCGCGGCGGGCAAGGGGGAGCGCTGTGACGCTCGACGGTGAGGCACTGGAGCAGCTGCGCAAGCGCGCCAAGGCCGGCGGTGCGGACAAGTACCACGCGGCCAACGCCGCCAAGGGCAAGCTCTTCGCCCGGGAGCGGGTCGCGCTCCTGGTCGACGCGGGCTCGTTCGTCGAGGACGGCCTGTACGCCAACGCGCTGGCCGAGGGCCTGCCCGCCGACGGTGTCGTCACCGGCACCGCCACCATCGACGGCCGGCCCGTCTGCCTGATGGCGAACGACTCCACGGTCAAGGCCGGGAGCTGGGGCGCCCGGACCGTCGAGAAGATCATCCGGATCATCGAGCGGGCGTACACCACCGGCGTGCCGATGGTGTACCTGGTCGACTCGGCCGGCGCCCGGATCACCGACCAGGTCGAGCTGTTCCCCGGCCGCCGGGGCGCCGGGAAGATCTTCTGGAACCAGGTCCGCGCCTCCGGCTCGATCCCCCAGGTCTGCGCGCTGTTCGGGCCGAGCGCGGCGGGCGGGGCGTACATCCCGGCGTTCTGCGACGTGGTCGCCATGGTCGACGGCAACGCCAGCATGTACCTGGGCTCCGACCGCATGGTCGAGATGGTGACCGGCGAGAAGACCACCCTGGAGGCGATGGGCGGCGCCAAGGTGCACTGCGCCGAGTCCGGCGTGGGGCACTTCCTCTGCAAGACCGAGGCCGAGGCGCTCGACGTGGTCAAGCGCTACCTGTCGTACCTGCCGGCGAACTGGACCCAGCAGCCGCCCACCGCCCCCGCCGAGGAAGCGCCGGAGAAGGCCGACCTGGCCGCGCTGGTCCCGGCGAGCGAGCGGCAGGCGTTCGACATGCGGCGGTACGCGAAGGGCCTGCTCGACGAGGGCAGCTTCTTCGAGATCCAGGCACTGTGGGCCAAGGAACTGACCATCGGCTTCGGCCGGCTGGACGGCGAGGTCGTCGGCGTCGTCGGCAACAACTCGATGTTCAAGGGCGGCGTGCTCTTCGTCGACTCGGCCGACAAGGCGACCCGGTTCGTGCAGCTCTGCGACGCGTTCAACGTCCCGCTGCTGTTCCTCTCCGACGTGCCCGGGTTCATGGTCGGCAGCGCGGTGGAGAAGCAGGGCATCATCCGGCACGGCGCCAAGATGATCACCGCGATCTCCGAGGCGACCGTACCCAAGATCTGCGTCGTGGTCCGCAAGGCGTACGGCGCGGGCCTCTACGCGATGGCCGGCCCCGGCTTCGAGCCGGACGCCACGATCGCCCTGCCCACCGCGAAGATCGCGGTGATGGGCGCCGAGGCGGCGGTCAACGCCGTCTACGCCAACAAGATCGCGGCGATCGGGGACGAGGCCGAGCGGGCCGCGTTCGTGGCCGCGAAGCGCGAGGAGTACGAGCGGGACATCGACATCGTCCGCCTCGCCAGCGAACTGGTGGTCGACGCGATCGTCGAGCCGCACGAACTGCGCGCCGAGCTGATCCGGCGATTCACCGCCGCCCGCGGCAAGGAGCGGCACTTCTCCCGGCGCCGGCACGGCGTCACCCCGGTCTGAGTCCGCCGCCCACCCGGCCGGCGGCGGCCCGCCACCGCACCGACCCGTCCCGGCGTCACGAGCGCCCGGCGGCCCTTCCACACCAGGAGGAACCCATGGACTTCCGGCTCACCGACGAGCACGAGGCGCTGCGGCAGAGCGTGCGGGACTTCGCCCGCGAGGTGGTCGCGCCGGTCATCGCCGAGCACTACGAGCAGCACACCTTCCCGTACGAGGTGGTCCGCCAGATGGGGAAGATGGGCCTGTTCGGGCTGCCCTTCCCGGAGGAGCACGGCGGCATGGGCGGCGACTACTTCGCGCTCTGCCTGGCCCTGGAGGAGTTGGCGCGGGTCGACTCCAGCATGGCGATCACCCTGGAGGCGGCGGTCTCGCTCGGCGCGATGCCGATCTTCAGATTTGGTACTCCGGAGCAGCAGGCGCAGTGGCTGCCGAAGCTGTGCAGCGGTGAGGCGCTGGCCGCCTTCGGCCTGACCGAGCCGGGCTTCGGCTCGGACGCCGGCGGCACCCAGACGCGGGCGGTGCTGGACGAGACGACGAACGAGTGGGTCATCAACGGCTCGAAGGCGTTCATCACCAACTCGGGCACCGACATCACAGTCCTGGTCACCGTCACCGCGGTCACCGGCACGAACCCGGACGGCTCGAAGGAGCTGTCCACGATCATCGTGCCGTCCGGGACGCCCGGTTTCACCGTCGCGCCCGGCTACTCCAAGGTCGGCTGGACCGCCTCGGACACCCACGAGCTGACCTTCGACGACTGCCGGGTGCCGGCGGCCAACCTGCTCGGTGAGCGCGGCCGTGGCTTCGCCCAGTTCCTGCGGATCCTCGACGAGGGCCGGATCGCGATCGCCGCGCTCGCCGTCGGTCTCGCCCAGGGCTGCGTCGACGAGTCCGTCAGGTACGCGAAGGAGCGTCACGCCTTCGGCCGGCCGATCGGCAACTACCAGGCGATCCAGTTCAAGATCGCCGACATGGAGATGAAGGCGCACACGGCCCGGCTGGCGTACTACGACGCCGCGGCCCGGATGCTCGCCGGGGAGCCGTTCAAGCGCCAGGCCGCGATCGCCAAGTTGCACGCCAGCACCATCGCCGTCGACAACGCCCGCGAGGCGACGCAGATCCACGGTGGCTACGGCTTCATGAACGAGTACCCGGTGGCCCGGTTCTGGCGGGACTCCAAGATCCTGGAGATCGGCGAGGGTACGTCCGAGGTGCAGCGCATGATCATCGCGCGTGATCTCGGCATGTGACGGACACCACCGGGCCCGGCCTTTCCGGTGGTCGGGCCACCTTGCGCGCCGGCGTTGCTGTCGGATATCCGCAGCGGGGGGTCGGCAGGACGACGATCCGCTGTCGGCGGTCGGACGTCGTCCGTACCCTTCCTGCCCATGACCCCGGAGCATGATCGTTCGCCGAGACCGGGCGGCCTCACCGGGCTGCCCGACCTGCTCCGCGGACACCGGCTCGCCGCCGGCCTCACCCAGGCCGAGTTGGCGTCCCGGGCCGGCATCGGCGTACGCACCGTTCGTGAGCTGGAGCGCGGCCGCTCCCTTCGACCGCAACGCACGACGGTCGAGCTGCTCGCCACCGCGCTCGGGCTGGCCGAGCCGGCCCGCTCGGCGTTCCTCGCCGCGGCCCGCCCGGTGCCGGCTCCCCGGTCGGCCACGGCCGAGCCGCCACCGGCCCGCCACGACGACACCGGCGCAGCCGCACCGGTCGCGCTGCCACCTGCCGCCGAGCTGATCGGCCGGGAACGCGACGTGGCCGAGCTGGTCAAGATGCTCACCGACGAGCCGGCGCCCCGGCTGGTCAGCCTGGTCGGGCTGGCCGGGGTCGGCAAGACCGCACTGGCCCTGGCGGTCGCCCACGCGGTGGCCGGGCGGCACCCGGGCGGCGTGGCCGGGGTGTTGATCGGGGAGGGCTCGGACGCGGCCGACGTGCTCGCCGCCTCGATCGCGGTCTTCGAGGTGGCCCGCCTCCCCGACCTGGCCGTACGCCTCGCCGGCCGGCCGGCGCTGCTCCTCATGGACGCGGTGGAGCGGGCCCCCGACCCGGTCGCGGAGACCGTGCGCCGGCTCGCGGTCGCGGTGCCGTCGCTGCGGGTGCTGGTCACCGGCCGGCACCCGGTCGGGTTGCGCGGCGAGCGGGTCCGCCCGGTCGCTCCGCTGGACGTCCCGCCGCCCGGCCGGGACCATGCCGGGCCCGACGCGCTCACCGGCTACCCGGCGGTCGCGCTGTTCGCCGCCCGCCTCGCCCAGGTGCGCCCCGACCCGCCGACGCCGGCCGAGCTGCCGGCGATGGCACGGCTGGTCCGCCGCCTCGGTGGGCTGCCCCTGGCCATCGAGCTGATGGCGGCGCGGGGCCGCGTCCTCGACCTCAACGAACTGCTCGACCGGTACGGCGACCGCGTCCTGGACCTGGCGACCTCCTCCGGGGCGGCCGAGCGGCCGGGCTGGAACGCCACCGACCCGGCCGTGGCCGAGACGCTCCGGGACGCCGTGGCGACCAGCTACCTGCTGCTCGCGCCGGAGGAGCAGGCCGCCCTGCGGCGGCTCGCCGTCTTCGGCAACCGCTGGTCCATCGAGCTGGCCGAGGAGGTGCTCGCCGATGACGTTGATCCGGCGGGAGTCGTCCCGGATCCGGTCCCGCTGCTGGACCGGCTGCTCCAACTGGGGCTGCTGAGCGTACGCGGCAGCGGGCCGTTCCGGTTCCGGCTGCTCGACGCCGTGCGGGACTTCGCCGCCGAGCAGGCCGCCGGCGCGGGGGAACTCTCCTGCGTGCGCCGGCGCCACGCCCGCGCGATGGCCCGGCTGGTGACCCGTACGGCGCCGGAACTGGTCGGCGTCCGCCTGACGGCGGCGGTGCACCGGCTCGACGAGGTGAGCGGTGACATCAGTTCCGCGTTGGCGCACGCCGCCGTCGACGACCCGGTGACCGCACTGCGGCTGGCCGCCGGGCTGTCCCGGTGGTGGCGCTTCCGGGGCCGGGACGTCGCCGGCCGGCGGTGGCTGCGGCGGCTGCTCGCCGATCCGCGTACCGCCGACGCCGACCCGGTGCTGCGGGCGTGGGCGTCCCTGGGGGTGGCCCGGCTGGCCGCCGAGCACGGCGCCGGGGGCGAGGAGATGCCGTCGGCCCGGGCGGCGCTGGCCGCTTTCCGCGAGGCGGGCGACGTCACCGGCGAGTTGGAGGCGCGGACGGTCCTGTGCGCGCTGCTGATCGGCACCGGCGGTCACGACGAGGCGCGGGAGCAGGCCGAGGCGGTGCTGGCGCTCGCCACCCGGCACGGGCGGACGCGGGACATGGCGGTGGCGCAGAACAACCTCGCCTGGCACGGCATCCGGGTGGGTGATCTCGTGGCCGCCCGACGGCGGCTGGCCGCGGTCGACCGGCTGGCCACGCAGTCCGGTGAGCAGCGGCTGCGGGTGCTCGCGCAGGCGAACCTCGCCGAGGTGGCCCGCCTGGAGGGCCGGTACGCCGACGCGGTCGACCGGGGCCGGCGGACGCTGTCGGCGTTGACCGGCCTGGGTGACCCCGGCCACCGCCGCCGGGTGCTGGGCACGGTCGGGTTGGCGTTGGCCCAGGACGGGCGGACGGCGGAGGCTGCGGAGGTGCTGGCCCAGCTGCGGCCGGCGGGCGTGGCCGGGACCGGTCCGGGTGCGACGTACGGGCCGGCCGGTGGGCCGGGGCGGGCGGCCGCGGGGCCGGGGACGGTCACCGGTCCGGCGGACGGCATCTGCGCCTTGATCGAGGGCAATCTGGCGCTGCACCGGGGTGACCGGGAGCTGGCGGCCGAGTGGTTCGCCGCCGCGGCCGAGGCCGCCGCCGACGGCCAGGACCGTCGTGACCTGGTGGAGGCGCTGGTGGGGCTGGCGGCCAGCACGGCGGACCCGGCCACGCTGGACCGGCTGGACGAGGTCTGCCGCAACGGCGGTGTGCGACTGCTGCCGCACGAGGAGCAGTTGCTGTACGCCCTCGCGGCGGCCCGGGCGAAGTAGTGCCCCGGAACCGTGGGACCGGGACCGGGGCGCGGGGACGGGGACCGGGGGTGGCGCGAGCGACAGAGCCCCCTCTTGCTACCCCTTGCTCATCGCTCGCGCCGTTTCCCCCCGGTGCGTCCCCGCTGCACGAAGATTAGCCATCACGCGTGTACCGCCCTGCCCGGTTTGATCGCCTATCGCCCGGGTGTACGGCAGTTCTGCCGGTCTTTCTGCCGGTGGCCGGCAGAGCCGGTCAGCACCGGCCGGCGGGCGCCGTGTGTCCGGTCGGGAGCGGGTCGGTGCTGCCGGCCGTGGCGCCCGGGTGGACGGCGTCCCGCACGCGGCGCAGGCCGTCGAGGAGCGCGTTGAGCGCCTCGGGCTCGAGTTGCCCGGTGAACCACTCCTCGATGATGCGCAGGTGGCCCGGGAGCACCTCGTCCAGCCGCTTCAGGCCGGTGGTCGTGACCACCGCGTACGAGCTGCGGCGGTCGGACGGGCAGGCGCGCCGGGTGAGCAGCCCGTCCCGTTCCATCCGGTCGACCACGCGGGTGACCCCGCTCGTGGACAGGGAGGTCTGGGCGGCGAGGTCGGTCATCCGCAACTGGTTGCCCGGGGAGCGGGCGAGGCGGGTGAGCACCTCGAACTCGACCGGTGACAGGCCGTGCTCGTCGAACTGCGCGGCGAACCGGGCCGACAGCCCGGCGTGCGCCTCGACGAGCAGGCCTACAGCGGTGATCCGGGGATCGTCGAACACGCTCTGGTTCACTCGGCCATCCTAGCAGTCCTTGACACACGGAATATTGTCGCCGCTATAGTTGCTGAGACAGCCGTTGGCCTACTCAACGATTTCCCCGGAGGGAAGCACTCATGACCAGCAGCACCGAATCGGTTACCCGCGACTGGGAGGGCCTCACCATCCCCGCCGCCGGCACCTACCTGCTGGACGTCGCCCACAAGCGCGTCGGCTTCGTCGCCCGGCACATGATGGTGAGCAAGGTACGCGGTGAGTTCACCGACGCCACCGCGACCATCACCGTCGCGGAGGACCCGATGCAGTCCTCGGTCACCGCCACCATCCAGGCGGCCAGCATCGACACCGCCCAGGCCGACCGCGACGCGCACCTGCGCAGCCCGGAGTTCCTGGACGTCGAGCAGTACCCGACGGTGGAGTTCCGCAGCACCGGCGTGAAGTCCCGTCGCGGAAACGAGTTCGTCCTCTCCGGCGAGCTGACCATCCGGGGCGTGACCCGCCCGGTCGACCTGGCGGTCGAGTTCGAGGGCGTCGGCCGCAGCCCGTTCGGCCAGGACATCTTCGGCTTCTCGGCGAGCACCGAGATCGACCGCGAGGACTTCGGCCTGACCTGGAACGTCGCCCTGGAGACCGGCGGCGTGCTGGTCGGCAAGAAGATCAAGATCGAGATCGAGGGTGAGGGCGTCCGCCAGGCCTGACCGCCCCGGACGTACCCGAAAGGCCCGCGCCACGGCGCGGGCCTTTCGCGTCGGTGCGATTTGTCACGACATGTTCGTGGGTCGCGGCGATGCTCAGCCGCCCAACCAGGGTAGGGATCCCCCAGGAGCACGTACGGCCGCCAGCCCCGGCGCACCGAGCGCCGGCTCAGCCTCTGGCCCGCCGCCGTGGGCGCTCTTACCGTGGATGGTTCACAATGCGCTGCGGAACAACATCGTTCCGTCGCGCCGGCGCCGGGAGGACACATGGGCAGGGACGTCGAGCAGGGCGCCTTCTCCCGGGAGGACCGGGTCCGCTACCGGCAGAAGGTACGTCGCTGCCTGGACGTCTTCGCGCTGATGCTGGACGACTTCGGGTTCGACGCCGACCGGCCGATGACCGGCCTGGAGATCGAGCTCAACCTGGTCGACTCCGCCGCCGAGCCGGCGATGCGCAACGACCAGATCCTCGCCGACATCGCCGACCCGCTATTCCAGACCGAGCTGGGGCAGTTCAACCTGGAGCTGAACGCGCTGCCCCGGCTCATCGAGGGCACCGGGTTCGGCGACTACGAGCACGACCTGCGGAGCAGTCTCACCCGCGCTGACGAGCGGGCCGCCAAGTCGGACGCGAGGATCGTCCTGGTCGGCATCCTGCCCACGCTCACCGAGCGCCACCTCGTCGCCGACAACCTCTCCACCAACGAGCGCTACCGGGTGCTCAACGACCAGATCGTCGGGGCGCGTGGCGAGGACATCGAACTCGACATCCGGGGCGTCGAGCGGCTCCAGACGCACACCGACTCGATCGCCCCCGAGGCCGCCTGCACCAGCCTCCAGTTCCACCTCCAGGTCGCGCCGGACAGCTTTGCCGACTACTGGAACGCCTCCCAGGCGATCGCCGCCGCGCAGGTGGCGATCGGGGCGAACTCCCCGTACCTGTACGGGCGGCAGCTCTGGGCGGAGACTCGGATCGCGCTGTTCCAGCAGGCCACCGACACCCGGCCGGACGAGCTCAAGGCCCAGGGCGTACGGCCCCGGGTGTGGTTCGGCGAGCGGTGGATCACCTCGATCTTCGACCTGTTCGAGGAGAACGTCCGCTACTTCCCGCCGCTGCTGCCGATCTGCGAGGACGAGGACCCGGTGGAGATCCTGCACGCCGGGGGCGTGCCGCAGCTCGGCGAACTGCGCCTGCACAACGGGACCGTCTACCGCTGGAACCGGCCGGTGTACGACATCATGGACGGCCGCCCGCACCTGCGGGTGGAGAACCGGGTGCTGCCGGCCGGCCCGACCGTGGTCGACATGCTGGCCAACGCCGCCTTCTACTTCGGCCTCGCGCGCGGGCTGGCGGAGGCGGACCGGCCGATCTGGAGCCAGCTCACGTTCAGCTCGGCGGAGGAGAACTTCCACGCGGCCGCCCGCCGGGGCATGGACGCCGTCCTGTACTGGCCCCGGCTCGGCGAGGTGCCGGTGACGAAGCTCGTCCTCGACGTCCTGCTGCCGACGGCGGCGACCGGGCTGGACCGGTTCGGTGTCGCCCCCGCCGAACGGGACCGCCTGCTCGGGGTCATCGAGCAGCGCTGCCGGACCGGCCGCAACGGCGCGGTCTGGCAGACGGAGACGGTGTGGGCGGCCGAGCGGCACCGCAACATGGGCCGGGACGCCGCCCTGCACCACATGGTGCAGCGGTACGCCGACCTCCAGCGCAGCAACGAACCCGTCCACACCTGGCCGGTCGGCTAGCACCGGGCCGCAGGCGGCCGCGGGCGGGCGCTGGCGGGCGCTGGCGGCTGCGGGCGTGATCTTGGCAAGGCCGACGCCGGTGGTCAGTGGTCGCGGCGGGGAGGCCGGGCACGGCGGCCAGCCGGTCGAGCCGACGTCTCGTCCGCTGTCCCGGCACCGTCGGTCGCGTCGGACATCGCGGCGGAAACCTGCTCGGCCTCGGCTCGCTGGGTGGGCAGCCGGTCGGTGACGGTCGCCTTCTTCCCGGTCGCTCGGGCGGCTGTGGTCCGGCCGCGCCCGGTGCCGCCCGTGGCATCACCGGCCGACATCGACCCGCCCGGTGCCGCCTCCGCGTCCCCGCCCGTGCCGCCCGCCGCCCCGCCGCCCGATGAGCCGGCCATGTCCCGGCCCCGCGTCGCGCCGACCGCCTCGGCACCGCCAGCCACTCCGGTGCCGTCGGACGCCGGCCCCCCGGCGGCCTCGTCCGGCCCCCCGCCGAACCCGGACGCGGTGCGCTGCCGGGGCACGCGTACGGCGGCGCGACGACCGGCTCGCTGCCCGAGCGTGGCGACCAGGGCCGAGCCGCCGAGGCCGACGATGACGGCGTACGGGGCGATGAGGTGCGCCGACACCTGCTCCGGGCCGATGGCGGTCAACCCCGGGACGGCGAGCAGGTAGGCGACCGCGACGAGCAGCGGGCCGGCCGCACCGGAGGTGGTCGTGCCGACCCGGCGGTCGGGGTCCCGCCCCGCGCGGCGCGCGGCCAGGATGCCGATGAGGAGCGCGGAGCCGAGCGACAGCAGCGCGCCCGGCCAGTAGAACCAGTCGCGGATCCAGAGCCCGTCGCCGCCCGCGCTCAACTGCCAGATGCCGAGCTGGGCGCTGGTGAGCCCGCGTCCGGCGAGGACGCCGTCGACCACGGCCACCACGGCGAGCAGCCAGAGCCAACCGACGGTGGCGATCACGTTGCCGGCGGCGGCCCGCGAGTGCAGCGCCCACCCGGCGATCGCGACTCCGACCAGCACGCCCAGCGCGGCGTAGACGGCGGCGACGTCGCGGGGCGCCGAGATGTCCGGTACCACGGCGACCCGCGCCGGTACGGCCACCAGCAGCACGGTGATCAGCGCGCCGGCCCCGGCGGCCACGGCCAGCGCGATCCAGCCCAGCGTCCCGCCGTCCGCTTCCCGCCCGGCACGGACGTCCGCCGTGCCGGTGGTGCCGGGACCGGCGGTCGGGACGGTGCCGGTGGCGGACGAACCCGCCGCCGCGGCACCGGCCGCGCTGTCCGCGCCGCCGGTCGACGAGCCGCTCGCGGCGTCGGAGGAGGCGGCCCGGGAGTCCCCGGCAGCGCTGTCGGGCTCGGCCGGACCGCGCGCCCGCAGGCGCTGCGCGCAGACCGCGCCGAGCACCGTGGACGTGGCGGCGATCCAGGTTGCCCAGATCAGACTGGCCGTCCAGGCTGTCGCGGCGGCCGCCCCGTCGGGCGGCGGAGCCCAGTTGATGATGCCGAGCCCGTAGCCGAAGCCCAGCTGCGCGGCACCCGCACCGGCCGCGACGCCGAGCGCGGTCGTGATCGATCCTCCCCAGCCCCTGGCCATGCGGGGGAGCGTAACGTCCCGTGGTCGGCGCGGCGAGTGGTGACGGTCGACCGTCACGCTGCGCGGTTGGTCGGGCCGGGTACGGTCGCCGATGACCGAGAGGCCGCAGGTTTCCGGCGGACCCGGGGAGCGGTGGGGGATGACGGACGGCAACACGAAGCCCAGCACGGGGCACGACCGGGTGACACTGGTGCTCGGCGGTGGGTTGGCGACCGTGCTGCTCGCCGCGCTCGGCGCGACGACCGGCTGGATCCTGGCCGGCGAGGACGACCGGCGGGCCACGTCGACGGCGGGTGCGAGCGCCACGCCGACCACCCGCCCGGTCACGGCCACGTCGTCACGGTCCACGCCGCCGCGGTCCACCCCGTCGCGTCCGGCGGCCACCGGGCCGACCGTGCCGAACCTGGTCGGCCGCGACTTCGACGACGCACGGGACGACCTCGAGGAGCGGGGGCTGCGGTGGCGCCTCGTCTTCCAGGGTGGCAGCGGGCGGGCCGTGGAGCGCACCTACCCCAAGGCCGGCACGGCGGTCAGCCCGGGGCGGACGATCACCCTGTACGTGAGCGGCCCGCCGCCGGTCGTACGGGTGCCCGACGTGGTGGAGGACGACTGCGCCGAGGCGGCCGAGGAGCTCGCCGGGGAGGGGTTCCGCGTCGTGTACACGCTGCGCCGCAGTGGCCCGGTGCGCAAGCAGGAGCCGCCCGGCGGCAGCCAGGCTCCGTGGGGCGACCCGGTCGCCCTGTGGTGCGGTGATCCCGCCGACGGCACGCCGTCGCCGAACCCGTGACGCGCTGATCCCGGCCGATTCCCCTCCGTCCAGCTAGGTTGACGTCAGGCCGCGAGCGGAGGACGTGCGATGAGCGACGATCGTCAGGAGCCACCCGCCGGAGAGCACGACGACCGGACCCGGCCGCTGCCCCCGACCGGTGGCGAGCCCGCCGACCGTACCCAGCGGTTGCCGCGACCGGAGGACCGGCGACCGCTGGGGGCGTCCGGCGACGAGACCCGGCCGATGCCCGCCGACCGCAGCACGCCGATGGACCGCACCGCGCCGATACCGCCGGAGGCGCGTGGCCCGGCGGCGTGGTCGGGGCGGGCCGGGGTACCACCGCCGCGGCCCACCGAGTACCGGGAGACCACCGAGTGGTACGCCGAGGACCAGGGGGGCCGCCGCTGGTGGCTGCCGATCCTGTGGGGCGTGCTCGTCCTGCTCCTGCTCGGCGCGCTCGGCGCCGGCCTGTGGTTCGCCCTGGCCGCCGACGACGACGAGCCGATCGGTCCCGAGCCCTCGCCCTCGGTGTCGGTGACCCGGGCCTCTCCCACGACGGCCGCGCCGACGACCTCGGCCGCGCCGACGACCGCCTCCCCGTCGCCGTCGCCGACCGAGGCGGGTGAGGTGCGCATGCCGCCGGTGGTCAACCTGCCGCTGGCGACCGCCCGCGCCATCCTCGACCGCGCCGGGGTGGATTACCGCATCGAGTACCGGACGTCCGACCGGCCCGCCGGGACGGTGCTGGACACCGAGCCGGACGCGGGCGACCTGGTGGGGGAGGACGAGGAGGTCACCCTGGTGGTGTCCCGACCCGAGCCGTCACCGACCACCGCCACGCCGAGCCCGGAGCCGACGCCCACCGCCTGAGCGGACGCCGCTCACCACATCCGGCGTCTCGTGCCGACCAGGCCCAGCCCGGCGAGCGAGATGGCCAGTCCGAAGATCCCGGACCAGAACAGGGAGCGCCGGACGTCGTCCGGTGAGTGCGACGCCGCCTGGGCGCCACCCCCGCCGGCGGCCGGCCCGGCGTCGGCCGGCGGAACCTCGGTGGGTACGCCGAGATCCCCGACGGGGGCGTCGGGATCCGGGTCGCCCCCGAATCCGTGGACCGGCTCCTCCTCGACCACGGTGATCTCCGGGGCGGGGACCGGCGTGGTCAGTCGGGTGGAGGAGAGGGCGGGGTCGCGTACCACGACCACGAGGGTGGTTGCGGCGCCGACGAGCGCCAGGAGTCCGAAGGCGTAGGCGATACGGGAGCGGTGCCGCCGCACGGCGGGCTGATTGACCATGGCCATCCCAGGTTCGGGGTCCTGGTCGCGCGGGGTGGAGCCGCCGGGGTGGGCGTACCGCTGATTCTATGGCCGCGGCACGCCCTCCGGCGGCGGATCGCGGGAGGTCAGCCCACCCGGACGGGGGTACGGGTGACCGGCCGGCGCACCGTCCGAACGGTGTGCGGCCGGTGCTGGGGAGCGGCCTGGACCTGGTGCAGGCCGTCCCGCTGGACGAAGATCGATCGCCGGCTGACCGCGTCCCCCGATGCGTTCAACTCGTAGCCTTCGAGCCAGAGCCAACCGTCGTAGGTCGGCCAGTCGAGGACCCGGATCACCCGGAAGGTGATGGGCCGGAGGAACTGGACACTCGCCGCGCGAGTCACGTGCAGTACGTCACCGGAGCGGGGAAGCACATGGGCTCCTGGGAGGGAAGGCCGGCGGACGGGCCGGCGGGAGCTTCATCGGGGGACGTCTCTGGTCCGGCCTCGGGGTCGTGCCCTCGGGGAACCGGTGGTGCTGGTGGTGGTCGGGCCGTACCCGCTGGTGGCGCGCCGCCACCCGACCAACACCCGGCTGCTCCGGGTCTCGCTCCCGCCGCCGCAGCCTTCGGGCGTGCAGCGGTGGGGTCCTCATCCCGGGGCAGGTCTGGTTGCCGTGGCGCGGGTGCGCCCACCGCCTCGCGTCCCACTGGTGGTGATCTCACCACGGCGGGGGATCGGACGGAGACGGTGAGTGACCCGTGCCATACGGACAGAGTGCATCAGCGGCGTGCGACATGCAAGTTGCACGTCGACTTTTGCCGATACGCGAGCGGCTCGCGCAATGCAACGCTTGAAGCCGTTCGCATTCGGACGGCACACTGAGGACCGGTTTCGCCCGTCGCGGCCGGTCGACGACCGGCACCACCCCACCCCGCCGCGAACGCCCGTCCTTCGGCGCTCCTGCCGGCGCGACGACACGGGTGGGCGGTGTGTCGAGGTGAAGGGGGACGGGGTTGGCCAGCAGCCGGCGGTCCGACCAGCAACCGAGGTGTCGCCGTGAGTGCGAGGAGTGAGCCGGGTCGCCGCCCCGCGGTCCCAGGTCGTGGCGTGAGCGCGGGGTGGTGCCGTGACTGAGCGGCGGAGCCCGACAATCCGTCGCCGACGGCTCGGCGCGGAGCTGCGCCGGCAGCGCGAGGCGGCGGGCATCACCATCGAGGCGGTCGCGGAGCAGCTCGAATGCTCGGCGTCCAAGGTCTCGCGCATCGAGACGGGCCACACCACGGCGACGCCGCGTGACGTCCGGGACATGCTCCGGATCTACGGCGTGGTGGGCGCCGAGAGCGACGAGCTGGTGCAGATCGCCCGGGAGGCCCGGCAGAAGGGCTGGTGGCATCCGTACAGCACGGTGCTGGTCGGGGCGTACGTCGGGCTGGAGGCGGCCGCCAGCTCCATCCGGGCGTACGAGCAGCAGGTCGTGCCCGGGCTGCTGGAGACCGAGGAGTACGCGAGCGCGATGATCCGCGCCGCCCGACCCGACTTCACGCCGGAACAGGTCGCACAACGTGTCCGTGTCCGGCTGGGTCGACAGTCGTTGCTGACTCAGGATGATCCGGTCGATCTGTGGGTGGTGCTCGATGAGGCGGTGGTGAGCCGGCCGGTTGGCGGGGACGCAGTGATGCGTGACCAGCTCAAACGGCTGGTGGAAGTGGCCGAACTGCCGAACGTGACGTTGCAGATCCTGCCTTTCGAGGTGGGGGCGCACGCCGGCATGGACGGCACCTTCACGATCCTGAGCTTCCCCGAGCCCGGTGATCCGGATGTCGTGTACGCGGAGAACGCCACGGGTGGGCTCTTCCTCGAGAAGAGTGACGAACTACAGAAGTACAGCTTCATCTTCGATCACATCCGCGCGGCGGCCATTCGTCCGGAGGAGTCCATCGCACACATCGCGAAACTGGCAGAGGAGCCGCTGTGGAAATGGCGACCAAGGAGTGCCCCGTGGACCTGACGCAGGCCACCTGGTTCAAGAGCTCGAAGAGCGGGCCGAACTGCGACAACTGCGTGGAGGTGGCGTACGTGACGGGGGCGGTCGGCGTGCGGGACTCGAAGGACAAGTCGGGTCCGGCCCTGATCTTCAGCCCGGGTGGGTGGCGTTCCTTCGTCACCGGCGCCCGGGGCGGCGGCTTCCACCGGGACTGACCGACGACCCTGTGTCCCCGTCCGGACCGGACCGGACGGGGACATCGGCATGCCCTGACCCACCGCCGGTGGGCGGCGCCGCGCACGACCGCGCGTGTCCCCGTCGCCACATCGGTCCCGTCTCGTTGAACCGGTCGGTACGGCGTTGGTCGACAACCGCCGCACGGATCGGCGACCGAGCGAGGCAGGCGAGACGGATGACGACGATCGGGTCAGAGAACCTCACCAACGGACCGGGCAAGCCGGAGCGGTTCGGGGGCAAGTACCGGGGGGCGCGCCGGGACACCGTGCTGACCGAGGTCGTGTCGTCGGACGCCGAGGTCGGTGAGCGGGAGGCGCCCGCTCCGGAGCCCGCCGGCCCGCCGCTCACCCTGCCCTCGCTGGACCCGAACCCGCTGACCGAGCCGTCCTACCCGCCCGGCGGCTGGCGGCCGGAATCCCACGAGTCGCTCGTCGACCACCCGCTGCTGCGTGGCCTGCTGATGGAGTTGCCGCCGAAGGGCAGCGTGCCCCCGCCGGGCTGGCTGGACCGCTGGTTCGAGGCGACCCGGGCCATCCTCGAACTGCTATACGTGCAGGGCTCCGGCCGGTCGCGCTGACCCGGGCCGGGCCGGGGGCGTCGCCCGCTCCACCAGGCGGTTGTGGCGCAGGGCGTGACGGACGCCGATCACGACGACGCCGAGCGCGCCGACGGTGATCGCGGGACCGGTCGCGCCGTCGCCGGTGAGCATGCCGGGAGCGAGTGCGGCGGCCAGCGCCGGAAGGATCGCCAGGCCGGTGAGCTGCACCGGGAGCCCGACCAGCGGATGGGCCGCGGCGGCGCGCAGGCCGTGCGGGGCGGGGGTGGCCGGCGCCGCCGCGAAGGCACCGGCGCCCGCCCACAGGCGGCGGACGCGGCGGACGGCGCAGGCCGCGACCGCGATCGCCGGGACCGCGGCGAGGCCCAGCCCGGCGGCGGCGCGGTCGGCCGGGGACGAGTCGCCGCTGGAGAGGCCGACGACCAGCACGGTCGCCGTGAGGACGAGGCCGGTCGCGGTCAGGGCGAGCACCCGGCCGGCCTGCCGGCGCAGGTCGCGGGCGTACGTCGCCCGGGGCAGCCGGTCCGCGAGCCAGCCGGCGGCCAACCACACCACGGCGAGCGGAAGCAGGACGACGAGCTGACTCTCCATGGTGCACAGCCTTGCCCGATCCGGCGTCACGCGAATCCGGGCCGGTCCCCCGTTGACCCCGTAACCCGGCCCCGTAGGGGTCATCCTGCCGGTGTTATGGACAACTCGACATGTTCAGTTCGCGGTTCATCGCGCTCTACCCTCAGCTCGATCGGCGGTCATCGATTCACTCGCCACGAACGAGTGGACGGTCGACGGCCGTTCGGAGGGAGGTAGGAGATGGGTATCCCACGCAGGTCCGTCCTGGTCGGGGTGGCCGCGCTGGCCATGGTGGCCACCGCGACACCGGCTCTCGCCGCCGAGCCGGTGGGTACGGTCCTCAGCGCCGGCGGCGCCACCGCCGTCCGGGACAGCTACATCGTCGTCTTCAAGGACAGCGCGGTGAGCCGGGCGGCCATCGGGTCGTCGCTGAACCGGCTGGTCGGCAAGCACGGCGGCACCGTGGCCCGGACGTACAGCGCGGCCCTGCGCGGTGCCGAGCTGCGGATGAGCGCGCAGGCGGCCGCCCGGATGGCCGCCGACCCGGCGGTGGCGTACGTCGAGCAGAACCACACCGTGTCGATCGCCGGTACCCAGACGAACCCCCCGTCCTGGGGCCTCGACCGGATCGACCAGCGAAACCTGCCGCTGAACAGCTCGTACACGTACCCGAACACGGCGGGCAACGTGACGTCGTACGTCATCGACACCGGCATCCGGACGACGCACTCCGACTTCGGCGGCCGGGCGACCTGGGGCACCAACACCGCCGACAGCAACAACACCGACTGCAACGGCCACGGCACGCACGTCGCCGGCACCGTCGGCGGTACGGCGTACGGCGTCGCCAAGGCGACCCGACTGGTGGCCGTCAAGGTGCTCAACTGCCAGGGCAGCGGCACCAACGCCGGGGTCGTCGCCGGCATCGACTGGGTCACCGCGAACGCGGTCAAGCCCGCCGTCGCCAACATGAGCCTGGGTGGCGGGGCGAACACGTCCGTCGACAACGCCGTGATCAACTCGATCAACTCCGGCATCACGTACGCGGTGGCCGCCGGCAACGGCGACTTCCTCGGCAACCGGCAGAACGCCTGCAACTACTCCCCGGCCCGCGCCGCGCCGGCGATCACCGTCGGTGCCACCCAGAACAACGACGCCGCCGCCAGCTTCTCCAACTTCGGCACCTGCGTGGACATCCTGGCGCCGGGCGTGAGCATCACGTCCGCCTGGCACACCAACGACACCGCGACGAACACGATCAGCGGCACCTCGATGGCGTCGCCGCACGTCGCCGGCGCCGCGGCGCTGGTGCTCTCGGCCAACCCGTCGTGGACCCCGCAGCAGGTCCGGGACTACCTGGTCACCAACGCCACCCCGAACGTGGTCACGAACCCGGGCACCGGCACCCCGAACCGGCTGCTCTACGTGGTCAACGGCGACACCCCGCCGCCGCCCAACGACTTCTCGGTCTCGGTGTCGCCGACCTCCGGCTCCACCGCGCCCGGCGGCTCCGTCACCGCGACCGTGGCCACCGCCACCACCAACGGTTCCGCCCAGTCGGTGAGCCTCTCGGCCAGCGGCCTGCCGTCCGGCGCCACCGCCACGTTCAATCCGGCGACGGTCACCTCGGGCGGGTCGTCGACGCTGACCATCAGCACCTCGGCCAGCACCCCGGCCGGCACGTACCCGGTGACCGTGACCGGCACGGCCGCCTCCGGCACCCGGACCGCGACGTACACGCTGACGGTCACCGGCACCGGCGGCGGTTGCTCCGGCACGAACGGCAGCGACGTGGCGATCCCGGACACCGGCGCGACGGTGGCCAGCACGATCACGATCTCGGGCTGCAACCGGAACGCCTCGGCGACGTCGACGGTCGCGGTGAACATCGTGCACACCTACCGCGGTGACCTGGTCATCGACCTGGTCGCCCCGGACGGCTCGTCCTACCGGCTGAAGAACAGCAGCTTCTGGGACGGCACGGACAACGTCAACGCCACCTACACCGTGAACCTGTCGAGCGAGGCGGCGAACGGCACCTGGCGACTCCAGGTGCGGGACGTCTACTCCGGTGACACCGGCTACATCAACACCTGGACGCTGACCCTCTGAGACCTGGTTCCCACGGGCCGAGGCCCCTTCCGGATCACCGGGAGGGGCCTCGTGCCGTCCGGGGACGGCTGGTCAGACCGCGAAACCGGCGGGGCGCTCGGTGGCGGGGGCGGGTGGCTCCGCCTTCCACACACCGGTCTTCTGCGCGGCCAGCCGGGCGAGGTACACCGGGTTGAGGATCACGTACCGGCGCCAGAGGCGTCTCGGCTCCAGGCCGAGCCGCCAGAACCATTCGAGGCCGGCCCGCTGCATCCACGGCGGCGGCTGCTTGAGCAGGCCGGCGTGGTAGTCGAAGGCCGCTCCGACCGCCATCAGCGGCATGTCGAGCAGCGGCCGCATCGCGTACGCGAAGACCTCCTGGCGGGGGCAGCCAAGCCCGACCAGGACGAGCCGGGCCCCGCTGGACTTGATGCGGTCGGCGATCTCGGCGTCCTCGCCGGGCTGGACGGCGCGGAACTTGGACGGCTCCACCCCGGCGATCTTCAGGGCCGGGAACATCCGCTCCAGCGCCGGGATCAACCTGGCGAGGGTCTCCTCGGTGGACCCGTACAGGTAGACCGGCAGCCCCTCCTCGGCGAAGCGGCGGAGCACGTGCAGGGTCAGCGTCGGGCCGTAGACCCGCTCGGTCAGGCCCGCGCCGTGCAGCAGGTTGAGCGCCCAGCGCACCGGCTGCCCGTCGGGGGTGACCAGGTCGAACGAATTGAGCCGGGCGTTGTGCGCGGGGTCGAGCACCCCGGTCATCACGCCGTGCACCGCGAGGGCGGTGAGTGCCAGCGGCCGGCGCTCGTGCGCCGCCGCGACGACCGCCTCGGTCGCCTCGGCGTAGTCGGTGGCGTCGACCAGGACGCCGAGGACGTTCCGCTTGCCGCGACCACTCATGCCTGGGGCACCCACTTGTCCACGTTGGCCTCGTAGATCTCACGGAGGATCATCGGCACGTCGTAGCTGATCTTCCAGTTCGGGTAGTGCTCCTCGAACCGGGCCATGCTGCTGACGTACCACTGGTGGTCGCCGGTCCGGGCCTTCTCGACATAGTTGATCCGCGCCTCGCGGCCGGCGATCTCCTCGGCGATCCGGAACGCCTCAATGTGCGAGGTGTTCGAGTGCCGGCCACCACCCAGGTTGTAGACCTGAGCCGACCGCGGCTCGCGGAAGAACGCCTCGAAGGCGGTCAGCACGTCACGGGAGTGGATGGCGTCCCGAACCATCTTTCCCTTGTAGCCGAAGAGGTTGTACGTCCGGCCCTCCATGACGCAGCGCATCAGATAGGCCAGGAAGCCGTGCAGCTCGGCTGCCGAGTGGGCGGGGCCGGTCAGGGTGCCGCCCCGGAAGCAGGCGGTCTTCATGTCGAAGTACCGGCCGTACTCCTGGACCATCACGTCGGCGGCCACCTTCGAGGCTCCGAAGATCGAGTGCAGCGACTCGTCGATCGACATGTCCTCGGGGATGCCCTCGTAGTACGGATGGTCCGTGGGCAGCTCGTACCGGGTCTCCAACTCGACCAGTGGCAGGCTGTTCGGACGATCGCCGTACACCTTGTTGGTCGAGCAGTGGATGAAGGCCGCGTCGATCGCGTACTGGCGGGTGTTCTCCAGGACGTTGAGGGTGCCGCCGGCGTTCACGTCGAAGTCCGTGAACGGCTCCTTGGCGGCCCAGTCGTGGCTGGGCTGCGCGGCGCTGTGGATCACGACCGCGATGTCGGAGCCGTACTTCTTGAAGATCTTCTCCAGGCCGGCACGGTCCCGGATGTCCACCGAGTAGTGGGTGTAGGCGTCGCCCAGGTCGGCGGTGAGGCGGGCCAGACTCCAGGACGTCGAACCATCCTTGCCGAAGAAGTACTGCCGCATGTCGTTGTCGATACCGACCACGTCGAGCCCGAGGCCGGCGAAGTGCCGGACCGCCTCGGAGCCGATCAGCCCGCCCGACCCGGTCACGAACGCGACACTCACACGACACCCCATCGTCCGTCGGTGGCAGAAACCATCGGAGCATAGCGTGACGTACGACATGCCCCGATACGCCACGAGGGCCCCGCTAGCGCGGAGCCCTCGTCATGGTGGGGAAGGGGGGAGTTGAACCCCCACGCCCTTTCGGGCACACGGACCTGAACCGTGCGCGTCTGCCATTCCGCCACTTCCCCGTGGCTTCGACCCGGAACACTGTACTGCGTCCGACCCACCGTCTCCAGCGGGCCCGGCCATCCTACGCGGCTCCCGGTCGTTGCCGCGAACCGTTACCCTGTGTGGCGGTTACCGTTCGCGGCGGACGAAAGAGTAGCACGACGAAATCGGCCCGGCCGAACGGGCCGCCGCCATCCGGCCGAGCGGCGTGTGAGCTGCGCGCGCGCCGGCCGGATACCATCATGTCCTCGGGACCCGAGGAGGAGCCGGTGAGCGTGCTGCAACGCTTCGAGAAGCGTCTGGAAGGCCTGGTCGAAGGGGCCTTTGCCAAGGTCTTCAAAGGGGTGGTCCACCCCGTGGAGATCCTCAACGCCATGCAGCGGGAGGCCGAGGCGCACAAGGCGATCCTGGCCGGTGGGCGCACGTTGGTGCCCAACCGCTACGTGATCGATCTCTCGCCGTACGACCACAGCCGTCTGGCGCCGTACGCCGCCGCGCTGGCCCAGGAGCTGGCCCAGTCGCAGGCGGAGTTCATCGGCGAGCAGGCGTGGACGGTCTACGGCGACGTGATCGTCGAGATCGAACGGGGTGAGGGCCTCGACACCGGCATGTTCCGGGTCACCGCCGAGGTCTACACCGGCGGCGAGGTCGCCCCGGCGCCCGCCCCGGGCTACGACGCCGGCCCGCCGGCGTACCCCGCGTACGACCAGGGCGGCGGCTACGGTCAGCCGCCCGGCCACGGCGGCGGCCGCAACGTGCGGCTCGTCTCCGGTGACGGGCGCACCTACCCGCTCCAGATGGGCTCGACCGTCATCGGCCGCGGCGACCAGGCCAACCTGCGCCTGCCCGACGTCGGCATCTCCCGCCGGCACGCCCGGCTCGACTTCGACGGCGGTCAGGTCGTGCTGACCGACCTCGGGTCGACCAACGGCACGATGGTCAACGGCCAGCGGGTCTCCGCCGTCGCCCTCAACCCCGGTGACATGATCCAGCTCGGCACCACGACGCTGACCTTCCGCGTGGACGGCTGATCCGCCTTGCCGGAACTCGTCATCACCGTCGCCCGGTTCGGGTTCCTGATCCTGCTGTGGATCTTCGTGTTCACGGTGGTCGGAGTGATCCGCCGCGACCTCTTCGCGGGGGCCCGGTCGGGCCGGCTGGTGGCGGCGCCCCGCGGCGTCGGCGCCTCCCTGGGGCAGCCGTCGAAGCCGGCCAAGGTGAAGCGGGGACGGGCGGCGCACCAGCTGGTGGTGACCGCCGGCCAGCTGGCCGGCACCCGCATCACGCTCGGCGAAGCGCAGATCACCATCGGTCGCGCCGAGGACTCCACCCTCGTCATCACCGACGACTACGCCTCCGCGCGACACGCCCGGCTGGTGCCGCGCGACGGGCAGTGGTTCGTCGAGGACCTCGGTTCGACTAACGGCACGTACCTGGATCGCGCTAAGGTCACCGGACCAACCCCCGTCCCCCTCGGCGTGCCGATCCGGATCGGCCGCACTTCACTCGAATTACGGCCATGACTCTGACCCTGCGCTATGCGGCCCACAGTGACCGCGGTCTGATCCGAGACGGTAACCAGGACTCCGTCTACGCCGGGCCGCGGCTGCTCGCCGTGGCCGACGGCATGGGCGGAATGGCTGCCGGTGACGTCGCCAGCAACATCGTCATCGGTGCCATGGCGCCACTCGACGAGGACGTCCCCGGTGACGCCCTGGTCGACGCGCTCCGCTCGGCCGTCAACAACGCCACCCAGCAGCTCCGCGAGACCGTGGACGCCAACCCCCAGCTGGAGGGTATGGGCACCACGCTCACCGCGATCCTCTTCTCCGGCAGCAAGCTGGGCATGGTGCACATCGGTGACTCGCGGGCGTACCTGCTGCGCCAGGGCGAGTTCGCCCAGATCACCAAGGACGACACGTACGTCCAGATGCTCGTCGACGAGGGCCGGATCAGCGCCGAGGAGGCGAGCAGCCACCCGCAGCGGTCGCTGCTGACCCGGGCACTCGACGGCCGGGACATCGACGCGGAGTACTCGGTCCGTCAGGTGCTTCCCGGCGACCGCTACCTGATCTGCAGCGACGGTCTGTCCGGCGTGGTCAGCGCGGACACCATCGCCGAGACCATGCGCGAGTACACCGATCCGCAGCAGTGCGTCGAGCGGCTGGTGCAGCTCGCGCTGCGCGGCGGCGGCCCGGACAACATCACCGTGATCATCGCCGACGCGACCGACCAGGACATCGTCGAGGCGAGCCCGATCGTCGGCGGTGCCGCCTCCCGGGACCGGGGCATGGCCACGTCCGCCGACGTCTCCACGCCGGCGGCCCGCGCCTCGGCGCTCTCCGCGCCACGGCCGGCCGCGCCGGAGGAGCCGGCGGCCAGCGCCGACGACGAGCCGGAGCGCCGCCGGCACCGGCCGGTGCGCGCCGCGGCGATGACGCTGGCGCTGCTCGTCCTGCTGGGCGGGGCGGTGTTCGGCGGGTGGAGCTACACGCAGCGGCAGTACTACGTGGGAGCCACCGAGGAGGGCCAGGTCGCCGTCTTCCGCGGCATCCAGGGTCAGATCGCCGGCATGGACCTCTCCACCGTGCACTCCACCAGCCCGGCCGACCTGGACGACCTGACGCTCGCCGCGCAGGAGCAGGTCAAGCAGGGCATCCCGGCGAAGAGCGAGCCGGACGCGGAGCGCCGCCTGGCCGAGCTGACCGCCGACACGCCGACGAACCCCAACCTGAAGCCGACCTGCCCGCCGAGCCCGACTCCGAGTGCGGTCGCCGTCACGGCCACCCCGACGCCGACCGTGGCGCCGGGGACGGCCACGCCCACCGCCAGCGCGGCGCCGACCACGCCGGCCGCGACCGAACTGCCGGCGGCCCCGACCACCACGCCCGACGCCCTGCCCTCGGACCCGGTCACGCCGACCGTCGACCCGGCCGCCTGCCGGTCGCCCGAGTGAGCGTCGGCTCGACCCGTCAGGACGTTCCGTGACCGCAGCGGCCACCCCGGCATCCCCGCCCGCCACCGCGGGCGGGCAGCCCGGTGTACGCCTGGCCCGGTCCCGGCGCAACGCCGAGCTGTCCCTGCTGCTGGTCGCGATGGTGCTGGTCGCCGCGTACGCGGCGATGGTCGAGGCGAACGTGCTCGAAACCGTCACCCCGGACTTCTGGGTGCCGGCCGCCGCGCTCAGCGCGGTCTTCCTCGCGCTGCACGTGGCGATCCGGTTCCTGGCCCCCTTCGCCGACCCGGCCCTGCTGCCGGCGGTCGCACTGCTCAACGGCCTCGGAGTCGGGTTCCTCCGCCGGCTCGACCTGGCCCGGGCCACCCCCGCCGAGCGGGCCGACCTGGCGATCTTCGCCGGTACCGGGGGCCGGCAGCTCGCCTGGACGCTGGCCTCGGTGGTCCTCGCCGCCGGGCTGCTCCTCGTGGTCCGCGACCACCGCTCGATCTCCCGCTACGCGTACACCCTGGGGCTCGCCGGCATCGTGCTGGTGATGATCCCGGCGGTGCTGCCGTCGAGCATCTCGGAGATCAACGGCGCCAAGCTCTGGGTCCGCGTCGGTGGCTTCTCCATCCAGCCCGGCGAGTTCGCCAAGCTGGCCCTGCTCGCCTTCTTCGCGTACTACCTGGTCCGTAAGCGGGAGGTGCTCTCGCTGGCCAGCCGCCGGATCCTCGGCGTCGACTTCCCGCGCGGACGGGACCTGGGCCCGGTCGTGGTGGTCTGGCTGATCAGCCTCCTGGTCCTCGTCTTCGAGAAGGACCTGGGCACCTCGTTGCTGTACTTCGGCATGTTCGTGGTGACGCTGTACATCGCCACCGAGCGGGTCAGCTGGCTGCTCATCGGTCTCGTGCTCTTCTTCGGCGGCGCCTACCTGGCGTACGTGCTGGGCAGCACCGTCGGCGGACCGTTCGCCAACTTCTACCTGCGGGCCGAGATCTGGCTGGACCCGTTCGCCGACCCGTACGAGGACGGCTACCAGCTCGTGCAGGGTCTGCTCGCCCTCGGCACGGGTGGCCTCTTCGGGGCCGGGCCCGGCGGCGGCCAGCCGCTCAAGCTGCCCGAGGTGCAGAACGACTTCATCTTCGCCGGCATCGGAGAGGAGATCGGACTCTTCGGCCTCTCCGCCCTCCTGGTGATCTACCTGCTGATCGTCGAGCGGGGGCTGCGCGCCGCCCTGGCCGTGCGCGACTCGTTCGGCAAGCTGCTCGCCGGTGGCCTGGCGTTCACGCTCGGCCTGCAGGTCTTCGTGATCGTCGGCGGGATCAGCAAGTTGATCCCGCTCACCGGCCAGACCACCCCCTTCCTCTCCGCCGGTGGCTCCTCGCTGATGGCGAACTGGCTGCTCATCGCGGTCCTGCTCCGGGTCTCCGACGGCGCCCGCCGGCCGGTGACCGGCGGCGGCGGGGTGACCCGGCCGGCGGGTGGTCCGCCGGAGCAGCTGCACGGTGCCCCCACGGAGGTGATCAAGCCGTGAATGCACCCCTGCGCCGCGTCGGCGTCGTCGTGATCGTCCTGTTCGGGCTGCTCTTCGCGAACCTGAACTGGATCCAGGCCTACAAGGCCGACGAGTACCGCAACAGCGACTACAACGGTCGGGTCCAGGTCGCCGAGTACAAGCGCAAGCGCGGCAACATCGAGGCCGGCGGTACGGCGTTCGCGGTCAGCAAGGAGACCAGCGGCGAGCTGACCTACCTGCGCACGTACCCGGGCGGGGCGCAGTACGCCCACGTCCTCGGGTACAAGCCGGTCAACCTGGCCGACCGCGGCATCGAGAAGTCGGAGAACGACTTCCTCGCCGGCACCAGCGACCAGCTGATCGCCAACCGGGTCAAGGACCTGTTCACCGGCGACCAGACCGCCGGCGGCAACGTGCTCCTCACCATTTCGAAGCGGGCGCAGGACGTCGCGTTCAAGCAACTGCGCGACAACCGCAACGGCGTGACCAAGGGCGCGGCCATCGCGATCGATCCGCGTACCGGTGCGGTGCAGGCGCTGGTCTCCATGCCGAGCTTCGACCCGAACCCGCTGGCCAGCCACGACACCGACGAGGCCGCGGCCGCGTACAACGAGCTGGAGCGGAACCCGGACGGCCCGCTGAAGAACCGGGCGCTCGGCGAGGTGCTTCCCCCGGGCTCGACCTTCAAGATCGTGGTGGCCGCCGCCGCCCTGGAGAACGGGGTCACCCAGGAGACCCAGATCCCCGCCGGGGCCAGCTACACCCCGCCCACCTCCGGCACGCCGATCCGCAACGCCGCCCAGTCGATCTGCCCCGAGTCGCAGGTGCCCCTCAAGGAGGCGGTCCGCGAGTCGTGCAACACCGGCTTCGCCCAGCTCGGCGTCCGGCTCGGTGCCGACGCCATCAAGGAGAAGGCCCGGCAGTTCGGCTTCGAGCAGGACGACCTGACCGTGGGGCGGCTCGGTGAGGGTGGCCACCCGGTCGCGGCCAGCCGGACCGGCAGCATGGAGAACGCCGACGGCGGCGACGACCCGGCGGCGCTCGCCCAGTCCTCCATCGGGCAGCGCGACGTGCGGATGACCCCGCTCCAGGGCGCCCTGATCGCGGCCACGGTGGCCAACGGCGGCAGCCAGATGCGGCCGTACCTGGTCCGCCAGCTCCTCGGCCCGGACCGCACCACCGACTACTACACCGCCCGGCCGCGCGAGCTGCGCAAGCCGGTGAGCGGCCAGGTCGCCACCGACCTGCGCGAGATGATGGTGAGCGTCGTCGAGGACGGCACCGGCCGGAACGCGCGGATCAGCGGCTACACGGTCGGCGGCAAGACCGGCACCGCCCAGTCCGGCCCGAACACCCGCGACCATGGCTGGTTCATCGGCTTCGCGCTGGACAAGGACGGCAACCCCGTCTCGGCGGTCTGCGTCCTGCTGGAGGAGGCCGGCGACGGCGGCAGCGCCGAGGCGGCCCGGATCGGTGGCCAGATCATGCGGGCGGCGATCGCCGATCCGGGGAGCCGTTGACATGCTCAGCCCCGGGGTGAAGCTCGGCAACCGCTACCGGCTCGACGAGCGGATCGCCAGCGGCGGCATGGGCGACGTCTGGCGCGGCACCGACCAGGTGCTCGGCCGGACGGTCGCCGTGAAGAGCCTGCTCCCGGCCCTGCTCGACGACCCGGACTTCGCCGAGCGGTTCCGCGGCGAGGCGCGGACGATGGCCACCATCAACCACCCCGGGGTGGTCGACGTCTACGACTTCGGCAGCGACCAGCAGATCGCCTTCCTGGTGATGGAGTACGTGGAGGGCGATGCGCTCTCGGCGACCCTCAGCCGGGTCGGGCGGCTCACCCCGGCCCGGACGATGGCGCTGGTCGCCCAGGCCGCCGACGCGCTGCACGCCGCCCACGTCAAGGGCATCGTGCACCGCGACGTGAAGCCCGGGAACCTGCTCGTCCGGCCGAACGGCACCCTGGTGCTCACCGACTTCGGCATCGCCCGCTCCGACCTGGTCGCCCAGCTCACCGCCGCCGGGTCGGTGCTCGGCACCGCCTCGTACATCTCGCCGGAGCAGGCCATCGGCGGGGTCGCCACCCCCGCCTCGGACGTGTACGCGCTCGGCGTCGTCGCGTACCAGTGCCTCGCCGGCCGGCGGCCGTTCGAGGGCGACAACCCCCTCGAGATCGCCATGCGGCACGTCCAGGAGACGGCCCGGCCGCTTCCCGCCGACATCCCGCCGCAGGTGCGCACCGTGGTCGAGCGGGCCATGGCGAAGGACCCGGCGGCCCGCTGGCCGAGCGCGGCGGCGCTGGCCGGGGTGGCCCGCCAGTTGAAGGTCCAGCTCTCCCAGGCCGCCCGCGCGTCGGGCCGGGCGAACCCGGTCTCCCCGGCGTCGCCGGCCCCCGGCCGGGCCCAGGTGCCGCCGCCGGCGACGGCCCGGCCGCCGGTGGCCCACCGGCCGCCGGCGGCCGCGTCCCCGGCACCCCGCCCGCCGGTCGCACCGCCCCGCCCGCCGGTGGTGGCGGCCACGTCGGCGCCGAGACCGCCGGCCGCGCAGCCCGTCCGGCCGCACGGCGCGGCGGCGGTGCCGTCGGCGCCGACCCGACCGGGGTACGCTCCGAAGCCCGCTCCTCCGCCGCCGCCAGCGCGCCGGTCCCGGCCCGGGATGGTGTTCCTCGTCATCCTCCTGGCCGTACTGGTACTGGTCTGCTCCGGCGTGATTTCCTACAACCTGCGGTCGTCGGCGCTGCCCGGGGAACCCGGCACGCCGGCACCGCGGACGGTGACCTCCGGCGTGCTGCGGCTCGACGGACGCGACGAACCGGCTGGGACGTCGTACCGTCGACAGCAACTGCCGCGGCCGGGCGGCGACGTGACGACGACGAGCGAAGGACGACAGACGCGATGACAGCGCAGGCCCGCCTGCTCGGTGGCAGGTACCAGGTCGGCGAGCTCCTCGGCTACGGCGGCATGGCCGAGGTGCACCGCGGTCGCGACCTGCGGCTCGGTCGGGACGTCGCGATCAAGATGCTCCGGACGGACCTGGCCCGGGACGCCACCTTCCAGATGCGGTTCCGCCGGGAGGCGCAGAACGCCGCGTCCCTCAACCACCCGGCCATCGTCGCCGTGTACGACACCGGCGAGGAGCAGGCGCCCACCGGGGAGACGCTGCCGTTCATCGTGATGGAGTTCGTCAACGGGCGGACCCTCAAGGAGGTGCTGGGCGCCGAGGGCCGGCTCCAGCCGCGGCGGGCGCTGGAGATCTGCGCCGACATGTGCGCGGCGCTGGAGTTCAGCCACCGGCACGGCATCATCCACCGGGACATCAAGCCCGGCAACGTCATGCTGACCCAGACCGGTCAGGTCAAGGTCATGGACTTCGGCATCGCGCGGGCCCTGGCCAGCGGTGCCACCACCATGACGCAGACCAGCGCCGTGATCGGCACCGCGCAGTACCTGTCGCCGGAGCAGGCTCGGGGCGAGGCGGTCGACGCCCGCTCCGACGTCTACGCCGCCGGCTGCGTGCTGTTCGAGTTGCTCTGCGGGCACCCGCCGTTCGTCGGGGACAGCCCGGTCAGCGTCGCGTACCAGCACGTACGGGAGGCGCCGCCGACGCCGAGCGACCTCAACCCGGAGGTCAACCCGGCGGTCGACGCGATCGTGCTCAAGGCCCTGTCGAAGAACCCGCTGAACCGCTACCAGAGCGCCGGCGAGATGCGCGCCGACCTGCTCCGCGCCGCCGCCGGCCGCCCGGTGCTCGCCACCCCGGTCATGCGCGAGGAGGAGACGACCCAGCTCGCCCCGGCCGGTGCCGGCTACCCGCCCGCCGCGGCGGGCGGGTCGCGGACCCAGCAGATCCCGGCCCGGGTCGGCGACCCGCGCCGCCGCAAGGCGTCGTCCTGGCTGATCGCCACCTTCGCCGCGCTCGGCGTGCTCGCGGTGATCGCCCTGGTCGCCGCGCTGCTGTGGAACCGGGAACCCACCCAGGCCATCGTCCCGACAGTGACCGGGATGACCCAGGAGGCGGCGTTCGCGGAGATCCGGAAGGCCAACCTGACGCCGGACGCCGGCGACCCCGTCTTCAACGCCACCTGCAAGAAGGGGCAGGTGACGGACCAGTCACCGGGCCCGGACGCCCGCCTGGAGCCGAGTCAGGTCGTCACGGTCCGGGTCTGCGGCGGTCCGCAGGAGGTCTCGATCCCCAACAACCTCGTCGGCGGCCAGTACGTCAGCGCCGCCGAACGGCTCAAGGAACTCAAGCTCGTGCCCAAGCGGAAGGACGTCGACAACGAGCAGCCGAAGGGCATCGTCGTCAAGGTGACGCCGGACTCCGGCACCGCGGTGGCGGAAGGCACCGAGGTCGTTCTCGAGGTTTCGAAGGGCAACGTCCGCGAGGTGCCGGACGTGGTGGGCGAGACCCGCGAGGACGCGGAGGACGAGCTGCGGGACGCCGGCTACAAGGTCCGGGTCCAACGGGGAGACCCGGTGCCGCCGGAGGAAGCCGGACGGGTCGTTTCGCAGGACCCGAAGGCGGGCAGCCCGCTCGCCAAGGACGGGACGGTGACGATCGTGGTGACGGTGCCGCAGGAGGAGCCGACCCAGGAGCCGACGCAGGATCCGACCTCGACCCCGACGACCCCGCCGACCACCCCGCCCCCGGGTGGTGGCGGAGGCGGCCTCCCGCTGTTCCCGACCACGCCGCCGGCCCGCCAGAGCGCCGACTGACGCGATCCACGCCGGTCATCGGGAGGACGCGCGGGATGTGCTCCACGTTTCTCGCCGGGTTCGTCCGGTGATCGCGGTTGCCGCACCCGGGGGTCACGCGTACCGGTGGCGGCGGCGCCTGGCGCGCGGGGCCGTCCTGGGCCTGACTGCGCTGCTCGTCGCCAGCCTGCCCTGGTTGTGGACGACGGCCGGCGCCCGCGGCCACGTGTACGACGAGGCCGACGCCCCCGCCGCCGACGTGGTGATCGTCCTGGGCACGGCGGTGGCGGCGGACCGGCGGCACCCGGAGAACCGGCTCGCCGGCCGGCTGGAGACCGCCGCCGAGCTGGTGCACAGCGGGCGGGCCCGGGTGGTGCTGGTGTCGGGCGACGGGGGCGGCGCGTCCGGTGACGAGCCGGCGGTCATGACCACCTACCTGACCGAACGGCTCGGTGTCGACCCGCGTCGGATCGTGGCCGACCCGTACGGCCTGGACACCTACGACAGCTGCGCACGGGCGCGTGAGGTGTACGGAGTCGAGCGGGCGCTGGTCGTCACGCAGTCCTGGCACGTCTCCCGCGCGGTGACGCTCTGCCGCCACCTCGGCCTCGACGTCGACGGGGTGATCGCCCACTGCCCCGGCTGCGGGACCGCCCTGTTCGTCGAGAAGACGATCCGGGACTACCTGGCCAGCGGCAAGGCGGCGTGGGACGCCGTGCTGCGTCGGCCGCCCGCGGTCCACTCGCCCGCGGATTCCGGTGTCCGGGACGCGCTGACGAGCTGACCGCCCGTCAGCCGGCGCTGAAGGCGGCGCGGCGGCGGGCTTCCACCTCGGCGGCCAGCTCGGGCGCGCGCGTCAACGCCTCGGCGTACCCGCAGGAGGCCAGCCAGTTGGCCAGCATCAGGTGACCGCCCTCGGTCAGCACCGACTCGGGGTGGAACTGGACGCCCTCGATCGGCAGCGTCCGGTGCCGCATCGCCATCACCACGCCGGAGCCGGTCCAGCCGGTGACCTCCAGCTCGTCCGGCAGGGTTTCCGGCAGGACGGCGAGCGAGTGGTAGCGGGTGGCCGTGAACGGATCCGGCAGGCCGGCCAGCACGCCGACGTCGTGGTGCCGGACCTCCGAGGTCTTGCCGTGCAGCAGCTCGGGGGCACGGGCGACCGTCGCGCCGAACGCCTCCCCGATCGCCTGGTGACCGAGGCAGACGCCGAAGAGGGGCAGCGTGCCCGCGTACTCCCGGATGACGTCGAGGCAGATGCCGGCGCGGTCCGGGCTGCCCGGCCCGGGGGAGAGCAGGACGCCGTCCGCGCCGACCTTCCCGACCTCGGCGACGCTGATCTCGTCGTTGCGGCGTACCTCGCAGTCCACGCCGAGCTGGCCCAGGTACTGGACGAGGTTGAAGACGAACGAGTCGTAGTTGTCGATGACCAGGACGCGCACGGGTCACTCTTCCGGGGAGGGTGGCGGGGTGTTGTTCTCGTCGGTGTCGTACGGCAGGTCGTGCTCGTCGCCGGCGGGCGTCTCCCCGTCGGCGGGCAGCGGATCACCGGGTACGCCGGAGTCCTGGGTGACCTGCACGTCGTCGAACGGCAGCAGCGGTTCCGCCCAGGGGAAGACCACGTACCAGAGCAGCGCGACCATGGCCGCGGCCAGCAGCAGGCTGCCGGTGAGCTTGCCGGGCAGTCCGAACGGCAGTTTCCGCCAGATCCAGACGTACATGACCCCTCAGTTCCCCAGCTCCGCCGGGCGACCCGCCGACTTGGCCTGCTTCCGGGTCAGCTTCGCGTGGATGATCAGCCGCTCGTAGTTGTCGAACTTGGGGTTGCAGGTGGTGAGGGTGAGCATCGCCGTGGTCGGCCGCGCACTGGGCTTCCCCGGCACCGGGGCCACCACCTCCACCTGCGTCGGCGTGACGATGTGGTTGCGCGTCACCTGGTAGACGTACCAGTTGTCGCGGTCCTCCACCACGATCGTGTCGCCCTCGTTCAGCTCGTCGAGCCGCCAGAAGGTGGCCCGGTTGCGGTGGCCGGCGACGGAGAAGTTGCCGACCTGGCCGGGCAGGGCGCTCTTCGGGTAGTGGCCGGGTGCGTACCGGATGTCCTTCTGGGTGACGCCCTCGACGACGATCCAGTTCTTGTCGAGCTTCGGAATGTAGAGCCCGGCGATGGGCCTGCCCTGGACCGGCGTCGGCGGTTTGGCGGACGCCGGCGGACCGGCGGACGGCGCGACGGTGGGGTCGCCGGTCGGGCCCCAGGCCTGGGCAAGCTGCTGGCTGAGGTCGTTCTGATGGGCGTCGACGATCGCCGACTTGCCCCAGACCTCGTACCCGGCGAACAGGAGCACCACCAGGCCGAACGTGATGAGCAGTTCCCCGGTGACGCGGATGCCGCCGCGCAGGCGGGAGCCGAGCGTCGGACGGGTCAGCTCCGAGTAGACGCTCTTGTAGCCCTCGCCGGTCTGCTCTGGGCGCAGCTTGACGACCCGTTCGCCCCGGCGCGGCGCGGGCGGTTCCGGGGGGCCGCCGTCGCCGGCCGGCTCCTCGGTGTGGGGCGGGCGGGGGACGGCTCCCATCAGGGCGGTGAAGTCGAGCGCGGGCGCCGGCGGCGTACGGCGAGGCACCGCCGGGATCAGCGCGGTGGCGTTCGGGTCGCCGGACGGCGCCGGGGAGACGGGAGCGGAGTCGGTGCGCGGGTTCCCGCCGCCTCCGCCGGCACCCGGGCGCGCGGCCGTCGCGGCCGGGATGATCGCGGTCGGGGCGTCACCGGGCCGGCCGGCCCGGTCGCGGGGCGGCCGCGGGGCCTCGCGGTCGACGCCGGGGCCGGCGGTGACCGGCCGTACGTCGTTTCCGGGGCGTGGCCGCTCCACCGGCCGGGCCGCGTCGCCGGGGGCCGCGGGCCGCTGCGGGGCCGGCTCGGGCGGGACGGACGGCACGGGGCCGGGCTGCGGGGGCGTGCCGGGGCGGGCGGCCTCGGGACGGTGCCCGAACGGGTCGGGGCGGGCGGCCTCGGGGCGATGCCCGAACGGGTCGGGGCGTCGCGTGGCGTCCTGCGGCGGGGGAACCGGTGCGGCCCCGGTGCCGGGCCACCGTGGCGGGGCGGCGTGACCGGGCCCGGGACCGCCGGCGAGCGGGGACGGGCGGTCCGGTGCGGGCGGCCGGGGCGGCACCATCGGCTCGGGCCATCGTCCGGCCGGCCGGTTCGCCGTGTACGGCGGTGCGCCGGACGGCTGCGGTGGCTGGTTCGGCGGGGGGCCGGGAGCCGCCGGCGGGTGCTCCGGACGGTGGGGGTCGCGGGTCGGGCGGTCGACCTTGCGAAGGAACGCCGTGGGCTCGTCGCTCCGGTCCCGGTGCCGGCCGTCCCGATCGTCCCACCAGTCGTCCGGCGTCCGGGTCACCTGGGCACCGTCGCGGAGCGCAGGGCCGTCGAGCCATCGAACGCCGGCACCGTGACGGTGGAGATGGTCTCCGAGTATCCGAGCTTGTAGGTGTCGACCAGGTCCCTGAACAACCGGACTCCCTCAGACTCGGCGAGGGCCCGCGTGAGGGCGGCGGGATCACCGATCGCTACGATCTTGAACGGAGGGGAGTACACCCGGCCGTGCAGCAGCAGGGTGTTACCGACGCAGCGTACCGCGCTGGTGGCGAGCACGCGGACGTTCATGATTGACATGGCCTCCGCGCCGCCGGCCCAGAGCGCGTTCACCACGGCCTGCACGTCGCCCTGGTGGACGACCAGGTCGTCGTTGGTCGCCCCGGCGGGGAGAGTGCCGTCCCCGCGGCGCGGGGCGTCGTTGAGTTCCACGGTCACGCCGGGCCCGGTGAGCGCGGTGAAGCCGGCCGCTTCGCGGCTGGCCGCCGCCCGGTCCTGCTGCTCCTTGATCGGCCCGTCCGATTGGGCGAGGGCGGTGGTGCGGCCCTCGACCTCCTCGCGCAGCGTGGCGGCCTGCTGCTCGCTCGCCGCCACCTCGTCCCGGCGGTCCTGGATGAGCTGGTTGAGCTGGGGGCGCCGGTCCTCGCGCAGGGTCGTCCCCCCGGCGGTGGTGGCGGTCGTGGTGAAGAGCAGCCCGGCGGCTGCCGCGATCAGCGGCACGCCGATCGACCATCCGGGGCGTCGTCGCCGGGGGCGCCGCAGCAGCGCCGCGCCGGCCCGCCGGAGGGCCTTCTGCCAGGAGGCCGCGCCGGATGTGTACTCCACGGGGCGTTCCTTCCCCTCGTCACGTTGCCGACCTGTCCCGGCGACACCGCCGGCCGGCGACCCGTCCGACCCCCGATCGGGGAGGTCCGAGCACCGGAGAAGACCCTTTCGTGGCTTGGACGGGTCTTCGGGACTACGCTAGCTGTCGAACATTATTGGCCAAGGACCGTCGCCCTCGCGCCCGGTTGTCAGGCCGGACGAGGTCGTCACCCCCTCTGGAGAGCGTCGTGCCCAAGTCTCAGGTCCGCAAGAAGAAGGTGTACACCCCGCCGACGGACGTACGTCCGACGGCGACGGCGGCGACGCGCAAGCCTAGCCCGGTCTGGCTGCCCATCACGGCGGTCGCGCTCATCGTCGTCGGCATCGGCTGGCTGGTGGTCTACTACCTCTCCGAGCAGGAGTACCCGGTCATGTCGTGGGGTTACTGGAACCTCGCGGTGGGCTTCGGCGCCATGGTCGCCTCCCTGATCCTGCTCTCGCGCTGGCGCTGACCTCCCTGGATCTCCCCGTCCCGGTCGATGCCGGGAGGAACCACGTCACTCGGCACGGCCCCTGCCCGGCAGCGCCGGGCGGGGCCCCCTATGGTGTGCGCAGGGCGGCGTGGCCGAGGTGCGAGAAGACTCACGTTACCGCTGGGTAACCTTGCGCGTAGGCTGCACTGCATGACCGAGCGGAGCGAGGTCATCGACCGGTCCGGTCGAGGGTGCGGCAGCGGCGATCCGCCGACCGCCCCCTGATCCGGGAGCCGGTCGCCGAGCCGCTCGACGCAGCAGCAGACCGGGGAGGGCCGACTCGATGGGCAGCGTCCAGATCGTCACCACGATCGTCGCGGCCGCCATCACCGCCGTGGCGGTGTGGCTCGCCGTACGCGCGGTCATGAAGATGACGGCAGTCATCCGGCTGGGTCAGCCCGACCCGACGCGCTTCGGCGACAAGGCCACCCGGACGAAGACCATGCTGGCCGAGACCGCCGGCCACACCCGGATGCTCCGGTGGAGCGTCGTGGGCGCCGCGCACTGGTTCGTGATGGTCGGCTTCATCGTGCTGTCACTGCTCGTGCTCGAGGCGTACTTCGAGGTCGTCTCGCCCACCGGCGGGCTGCCGCTGGTCGGCGGGTGGGCCCTCTACGGCCTGGTCACCGAGTGGCTCGGCATCCTCGGCATCGTCAGCATCCTGGTGCTGATCACGATCCGGCTGAGGAACCGCCCGACCCGGCCCGGGGGCAAGTCCCGGTTCACCGGCTCGACCATGTGGCAGGGCTACTTCGTCGAGGCCATCATCCTCGCCGTCCTGATCATGGGCTTCCTCATCCGGGGCTTCAAGGTCGCCACCGACCACTTCGAGTACCCGGTCTGGGCGGCCCCTCTCAGCCACGCGGTCGGCGGCCTGCTGCCGAACTGGGACGCCGGCGTCAGCGTGGCCGCCGTCATCAAGATCGTGATCTCGATGACCTGGCTCATCGTGATCTCGCTGAACGTGACCATGGGTGTCGCCTGGCACCGCTTCCTCGCGTTCCCCAACATCTTCTTCAAGCGCAACCCGGGCCGGAAGGGCTCCGGCCTCGGCGCACTGAAGCCGATGACCAGCAACGGCAAGCCCCTCGACTTCGAGGAGGCCGACCCGGAGAAGGACCAGTTCGGCGTCGCGCAGGTCGAGCAGTTCACCTGGAAGGGTCTGCTGGACTTCAGCACCTGCACCGAGTGCGGTCGCTGCCAGTCGCAGTGCCCCGCGTGGAACACGGGCAAGCCGCTGTCGCCGAAGCTGCTGGTGCTCAGCCTGCGCGACCACGCGTACGCGAAGGCCCCCTACCTGCTGGCCGGCGGTGGCAAGGACCTGACCGGTGAGGAGAAGGCGACCGCCGCGCAGCTCGCCCACCTGGACGTGCTGGCGCTCGCCGAGGCCGACAAGCCGCTGATCGGCACCGCCGAGGAGAACGGCGTCATCGACCCGGACGTGCTGTGGTCCTGCACCACCTGCGGCGCCTGCGTCGAGCAGTGCCCGGTCGACATCGAGCACGTCGACCACATCGTCGACATGCGCCGCTACCAGGTCCTCATCGAGTCGAGCTTCCCGTCCGAGGCCGGCGTGATGCTCCGGAACCTGGAGAACAAGGGCAACCCGTGGGGCGCCCCGCAGAACACCCGCGAGGACTGGACCAAGGGCCTGGACTTCGAGGTGCCGCGGGTCGGCGAGGTCGACGACTTCGAGTACCTGTTCTGGGTCGGCTGCGCCGGCGCCTTCGAGGACCGGGCCAAGAAGACCACCCGGGCGGTCGCCACGCTGCTCAACGAGGCCGGCGTCTCGTTCGCCATCCTGGGTGAGGGCGAGACCTGCTCCGGCGACCCGGCCCGCCGGATCGGCAACGAGTTCGTCTTCCAGATGCTCGCCCAGCAGAACGTCGAAACCCTGAACGAGGCGTTCGAGGGCCGTGAGAAGAGCAAGCGGAAGATCGTCGCGACCTGCCCGCACTGCTTCAACACCCTGGGCAACGAGTACGGCCAGCTCGGCGGCGAGTTCGAGGTCGTCCACCACACCCAGCTGCTGGCCCACCTGGTCGCCGCCGGCAAGCTGACCCCGGTGCAGCCGGTCGACGGCGGCGTCACCTACCACGACCCCTGCTACCTGGGCCGGCACAACCGGGTCTTCGCCGCCCCGCGCGAGGTGCTGGGCGACGCCATCAACGGCGAGATCACCGAGATGCCGCGGAACAGCGAGCGCTCCTTCTGCTGCGGCGCCGGCGGTGCCCGGATGTGGATGGAGGAGCGGATCGGCAAGCGCATCAACGTGGATCGGGTCGAGGAGGCCATGGCCACCGGTGCGAAGACCGTCGCGGTCGGCTGCCCGTTCTGCTCGACGATGCTGAACGACGGCGTGAACGGCAAGGGCGCCGGCGAGCAGGTCGAGGTGGTCGACGTGGCCAGCGTGCTGCTGCGCTCGGTCAAGCCCCAGCAGGCGCAGGGCGAGAAGGCGAGCGAGCCGGTCGCCGGCTGACACGTACCGCTTCGGCGGCGGCACCCGACGGTGCCGCCGCCGTCGTCGTCTCAGGACGTGGTCGGGACGATGACGGCCGCGGTGGCGGCGGAGTTCGCCAGCAGGAGGGCGGCCCGGGTCTCGGTGTCGTATCGACTACTGTCACCGCCCCCGACGTCGTGCACCCGCTGTAGGCGGGCGGTCGCAGAGCAGTGATGGGGACGTTGGCCGTCTTGATTCCGTTACGGACGTTCCCTAATGTGGGTCGTCGGCCGCTGTGGATCGTCTGCCTCGCCCCTCTTCCCCGTCGCGAGGCGCCCGGCGGTCAGGTTGCAAAAGGAGTCGGTGCCGGTGGCAACCACGCCCCCTCGTCGTCCCGTCCCGGGACGGTCCCGCCGCCCGGGCGGCCTGCGCCGGGCCGTCCACCGTCTGCTCACCCTGGTCGCCGCCGTAGCCATCGGTGCCGGCGCGCTCGCCGCACCCGCGTACGCCGAGCCGTCGGTGGACGAGATCGAGGCTGCGATCGACAAGCAGTGGGAGCGGTTGGAACCCACGATCGAGCAGTACAACAAGGTCCGGGCTCAGCTCAAGGTCAACAAGAAGAAGTCGGACGACCTGCAGAAGAAGATCACGCCGCTGGCTCTCGAGAGCGAGCTGGCGATGAACCGGGTGGGCGACCTCGCCGCCCGGTACTACATCACCGGGCCGTCCCAGGAGATCGGCGCCCTGCTGGTCAGTGGCAAGCCCGATCTGCTCGGCGAGCAGGTCACCATGCTGGACCGGCTGGCCGCCCAGGAGCGCAAGGAGCTCGAGGGCGTGCTGGCGGTGCGGAAGAAGTACGACGACCAGAAGCAGAAGCTCGACGCGCTGATCGCCACCCAGGAGGCGCAGCAGGCCGAACTGGCCGCCCGCAAGAAGCAGATCGACGCCGAGATCAAGCGCCTGCAGGCGTCGCTGCCCAAGACGACGGTCAAGGTGACCGGCTGCCCGACCATCAACGGCGTGGTCAGCGAGGCCGCCCGGATCGCCATCAGGACCGCGTGTGCTCAGGTCGGCGACCCGTACGTCTGGGGTGCCACCGGGCCGAACTCGTTCGACTGCTCCGGCCTGACCCAGTACGCGTACAAGGCGGCCGGCATCTACCTGACGCACTACACCGGGGCGCAGTGGAACGAGGGTCGAGCCGTGAGCCGATCCGAGGCGCGCCCTGGTGATCTGGTCTTCTGGCCCAGTCACGTCGGCCTCTACCTCGGCAACGATCTGATGGTGCACGCGCCGCGGGCCGGCAAGCCGGTGCAGGTCGCGAGCATCAACCGGATGGGTCAGACGATCAAGGGCTTCCGTCGCCCGGGCTGATCCACAGTGAGTTCGACGCGGCCCCGGTCATCGTGACCGGGGCCGCGCGCCGTCTCCGACTCAGTGGGCGTACGGGTGGGTCCGGCGCGGGCTCGCGCCGGCCGCTTGTCAGCGGGTCGGCCAGGTGCGCCAGCTCTGCCAGGAGCGGCTCGGCGTCGGCCCGCGCTGCCCCTGGTACCGCGAACCGTAGACCGCGGATCCGTACGGGTGCTCGGCCGGCGAGGAGAGGCGGAAGATGCAGAGCTGGCCGATCTTCATGCCCGGCCACAGCGTGATCGGCAGGTTCGCCACGTTCGACAGCTCCAGCGTCACGTGGCCCGAGAAGCCGGGGTCGATGAAGCCGGCGGTCGAGTGGGTGAGGAGCCCGAGCCGGCCGAGCGAGCTCTTGCCCTCCAGACGACCGGCGAGCTGGTCGCCGAGCGAGATCACTTCGAGCGTCGAGGCGAGCACGAACTCGCCGGGGTGCAGGACGAACGGCTCGCCGTCCGGCACTTCGACCACCGACGTCAGGTCGTCCTGCTGTCGCGACGGGTCGATGTGTGTGTACAGGTGGTTGTTGAAGACCCGGAAGAGCTTGTCCAGCCGTACGTCGATGCTCGACGGCTGCACCAGCGTGGGGTCGAACGGCTCCAGCGCCAGCGTGCCGGCCTTGATCTCGGTGACCAGGTCGCGGTCGGAGAGCAGCATCGCACCACCATAGCGAGCACGACGGTCGAGTCTGGTGTCGGCGTGCTGTTCGTACATTTGTTCGATAGAATGCCGGCATGGCTTCCTGGTCCGAATTCGCCGCCGACGAGCCCCGCCTCGCCGACGGGATCCGCCGTCTCCTCCAGCAGTACGGGCCGGGTCTGGCCTACCTGGCCACGGTCCGTGCCGACGGCGGGCCCCGGGTGCACCCGGTCTCTCCCGTCGTCACCGAGGAGGGCCTGTTCTGCTTCGTGATCGACTCGCCGAAACGGCGCGACCTGGAACGCGACGGGCGCTACGCGCTCCACTCCTTCCCCGCCGAGGACAGCGACGACGAGGCGTACGTCGCGGGCCACGCCCGCCCGGTGACCGATCCCGCCCGGGTGGCCCGCCTGGCCCAGCTGCACCGCGCCGCCTCCCAGGTGGACTGGCGGCTCTTCGAGTTCACCGTCGACGTCGCGATGCTCGCCCGCCACGACTCCGCTGGCGGGCTGGGGCGGCCCGCCGTCCAGGTCTGGCTCGATCCGGGCGCCCGCCGCGCTCCGGACGCCCACGTGGCGCTCGCCCGCCGGGCGGCCTGAGTCCTCGGGTTCGGCCCGGAAAACGCCGGTGCCGGCTCCGAGGTTCGGAGCCGGCACCGGATCGGGTACGCGGGGAGCTACTTGGCCCGGTACGCGTTCCAGGCGGTCAGCATGCGGCTGGCCTGGCCCGGCGTGAACTGGTACATGCAGTCGTCGTACGTGTAGTCCATGAAGTTGGTGATCGGGTCCAGGCCTGGCGCGGTGCAGGTGTCGCGACCCGTCGGGCACTCGAAGGCCGGGGAGGCCTCGGCCGGGGTGTCGCTGACGCTGTCACCCGAGCCGCCGCACCCACCCTGGAAGGTGTGGTAGAGGTTCAGCCAGTGGCCGACCTCGTGGGTGCCGGTGTCGCCGCGGTTGTAGTTGGTCGCGCTGCCGCCGGGCAGCGACTCGCTCAGCACGACGACGCCGTCCATCTTGTCCAGCGACCGCTTCGGGAAGGTCGCCCAGCCGAGCAGGTCGTCGCCCAGCGCGCCCAGGTAGACGTTGAGCGTGCTCTTGCCGCCCGTGCGCAGCGAGGTCTTCATCGACCGCTCGGCCGAGGAGCCCTGCACGATCGGGTACCAGCTCGGGTTGGTCACCCGGTTGATCTTCTGAAGCGAGAAGGCGAAGGCCGTGGACGCGCCGCCGGTCGCCCCGCTGAACGACTGGTTGAGCACGTTGATCTGCGAGGTGATCATCGAGTCCGGGATGTTGCCGCCGGCGCGCGTGCTGTCCTCCTGGATCACGTGCACCACCACCGGAATGGTGATCGACGCGGCGGCGGCGGTGGTCTGCGAGCGCAGGCCGTTCCGCTTGGCGCGCTCCTGCACCAGGTCGGCCAGCTCGGCCTCCCGCGTGTGCACCTGGGCGAGGGTCAGCTGGTTCGGGTCGTGCTTGGTCACACCACCGGGGCGCTTCTTGGACTTCGCCAGGGCGCCGGCCGGCTCGCACACCTCACTCGCCGCGGGGGCGGCGAGCGGCGTGCTGGCGGGGGCGGCGGTCGGCAGGAGACCCACCGTGGCGACACCGAGGAGCAGGGCGAACGACGTCGACGCGATGCCGGCGTTACGACGAGTCAGCAGGTTGGGACTGAGTCCCATGGGCCCACCTCTTTCTGGCGGCGCGGCAGGGGGTGTGTCGCGCCGTGGCTGGAAACGTGTGGCAGACGTTACAACCCATCGACAGATTTGAGAACGGCCATATGTTGCCGGGAAGAAACTTTTTCCTGTCATGGGTCGACTCATGATCGATGTTCGAGGGGCTGCTGTCCACCCCGTCCCGACCCCCGGGCGCGCCCGCTCGGCGGCACCGGCCGTGTCGCCAGGTACCTGGGTGCACGGAGGGCGCGGCCTCAGGTACAGTGGTGCCGCCTGCGGGTGTAGTTCAATGGCAGAACATCAGCTTCCCAAGCTGACAGTGCGGGTTCGATTCCCGTCACCCGCTCCACGATCGAGGCCCTGGCCAGGACGACAGTCCCAGCCAGGGCCTTTCGATGTTCCAGGATCAACGATCATTCGGCGTGCCATTGGCGTGCCATCAGCCCCGGTCGGAGGAGGGGCATCTTGCATGCGAAGCTGACCCGGGACGAGGCGGTTGTCCTCGTCGAGCGGATCATGCGGCTCGACTATACGGACGACGCCTAGCTGAACGACGGGCTGTCGACGTCCTGCCGCTCTGATCTTCTTCTCATCCCAAGGCCCTCCGTCGGTCTCCGCCTGTTCCCAGCGAGGCTTGCGGCGACTCGTGACGACCATTGGCAGGGGTGCTAGCGTGACGGACCCCGAAGATCATGAGATGAGTGGTAGGGCCAGGGCTCCAGGGAACGGGTGCGATGACCGAGGACTTTTACTGCGACGAGGCACTCAGTGGCCGTACCGAAGTGACCGTGGTGGTGGAAACCGAGGACGTGTTGGCCTTCGAGCACACCCGGCCCTTCTGGCCGGTGCATATCGTGGTGGTGCCGAAGCGTCACGTGCCATCCCTGGTGGACCTGGGTGATGCCAGCCAGGATCTCCTGCAGCGCGTCGTCGAGGTGGTCCGCCAGGTCGCCGCCCGCGTCGAGCGCGAGCAGGGTGCCTGCCGGGTGCTGACCAACCTCGGCCGGTACCAAGACTCGAAACATCTGCACTTCCACGTCTGCAGCGGAGCGCCTCTCCGGCCCGACACTGCTTAGGACCGGCGACGTGCCATAAGCGTGCCATTGGGCCCAGCCGGGGCCTTCGATGTTCCGCCGGCCACAAACGCCTGACGGGCCATCCACGGGCCACCAGGCACGATCCCTGACGGGGCGGTGCCTGGCTTCAACTCCGAGGAGCCCCGGCAATGGGCCTCTAGCAGACTGCATCACTGGGCTTCGCCACGCACCGAGAATGGACTTTCTTGATCTACCAGATACGCCGCATCGCCGCCGGAGAATGGCGGCAGTTGAAGTCCATCCGGCTGGAGGCACTTCAGGACGCACCGACCGCGTTCAGCACGCCACTCGCCGAGGCGACCGCCTTCAGCGACACCGTCTGGCAGCAGGAGGCGGCCCGCGAAGCCGACTCCGCCTCGTCAGCGACATTCGTTGCCACCGACGAGGCAGGCGATTGGGCCGGAATGGCTGCCGTCGCGCCGCTTGCCGAAGTCCCCGACCACGCCCACGTCCACGCGGTCTACGTCACCCCGGCGCACCGCGGCCCGGCTGGACCCGCCGTCGCCCTGATGGCTGCGGCGATCCGCTTCGCCAGCGACCACATCGACGTGGCGTCGTTGACCCTGGGCGTACACGAGGGCAATCCCCGGGCCCGGGCGTTCTACCGCAAGCTCGGGTTCACCGAGACTGGCAAGGCGATACCCTATGCCCTGAACCCGTCCCAGAAGGTGCACATCCTGGGCTACCAGAACTTCCGCAGCGCGCGGAGATGATTGAGTCCCATCACCCGCAGCGTTTCCTGCGCCCGCCGCCGACCCCGGCGGTCTGCGGCCGCTCCATCCGAAAGGCCCCGGGTAAGGACGCGAGTCCCAGCCAGGGCCTTCGATGATGCTGCGGTCAGTACACCCTCATCCGTCGCGGACGGTGCGGGAAGCCTCCACGTGTCGGTCAGCCGGCGAGCTGGTCGCGGCGGCGGGTGAGGTAGGCCCGCTCCGCGGGGTTGCCGGCGAGACCGATGGCCCGGTCGTACGCCGCCCGCGACTCGCCGCCGCGCCTGAGTCGCCGCAGCAGGTCGGCGCGCGCCGCGTGGAAGGCGTGGTAGCCGTCGAGAACCTCGGCAAGCCGGTCGATCTCGGCGAGCCCGACCGCGGGGCCGTCGACCTCGGCGACCGCGACCGCCCGGTTGAGCCGCACGATCGGCGAGGGGTCGAGCAGCATCATTCGGTTGTAGAGGGCGACGATCGTGGGCCAGTCGGTGTCCCGCGCGGACGGGGCATCCGTGTGCACCACGTTGATCGCGGCCTGCAGCTGGTAGCGCCCGGGTGGGGCACCGCCGGGCGTCACCGCCGCGAGCCGCTCGCGGACCAAGGCGTTGCCCTCGGCGATGAGGGTGCGGTCCCATGCGCCGCGGTCCTGCTCGTCGAGGGTCACCAGCTCCCCGGTGCGGGACACGCGCGCCGGCCGCCGGGCGTCGGTGAGGAGCATCAGGGCAAGCAGGCCGGCTACCTCGCCGTCGTCCGGCAGGAGAATTCGGAGCAGGCGGCCCAGGCGGATCGCCTCATCGGTGAGGTCGACGCGCACCGGGTCGTCCCCCTCGCTGGCGAGATAGCCCTCGTTGAAGACGAGGTAGACGACCGCCAGCACGCCGGCGAGCCGCTCGCGGATGTCGTCGGCCCGGGGCACCCGGTAGGGAATGTGTGCCGTCCTGATCTTCGCCTTGGCGCGGGTGATCCGTCGCGCCATCGTGGTCTCCGGCACCAGAAAGGCGCGGGCGATCTCGGAAACGGTGAGGCCGCCGAGCAGACGCAGGGTGAGGGCCACCCGGGCCTCCATCGCGAGCGCCGGGTGGCAGCAGGTGAAGACCAGTCTGAGCCGGTCGTCCTCGACCGGGCCGGTCGGATCAGGAGGGGTGTCGTCGTACACGAGCTGGGCCTCCTGGTGTTTGGCGTCGCGCTGCGACTCGCGACGGAGCCGATCGATTGCCTTGCGGGTCGCCGTGGTGGCGAGCCATCCGCCGGGATTGGGCGGTACGCCCTCGCGCGGCCACCGCTCAGCAGCCGCTACGAACGCCTCGGCCGTCGCTTCCTCGGCGACGTCGAGGTCGCCGAAACGGCGCGCGAGGCCGGCGACCACCCGTGCCCACTCCTCGTGGTGGACACGGGTGATCGCCTGCTCCACGGTGGGGCCGGTCACGGTGCCAGCAGCGCGGACGGCACCGGGCTCAATTCTCCCCGGAGCCGTCACGCCGGGCCTCCCCGGGACCTCGGAACCGGTGCACCTCCTGCGGCCAGTCGAGCACGGTCGCGAGCCGGCCGGCCCAGTAACGCGCCGCCGCGTCGTCGGGCACGTCCACGACGGCGAAGCCGCCGAGGTGCTCCTTGGTCTCGACGTACGGACCGTCGGTGAAGACGGGCTTGCCGTCGACCGGCTCGACACTGCACACCGCGGTGGACCGGTCGAGCCCGCCGTTGCTGAAGATCAGGACACCGGCGGCCCGCATCTCCTCGATCACCGCGCGGCCGGCCCTGCCCTTCTCGCGCAGCTCCTCCGCCGTGTGGTCGGGCACCCACTCATCGTTGAAGGTGATCAGGTACTCCGTCATGGTCGTCTCCTCTCGGTCCCCGGACGAGGGCCCCTCCCGACTCCTCGTGTCCGGCGGCCGGCCGGCCGCCGCACACTGGTTCCACGAACGGCTGCGCCTCGATACGACACCATCCCGGAAATTCCTCTCCCTCGCAGCCCCGGGGGCGTGGCGACTGAGGAAAGGACCGACCTCGTCCTTCGCCGCGGTCTTTGGCACCCAGCAGGGGGAATGAGCCGCTTGAGAGGCGCCTACTGTGGCCCCGTGGACGATGATCGCGTGCGCCCGTCGCTGCTGGCCGGCTTCTGGTCCTTCCTGGCGGGCGGCCTGGTCCTCGTGGCCGTGATCGTGGCACTGGATCCGATCACCCGCCGAGAGGAGTGCCCGAACTACGGGGCCGCCGGCAACGCGAGCGCCTTCGCGGATCCGGTCTGGGACCTGTACCTGCCGTTGATGGCCATCGCATGGATCAGCTTCGTCGCTGTGGAGCAGACCCTTCCGGTCACCCGACGCCACCGCAGTAGGGCGGCCTGGGCGGCCCGGGCGGCTGCCGCGCTCGTCCTGGCCGTTGTTGGTTCGTGCTGCCTGGTCGTGCCGCTGGGCATCGTCTGCCACTGACGGCACGGCGACCGGCAGCAGTCCTCATGACTGTGAGCCTCGCGATTCGTCACGTCGGTTCGACGGGTAGCCACAGCTCGCAGGTCGCGGTGCTGAAGTCGTCCGCGCGCTCCAGGACCGCAACGATCGAGGGACCCGGCCGCAGACGCCACGGGTTGGAGGGGAACCATTCGGTCGCAGTCGCGGCCCAGGTCGTCTGCAGGGCCTGCGGATGGGGCCCGGCGGTGCGGAAGACGGCCCACATGCCGGCCGGCACCTCGATGACGTCGAGATCGTCGGGGGCCGGGCTGTCCCGGTCGACGGCGACCCCGTGCAGGTAGGTCAGCTCGCTGCCCTCGGTGCCGTCCGGGTCGAGGTCGTCGCTGACCTGCAGCAGGCCTCCCGGCTCGGCGTCACCGAGGGCCTTCAGCCGGACGTGCTCCTCCGGCGGCAGTGCGGTGATGTGCCGCTGGATGTGCGGGTTGACGCCGTGGTGGATCAGCGGAACCCGCGCTGCGTGTCCGACGAGCCGGAACGCGGGGCGGTCGACGATACGGGTGTCCATGGCAGTGCTCCCTTCGACGGTCAGGCGGAACCTGAGCTGCGACTGTGTGCGAAGGGGGCCTCCGTCGCGGCGAACGTCACCGGGGCCGGCGCCGTGGACCGCCCGGAACGCACGGCCGAACGCCTCGGTCGAGCCGTACCCGTGCCGGACGGCGATGCTCAACAGGTCGTCCTCGCCCCGGACGACGTCGGCAGCGGCGACGGTCATGCGGCGCCGACGCACGTACTCCGACAACGGCATGCCGGCCAGCGACGAGAACATCCGGCGCAGGTGGTACTCGGTCGTGCCGAGCGCGGTGGCGAATCCGTTGACGTCGAACTCTTCGGTGAGGTGCTTCTCGACCAGGTCGACAAGCCGGTTGAGTGCCGAGATCACGAGGCCTCCCTTCGCCGTCAAGCCTGGTTGAACGACCCCGGGCCGCGCCCGACCGCTGCGGTCCGATCCGATCACACGCCTGGCTGCATGAGTCGGATCTTCCGGTCGAGGATCCGCACCTCGTCCTGCCCTCCGTCAACCGGGGGGTCGAAGCGGTACGTGAACACGTGGCAACGCGACGGGGTCCGGAGGATCGGCCGGACCCCGTCGGGGTCGCGACCGGCATCAACTGGCCGGACGCCCTCGCCGGTGGTGCGCTGATGGACCTGCTCAACGGCCCGCTGATGCTCACGCCGGGCACGGCCACCGACCTCGGTCTCGACGCTCTCCACCTGCTCGGTCAGTCCGCCGGATCCACCCGGGAGGTGCTGATCTCCGGCGGAGCAGGGGTGGTGACCGATCGGCAGCGCGACCAGGCCCGGTACTGGATCAGCGGGCCGCTCGGCGCAGGGTTCGTCAACAACCCGACCGGCCTCGCAGCGGCGCGGGTCTGCGCGCGGCGGGCACGCAGACCGCTCAGCCTCGTACCGCCGAGGAGGCGGCCGAGGCCGCCAGGACGGCGCGGGTGGGCCTCGACGCCCTGCGCTGATCGCTTCATCAGAGAGGAAGGGCCCGGCCGTGGTGCGGCCGGGCCCTTCCTCGTCGGAGACTCCTCGTTGGTCGGGCGACGGCTAGGGTGTGATCATGCGGATCGGCATCGTGATCCTTCCGGACCAGCGTTGGTCGGAGGCCGCGCGTCGCTGGCGGCGGGCCGACCAGTGGGGCTTCGACCACGCGTGGACGTACGACCACCTCGGCTGGCGGGACCTGGTCGACGGGCCGTGGTTCGACTCGATGAGCACGCTGACCGCCGCGGCGACCGTGACCAGCCGGATCCGCCTGGGCACCCTGGTCGCCTCGCCGAACTTCCGACACCCGGCCGCCTTCGCCCGCCAGGTCACCGCCCTCGACGACGTGTCCGCCGGGCGGGTCCTGCTCGGCCTCGGCGCGGGCGGTATCGGGTTCGACTCGGCCGTGCTGGGCGGGCAGACCCTGCCGCCGCGTCAGCGGGTGGACCGGTTCACCGAATTCGTCGAGCTGCTCGACCTGGTGCTGCGCGAGGACGGTACGACGTGGCACGGCGACTGGTTCGCCGCGGTCGACGCCCGCAACAATCCCGGCTGCGTGCAGACCCCGCGGGTGCCGTTCGTGGTCGCCGCCAACGGTCCCCGCTCGATGCGGCTGGTCGCCCGCTTCGGCCAGGGTTGGGTCACCACCGGCTCGGGCGGTGACGACCTGGACACCTGGTGGGGCGGCGTGGCTGACCTGGCCGCCCGGATGGACAAGGTTCTCGCGGCGGCCGGCCGTGACCCGGCCACGCTCGACCGGTATCTGTCGCTGGATGCCGCGCCGGTGTTCTCGCTGCGCAGCGCCGACTTCTTCGCTGAGCAGGTGGACCGCGCCGCAGCGCTCGGCTTTACGGACGTGATCACCCACTGGCCCCGGGAGAGCAGCTGGTATGCGGGGGAGGAAGCCGTCTTGGTGGACGTGGCCACGCGCCTCCTACCCGAGCTGCGCGGTGCGACTGCGTGAACGCGCCGTTACGTGCCGAGGTCGCCGGTGGTGATGCCGCCGTGCCCGGCGGAGACCAGCCGGAAGCGGACGCACACGATCGCGGTGTCGTCGTCGACGGGCGTGCCGGCCCGGGCCCAGAAGCGCTGGTGACCGGCCCGCCACTCCTCGAGCGACGCGTCACCCTCTCCCTCCGAGCGGGCGAAATCCCAGGAGACCTGGGCGAAGCGGACCACCTCGACACCGGTGACCTGCACGACGGCGACCAGCCCGTCGTGGTCGTCGACGAGCGCCAGCCGCTCACCGACGTGCTCCAGTTCCTCGCCCTCGCGCTCGTACTCGCTGAGCAGCCCGGCGGTAGCCTGCTTCACTCCGGCGAGCACGAGCGTGTTCAGGTACGTCCGCAGCTCTCCGGGCGTGCCGAGGTCGAGCGTGCGCAGTCCACCGATGCGAGGCCACATCCTGCCGAGGCTACCGGCGGCCGCCGCCCCAAGCCGGGCCGGTGCGACGGTACGGTGACGGATCCGCGAGCACAAGGCGAACATGGCGGATCGGCGGGTAGCGCTCATCCGGGTCGGGGCTACGACACGTGGTACGCGCTCCCTGGCCGCGGAGCGCGGCTGCCCGCCGTCTGGCTGACGTCGTTGCTGCACCGTCCCGAGGTGGTCGACGCCCTCGATCGGGCCACCGCGCCCTTCCTGCTGGTCGGCGGCACCGCCGACTCGTCCTGGACACGGTCCACTCGCCCGCCCGGCTCACCCCGTACGTGGTCGAGATCGCCGACGCCGACCACTCCCTGATCGTGCCGGGGCCGTTGGCCCGCTCCGCCGAGGCGCTCGGACGGGTCTGCACCGCCCTTGAGGACTTCCTGGCCGGACGGGCGCTCGCGCACTGACGACGCCATCCGCCAGAGGTGCTGGAGCAACACCCGCCCCGACAACGCGACGGGGCCCGGCCGATCGGCCGGGCCCCGCTGCTGTAGCCGGTGTCAGCGATGCTTTTCGGCGAACCGCTTCGCGGCAGCCTCCGCGGCCGCCTTGAAGTCCGCCACCGTACGCGGAGTATCGGCCGCAGCCGCTCCCCGCTTGGCGGTGACGTCCTGGGCGCCGGTGGTGGCGCGCCGCACGTCCGTCGGGTTGCCGGCGGTGCTGAAGCCGGCGGGACCGCTGATGGTCAGGCCGAGGCCGTCCCGCTGGATGTCGTTGAGCACAGCGGAACCACCGAACATGATGCCGGTGTGGATGGAGCCGGCGTGCTCGTCGCCGACCTCCCACATGTAGTAGCCGACCTGCGCGCCGTTGCCGGGGGCCAGCACCAGCGGGGCGTCGAGCGACGCCATCAGGGCGCCACCCGAGAGCGCGTCCGGCCAGTTGCCGCCGGTCGCCACGCCGAGGTGTTTGTAGCCGCCGAAGAAGACCCACGCGACCAGCGCGGCCGTCTCGTAGCGATCGGTGCCGACCAACGACGCCGGCAGGTAGGCCTGGGTCGCCAGGTCGGCGGAGCCGCCAACGCTGAAGATTCCGGTGCTGTCCGGCAGTGCGTCGAGGTAGGACTTCGTCGCCGGGGTGAGGCCGCCGCCCTTGGTCAGCACCACGACGGCGGAGACGCCCTTGCCGGGCAGGTTCTGCGCACCGGCGGCGGCACCGGCGGCGAGCGCGTCCGGGAAGTTGGCGCCGGTCGCCGCGAGCACCATGTCGGGCGTCGGGTCGATGGCGTTCGCGATGGAGATCGAGGTGGCGTAGCGGTCGGCACCGGAGAGCCGTACGGTCGGGAAGCCCAGCGCCTTCACCTGGTTCTCGACGGCGGTCGAGAGCGCGCCCGTCCCGCCGAGCAGGTAGACCGTGCGGCCAGGCGCGAGGACCCGGGTGAGCTCGGCGGCCGTCGCCGGGTGCAGCCCCGCCGGCTTGGTCATGAGCAGCGGGCCGTTCTTGGCGGCGGCGAGCGCCGACCCACCGAGCGCGTCCGCGAAGTTGTCCGACCGGGACAGGACCACGGCGTTGGCCTTGGCCCGCGCGTCGGAGGCGTTGCTGTGGGTCGCCCAGTGCGACTGGGAGATCGCCGTGGCGGTGGTGAACCGCTCCGACCCGGCGAGCCGGACCACCCGGTCCTTCTTGGCGGGCCGGTAGTCCGGCACCCCGGAGAGGCCATTGACGACGGTCGGGGTGGCGCCGGCGGTGGTCGGCGCGGTCGCGATGGCCGAGCCCTGCGCGAAGGCGACCTGCGTGCCGTCGGCGTTGAGCACAGGGTCCGACTTGGCGGATCCGCCGGAGGTCACCTGGACCTCGGTGCCGCCGGCCGCGTTGGCGGTCCACACCTGGCCGCCGCGGATGAAGGCGACCTTCTGGCCGTTCGCGGAGATGGTCGGGCTGGCCGCGTCCGTGGCGATCAGCGTGAAGTTGCTGCCGTCCAGGAAGCCAATCTCGGGCGTGCCGCTCGGGTTGCCGCCAGCGTCGCTCTGCCGCTGCACGACGATCCGCTGGCCGCCGTTCGTGTCGGGCTCCAGGTAGTGCTTGCCGTCGTTCGGCGAGCGCCGGACGGACCCCCAGTCCTGGCCGGCAAGGGCTTCCTGGATCTGCCACTGGCCTCCGGCGGCCCGCTCGGCCCAGATCACGGTGGAGCCGTCACCCACCCACTCCGGGGTGGCGCGCTCGACCCCGTCGAAGTTCTGGTCGATCGGGTAGACGATCGCGGCCCCGGCCAGCGGGGACTTGCCGATCGTCGCGACGTCGCCCTGGTCGTTGATGAAGACCGCGCGACTGCCGTCGGGCGACCAGGCCGCGTCCGAGATGGTGTAGCCATCCTCGGAGACGATCGGGGCGCCGCTGGTGGTAGCGATGGTGAACGTGCCGTTGCTCGAGGTGAGGACACCGCTCGGGCCGTGGGTCGCGTATGCGGCGTTCGCGCCGCCGAACAGCGTGGTGGCGCCGATGGCCAGCAGCGTGGCGCACGCTGCCGAACGGCGCGACAGGGAGGATCGAAGCAAGGAAGCTCCTCGAGATCGATTCGCGCCGCAGCTATGGGATCGGGGGCCGGAGAACGGCCGGGGCGGCGCCGCTTCACTGTAGAGGACGTGGGCCAGCCCGCGCTGTCCCACGTCGCGGAACCGGCCAAGACCGACCTGCGGGCGCCGCGAGGCCGGGCCGTGGACTCCCGCCCAGCTCAAGCGTCGAGTCTCTCAGCTCGCCAGGTCGGCGCCGGCGACCAGACCCCGGACGCGCAGCTCGCTGGCGACCTCCGGCGGGCAGTCGACCACCACCGCCGAGGTGCCCAGGGTTTCCGCGCCCCGCGCCGCACAGATGTCGTAGAGGGTGCGGACCTGCGCGCCCGTGGCCACCCAGTCGTCCACCACCAGCACCCGGTCGTCCCGTCCCAGGTGCCGCTCCCGGACGGCCAGGTCGACCCGCCGGCCGCGGAAGTCCGGCGGGCTCTGTGCCCAGGTGAGCGGACCGGCGGGCAGGCGGCCGTCGCCCGGTTTGTGTGCCGGTAGGAAGCCCACGCCGAGCGCGGTCGCGGCGAGGGGTCCGAGCAGGAACCCGGTGACCGCCGGCGAGACGACGACCGTCGGCCGGGCGGCCCGGAACGGCTCCACGAGCGCCGGACCGAGGGCGGCGAGCAGGTCCGCGTCGCGCCACCAGCCGGACACGTCACTGACCAGGTGCGTGGAGCCCGGCCCGGGGTCGATCCAGCGACAGCGGGCGATGAGGCGGTCGCGCAGGTCGGTAGCCACCTCACCATCCTGCCGGAGGCCGGACGGTCCGCCCGGGAGATCCGGCATCGGCTGATCGACCGATCAGGAGAGTTCGTTCGGATTGAACCTTGCCGTGCGACGGCTGATTCCGCGCCCAGTCCTGCTCCACGGGTCGGTACGCGAGCCCGCCTCACTCTAGGGTCCTCCACGATCCGAGCGACTGAGGGGGACAGTCATGTCTGACGAGCTGAATCCGGACGGAGTCTCGCGACGCCGGGTGCTCCGCAACGGGGCGGTCATCGCGGCCGCCGTGCCACCGATGCTCATGGTGGATCCCGGCACCGCGTCGGCCCAGCAGGCCCAGGCGGTCACGATCGACCCCCAGCAGCGGTTCATCCGGCTGGTCGGCGGCGGCAACGGTGTCATCTACGCCATCCAGGCCGACGGCGGCCTGCTGTGGTACCGGCACCTGGGGTGGCAGACCGGGACGGCGACCTGGGCAAGCGGCTCCGGCCGGCGGATCGGCTCGGGCTGGCACGAGTACCGGGCGGTGTTCGGTGGCACCAATGGGTCCCTGTACGGCGTACGGGCCGACGGGACGGTCCACCTCCACCGGTATGCGCTCACCGACTCGCTCTCCGGTGCCGGATCGTGGATCGAGGAGGGCGAGGTCGGCCGGGGCTTCGACCGCTACCCACGGTTGGCCGGCTTCAACGGCAGTATCTACGGCCAGGACAACAAGGGCCGGCTGTACTGGCACCACTACGTCCCGGCGCTGCGGAGATGGGCAGCCGCGGGGCAGTACCTCGGCAGCGGATTCCAGGGCGGCGTACTCCAGGCGGACGAATTCAACGTCATCTACGCCTACCGCTACGGCAACCTCCACTGGTACCGCCACCTGGGCGGCCCGCGGTGGGCGACCGGTTCCGGTTTCCAGTTCGGTAGCGGGTTCCGCGACATGGCCTACAACGACGGTCTGTGGTTCGCCGGCCAGGGCATCCTGTACGCCGTTCCCCCGGACCCGCCTACCGGCACCCAGACCGGCACCCTTCTCCAGTACCGCGTGTTGAACTACCGGTCCGTTGGTCCGGACAACCGGGTGGTCTGGGCCAACAAGGGAGTGGCGTCGAAGGTGGGGCGCGGCTGGACCATGCAGAGCCAGGCCGCGCTCCAGGGCTACCCCAACACCCCGAGCGTCAAGCAGGGGGAGACGGTCCGGGTGGCGGTGTCGACGGGCTTTACGTCGCTCACCGCGTCTCTGGTCCGCCTGGCGCCGAACACCGGCGAACCGACGGTCATGACGGGCCCGATCCCGGTCGCCGGAGGCATCCAGCAGCTTCCACCCGGGTTCGTCAAAGCGGGTTGCGGCTGGGCGGACCGGATCACCCAGCAGATTCCCGGCACCTGGAAGCCGGGTCTCTACGCGGCCCGCCTTGAGGGGCCGCACCGGCTCCGCCGGTACGTGCCGTTCGTCGTCCGCCCGGCTCAGGTGACCAACCCGATCGCGGTCCTGCTGCCCACCTTCACCTACAACGCGTACAACACCTGGGGCGGACACAGCCAGTACTGCAAGGACCTGGCCGGTCGCCGTCCGTTCACCACCCGCCGGCCGTCGTCGGAGTGGAACGTCGACGACCCGGCGATGCGCGACCACACGCTCTTCTCGGACCTGATGCTGCTGCGCTGGTTGACCCGGCAGAGCCTCGAGTACGACTGCTACGAGGACATGGACCTGCACGCTTCCGGAGCGTGGCTGACGCAGTACCGGGTCCTCGTGCTGGCCAGCCACCCGGAGTACTGGTCCGACGCGATGCGCCAGAACCTGGTCAACTACCAGGCCGGCGGTGGCCGGATCGTCTATGCCGGCGGCAACGGCCTGTACGAGCGGGTGCAGGTCGACGCCAGCCGCACTGTGGTGACATATCGCAAGTCGGACGGGCTGCGCGACGTCTACACGGCGCTGGGACTGCCCGCCTCCCAGCTGGTCGGTGTCAACTACTCGAACCACAGCACGTACGCCTCATACAAGGTCGTGCGCGACCACGAACTCCTCGCCGGCACGGGCCTGAAGGTGGGGAGCACCTTCGGTCGCGACGGCTACAACGGCGCGGCGAGCGGCTGGGAGACCGACGCGATGGTCGGCCTGGCCGGCGAGGCGACCGAGAGCCAGGTGATCGCCCGTGGGCAGAACCCGGGCGGCGGCGCGGCCATGGTGTTCATCGAGAAGCCGAACGGCGCGTTGGTCTTCAGCGCATCCTCGATCTCCTTCGTTGCGGCGCTCGACAGCGATCCGGCGATGTCGACCCTCTTCCGCAACGTCTTCGACCGGATGCTGGAGCCCGGCCCGGCGGTCAGGGCCACGACGGCGCCGATGGAGCGCACCCGACCCGCGCCGGCGGTCCCGGAGCCGATGCACCTCGACTGATCACAGCCGGCTGGCGGGCCGGAAGGAACACCTCGGTCCGCCAGCCGCCGCCGGGACCCGCCGGCCTCCGCCTCGGCGTTGTTTCCGCAGCTCACGGGTTGGCTGAGCGGTCCAGTCGGGGTCGGATGATCGGCTACACGTTCCACCGCAATTCCGACCATACCTTCATGATCACGTTGACTTCGGAAGTGCTTCTCTCGTTACGGTCCGACCCGGTTTGTTCCGATGGCGAAAGGACCGGGCTGGTGGCTGGCAGGCACTCGCGTCCCCGGAGGTTCTCCTCCCCGACCGGCATCGCGGCCACCGCCGCGCTCGGTGTGCTCCTCGCGGTCGGAGGCACCGTCGGCGCCGTGCAGTTGACCGCCGGCGCGGAGACCGAGCGTCCGGCCGCCGTCGACCTGGCGCCCACCGGCGTGGCGACCAGCGCCGACCCCGGCTCGCCGTCCGCGTCGCCGAGCACCAGCGCCTCCCCGAGCCCGACCGCGAGCCCGAAGGTCACCCGTTCGGCGCAGGCCCCGTCGCGGAGCAAGCCGCGCACCGCCACGCCGAAGCCGACCGCCACGAAGAAGACCAGCACCGCCCGTCCGGTCGTGGACACCGGCTCCTGCGGCGCCTCCTTCTACTCGGAGGGGCAGCTCACGGCCAACGGCGAGACGTTCGACCCGTCGGCGATGACCGCCGCGCACAAGACCCTGCCGTTCGACACGAAGGTGCGGGTCACCAACCCGGCGACCGGCAGGTCGGTGACTGTCCGGATCAACGACCGCGGCCCGTTCATCGAGGGCCGGTGCCTGGACCTGTCCCGCGCGGCGTTCGCGGCGATCGCCTCCCTGGACGCGGGCCACGTCGAGGTCCAGTACGAGGTGCTGGGCTGAGCGGGTGCGGCACGGCGATCGGGCCGGTGGCGGGGACCGCCCGGCCAGATCCACCTCGGACGTCGGGCCAGGTTCATTCACCGTTTCACGTCGATCAGGCATGCTGTCCCTCGTACGCACGCACGCCTTCCAGTCGGGCCGCGGCCCACTGAGCCCCGGATCCCGCGCCGGCCTCGGCGCGGCCCTCGGCCTGCTCGCGCTCGTGTCCGCCGTGGAGTTGGCGGACGGCCGGGTTGCGAACTACATCGCCCTCATGGTCGCCGCGCCCTTCCTGGCCGCGGCCCTGGCCTCGTGGCGGGTCGTGCTGGGCGTGGGCGGAGCCGCCAGTGTCCTCGGCGCGAGTTTCGCGCTGGGCGAGCAGACCGTCTCGCTCTCCACCGCCGTCGCGGTCGCGGGGATCGCCCTGGGCACGGCGCTCGCCGCGGCCACGGCGGCGGTACGGCAGCGACAGGCCGAGCAGATCGCGGAGCTGTCGAAGCTCGCCGCGGTGGCCCAGCAGGCGGTGCTCCGTCCGCTCGGCCCGCAGGTGGGGTCCCTCGCGGTCGCCGCCCGCTACATCTCGTCCACCGCCACCGCGGAGATCGGCGGGGACCTGTACGAGGCGCTCGACACCCCGTACGGCGTACGCATGATCATCGGCGACGTCCGGGGCAAGGGCCTGGACGCGGTCCGACTGGCGAGCATCGTCCTGGGGTCGTACCGGCACGTGGCGTACGAGCGGGCCGACCTGCGGGCCGTCGTCGCCGACCTGGACCGGGCGGTGGCCCGCAGCGTGGGCGACGAGGACTTCGTCACCGCCGCCCTGGTCGAGGAGCGGGGCGGCACGCTGACGATCGTCAACTGCGGGCACCCGCCGCCGCTGCTGCTGCGCCACGGCGCGGTCATCCCCCTCGAACCGCCGGCCCCGGCGCCGCCGCTGGGGTTCATGCCGGTGGTCCGGCCGCGGGTCGAGCGGCTGGAACCGGGTGACCGGCTGTTGCTGTTCACCGACGGGCTGGGCGAGGCCCGGAGGGACGGGGAGTTCTTCCCGACCGCCGACCGGGCCTGGCGGCTCCTCGGTCACGGGACGGTCGCCGACGGGCTTGCGTCCCTGGAGACGGCGTTGGTGGAGTGGGTCCACGGCCGGCTCGACGACGACATCGCGCTGGTGCTGATGGAGTACACGGGCGCCCGCAGCGGGGTGACCGCCGCCGTGCCGAGCTGGGAGGTCGGCGCGGCCGAGGGCTGAGTTGCCGTGGCGTTTCCACCCCGTTGCGGTCCGTGCCGGCGCACCTGAACGGAAGGTGTGTAATGGTCGTCACTTCGTCGATCGGCTTGTCGCTGCCTACCCGCGAGTAATACAGTCGGGGTTACTGATCGGTAACACACCTGTCCGGAAGCGGGGCCAGCGAGCATGACCCACTACAAGAGCAACCTTCGGGACCTCGAGTTCAACCTGTTCGAGGTCTTCGGGGCGGACCGGACGTTCGGCCAGGCGCCGTACACGGAGCTGGACGTCGACACCGCCCGCAGCTTCCTCTCCGAGGTCGACCGCCTGGCCCGCGAGGACCTCGCGGCCAGCTACACGGACAGCGACCGGAACCCGCCGGTGTTCGACCCGGCGACGCACACCGCGCCGCTGCCCGAGTCGTTCAAGAAGTCGTACAAGGCCTTCATGGACTCCGAGTTCTGGCGGCTGGACCTGCCCGAGGTGCTGGACGGTTCCAACGCCCCGCGCGCGCTCTGGTGGTCCCTCGCCGAGCTGGTGCTCGGCGCCAACGCCCCGATCTGGATGTACGCGTCCGGCCCGTCCTTCGCCCACGTCCTGCACGTCGAGGGCACCGAGCAGCAGAAGAAGTGGGCCAAGCTCTTCATCGACAAGCAGTGGGGCTCGACGATGGTGCTGACCGAGCCGGATGCCGGCTCGGACGTCGGCGCCGGCCGCACCCGCGCCATCCAGCAGCCGGACGGCTCCTGGCACATCGAGGGTGTCAAGCGCTTCATCACCTCGGGTGAGCACGACCTCTCCGACAACATCGTCCACTACGTGCTGGCCCGCCCGGTCGGCGTCGAGGGCGTGGGCGGCCCGGGCACCAAGGGGCTCTCGCTCTTCGTCGTCCCGAAGTACCACTTCGACGAGGAGACCGGCGAGCTGGGCGAGCGCAACGGCGTCTTCGCCACCAACGTCGAGCACAAGATGGGCCTGAAGGTCTCGAACACCTGCGAGGTGACCTTCGGCGAGCACGGCGTTCCGGCCAAGGGCTGGCTGCTGGGCGAGAAGCACGACGGCATCCGGCAGATGTTCATGATCATCGAGTACGCCCGGATGATGGTCGGCACGAAGGCGATCGCCACGCTCTCCACCGGTTACCTGAACGCACTCGAGTACGCCAAGAACCGGGTGCAGGGCGCCGACCTGACCCAGATGGCCGACAAGACCGCGCCGCGGGTGACCATCACCCACCACCCGGACGTGCGCCGCTCGCTGCTGCTGCAGAAGTCGTACGCCGAGGGTCTGCGCGCGCTGGTCTGCTACACGGCCACCTGGCAGGACAAGGTCGCCATCGCGGAGACGGCCGGCGACGAGAAGGCCACCAAGCTGGCCAAGCGGGTCAACGACCTGCTGCTGCCGCTGGTGAAGGGCGTCGGCTCGGAGCGGGCGTACGAGCTGCTCGGCCACGAGTCGCTCCAGACCTTCGGCGGTTCCGGCTTCCTTCAGGACTACCCGCTGGAGCAGTATGTCCGGGACGCCAAGATCGACACCCTGTACGAGGGCACCACCGCGATCCAGAGCCTCGACCTGCTCTTCCGGAAGATCGTCCGGGACAACGGCAAGGCGCTGATGGCGGTCGCCGGCGAGATCCAGGAGTTCATCGCCACCGAGGGCGGCAACGGCCAGCTCAAGGAGGAGCGGCAGGCGCTGGGCAAGGCGCTCGCCGAGATCCAGACCATCCTGGGCGTGATGACCGGCTGGCTGGGCGAGGCGCAGGGCGGGGACACCCGCGCCCTGTACAAGGTCGGCCTCAGCAGCCGCCGGTTCCTGCTGGCGGTGGGTGACCTGGTCGTGGGCTGGCTGCTCCAGAAGCAGGCCGACGTCGCCCTGAAGGGGCTCGCCGGCGAGGTGTCCGCGTCCGACAAGGCGTTCTACACCGGCAAGGTGGCCGCTGCCCGGTTCTTCGCCCGCGAGGTGCTGCCGCGCATCGGCGCGGACCGGCGGATCATCGAGAACGCCGACCTGGACGTCATGGACCTCCCGGAGGAGGCGTTCTAAGTACGCCGTACCGCTCAGCGGTGTGGTGAGCCCGGGCCTGATCCGGGAGTGAGCTGGTCACGACGGCCGGCGGGTGTCGACCCGCCGGCCGTCGTGTTTCGTTCCCTCAGCGCGGCCCGGGGCCACGACCCCGTCGGTGGTCCCGCGGACGCCGAGCTCGGGCGGGGCTGCTACCTCCCTTTGCTCTGCTTCAACGGACGCAACGCTCCGGTGCCGGAACCTGTGCGTGGGTTGAAGCAGAGCAAAGGGGGCCGAAGGGCGATGGTCGTCCGGGCCGACGGCGGCCCATGATTTCGGGTGTTGTGCGGGTAGCCGCAGCTCACGACGGGTATCCACCGCGGACCACGGCAGAGAACGCCCAGAGCCACCGCACGGGGGAGTGCAGCGCACATGGGCATTGGTAGCGGCATCTTCCTGATCGCCGTCGGAGCGATCCTCACCTTCGCCATCCGGGCCAACGTCTGGTGGCTCGACCTACGCGCGGTCGGCTGGGTGTTCATCCTGGCCGGGCTCGCCGTCCTGCTCACCACGCTCTGGTTCTGGCAGGACCGTCGCAAGCGGGCACGAACGCTGATCGTGGAGGAGAACCGGCTGTCGCACCCCACCGCGATGATGCCGCCGCCTCCCGACCCGCCGCCGCCCACCGCGCCGCCGTCCTGACCCCGCGACGACACACGCCCCGAGCCGCGCACCGACCGGTGCGCGGCTCCGGCGTGGTTCGTCAACCCCGTGCCGTGTGCCGCGCGGTGATGACGCTTCCCGCCCGGCCCAGCTCCGCCCACTCGGCCGCCGTCCGATGCACCGCGATGTCGCTGGTGCGTAGCCCGTCCTGGTCCGCCCGATCCGGGTCGAGCAGCGCCGACAGAAGCGAGATGCCGGGATTGTGGGCAACGAGCAGCACCGTTCGGGCATTCGGATCCACTCGCCGCACCAACGCCAGCAGGTCCTCCGGGTGCGCCTCGTACGCGTCCGCCGCATAGTGGACGGCGGGCGCCGGCCCGGCGGACCCGCCCTCGGGCGGCGTCCCGGTCATGCCCAACGCCACAGCGTGCCAGGTCTCGCGGGTGCGCCGCGCCGCCGAGCAGATCACCACGTCGGGCAGGAGCGCGTGCTTGGCGAGCCACGCGCCGGCCGCCGCCGCGTCCGCCCGCCCCCGCGCCGCCAGCGGACGCTCCACGTCCGGTCCGTCGTCGGGCGGCTCCGCCTTCGAGTGCCGGAGCAGCACCAGCGTGCGGGCCTGGGCGTACGGGTCCGTCATGTCCCCAAGCTTGCCCGATTGGCGATCTCACCGCCTGGGTAAGTCGATGGCTGCCGCAACCTCACCGATGGCCGCGGCGACCGGAACGCCAGGTGACAGCCGAGGAGGCGACGACATGGGCATTGGTGGCAGTATCTTCCTGATCGCGCTGGGCGCGATCTTCGCGTTCGCCGTCGAGGCGAACCTGGGGTGGCTCGACCTGGCCGTGGTCGGCTGGGTGCTGATGCTCGCCGGTGTGGCGGGCCTGCTCGTCACCCTCTACTTCTGGAACTCCCGCCGCCGCACGGTGGTCGCCCGGCCGGTCCGCGAGGAGCGCGTCGTGGCCGACCCCGTCGTGCCGGCGCAGGACCGGGTCGTGCAGGAGTACCGCGAGGTGCGCCGGCCGGGCCCGACGGTCTGACGGCTGTTAAGAAGGGCCCCTTCCTCTACCGGAGGCGTTAAGGAGGGGCCCTTCCTTCGCGTCAGACGAAGAGGGCGAAGTAGATCGCGATGTGGTGACAGATCGCGGCCACCAGCGTGCAGGCGTGGAAGAACTCGTGGTGGCCGAAGACCGTCGGCCAGGGGTTGGGCCGCCGCAGCGCGTAGAAGACGGCACCGACGCTGTAGATGGCGCCACCGACGATCAGCAGGACCAGGGCGGTCACGCCACCGACGCGGAGGATGTCCGGCAGCATCGCCACCGAGACCCAGCCGAGCGCGAGGTAGAGCGGCGCCGAGACCCAGCGTGGGGCGTGCGGCCAGACGAGCTTGAGCGCGACACCGCCGAGAGCCCCACCCCACACCAGCGAGAGCATCACCGTCGCGGGCCGCGGCTCCAGCAGGAGGACGCAGAAGGGCGTGTACGTCCCGGCGATGAACACGAAGATCATCGAGTGGTCCATCCGGCGCATGATCTGGTAGCCCCGCTCGGACCACACCCGACGGTGGTAGAGGGCGCTGGTGCCGAAGAGGCCGCAGACCGTGAGGCTGTAGACGAGGCAGCTGACCAGCGGCGACCAGCCGGGCCGGGCGGCGGCGACGGAGCAGAGCACGATGCCGCAGACGAGTGCGACGAAGAACGCGTACGTGTGGAGCCAGCCGCGCATCCGCGGCTTGCCGATGTCGACCGGCTTGAGGCGAAGCGGTGCGGAGGTGGTCACGCCAACAGGTTACGGCACCGTAGGTTACTTACAAGTAGTGCGTCCGGTCACGCCCGATGAACGCGTGCCGGGGAAACGGCGACGCGGTGCCGTCCGGAAGGATGGCGGGATGCGGATCCGACCGGTCGGGGCCCACGCCCTGCTGCTCGACTGCGCCGGCGAGACCGACCCGGCTGCCGGGGACGACGTGACCGGCCCGGGTGGAGCCGTCGCGGCGCGGGTGGAGGCGTGGCGGGCCGAGCTGTGGCGCCGCCGGGAGCGGGGTGAGCTGCACGCCGTCGAGATCGTCCCGGCCGCGACCACCGTGCTGCTCGACGGCGTACGCGACCCGCAGCGCACCGCCGTGCTCGTCGCCGGGTGGACCCCGGCACCGGCCGCCACCGCCACCGCCCCCGCCGCGGTCGACGTGCCCGTGACGTACGACGGGGAGGATCTGCCCACCGTCGCCGGCCACTGGCGGGTCGACGTGCCGGCCGTCGTACGGCGACTCACCACCACGGAGTTCCGGGTGGCCTTCTGCGGCTTCGCCCCCGGGTTCGCGTACCTCACCGGCCTCCCCGCCGCGCTGGCCGTGCCCCGGCTGCCGAGTCCCCGCCCCCGGGTGCCCGCCGGCTCGGTCGCCCTGGCCGGCCCGTACGCCGGGATCTACCCGAGCGCATCACCCGGCGGCTGGCTGCTCGTCGGGCGCACCGACCTGCCCCTGTTCGACGTGCACGCCGAGCCGCCGGCCCGGCTCGGCCCCGGCACCCGCGTCCGGCTGGTGCCCGCGTGACCGCCCCGACCGGCGGGCCCGCCGGCACCGTCGAGGTGCTGCGGGCCGGTGCCCTCACCACCGTGCAGGACCTCGGCCGGCCCGGCTGGGCGCACCTCGGCGTGCCGCGCTCCGGCGCCCTCGACCCGGCCGCCCTCCGGCTGGCCAACCGCCTGGTCGGCAACCCCGAGCCCACCGCCGGCCTGGAGATCACCCTGACCGGGTGCGCGCTGCGGTTCACCCGCGCCACCACCGTGGCGGTGACGGGGGCGGACACCGACGTGCGGGTCGGCGCCCGCCCCGGTGACGTCGGACGGCCGCTCGCCGTGCCGGCCGGCGGGGTCGTCCGGGTCGGTCCACCCCGCACCGGCGTGCGGTCGTGGCTGGCCGTCGCGGGCGGGATCGGCGTCGAGCCGGTGCTCGGCAGCCGCGCCACGGACACGCTCTCCGGGCTGGGCCCGCCCCCGCTGCGGGACGGCGACCGGCTCCCCCTCGGTATGCCGGCCGGCCCGCCCGCCCCGGTGGACGTCACCGTCCCCGCGCCCCCCTCGGCCGAGCTGCGGTTGACGCTGCGCCTCGGCCCACGCGACGACTGGTTCACACCGCTCGCGCTCGACCGGCTGTTCGGCACCGCGTACACCGTCTCGCCGGTGAGCAACCGGGTCGGCGCGCGACTGACCGGCGCTGCCCTGCCCCGCGCGGTGGCCGGGGAACTGCCCAGCGAGGGCCTGGTGCTCGGCGCGGTGCAGGTGCCGGCGGACGGCCAGCCACTGGTGTTCCTCGCCGACCACCCGACGACCGGCGGATACCCGGTCATCGGGGTGGTGGCCGACGTGACCCCGCTCGCGCAGGCCCGGCCAGGGACTACGGTGACGTTCCATGGACCTCAACGCTGACCTCGGTGAGGGCTTCGGCATCTGGCGGCTCGGCGACGACGCGGCGCTGCTGGACCTGGTCACCTCTGCCAACGTCGCCTGCGGCTTCCACGCCGGGGACGCCCCCACGATGCGCCGGGTGTGCGCCGGCGCGGCCGAGCGCGGGGTCGCGGTTGGCGCGCAGGTCGGCTACCGGGACCTCGCCGGCTTCGGGCGGCGGCACATCGCCTACGACTTCGTCGAGCTGCGGGACGAGATCCTCTACCAGCTCGGCGCCCTGGACGCGTTCTGCCGGATCGTCGGCACCCGGGTGCGCTACCTCAAGCCGCACGGCGCCCTCTACCACGCCGCGGCCTGTGCCGAGTCGCAGGCGGCGGCGCTGGTCGCCGCGGTCGGCGAGTACGACGACCAGCTGCCGCTGCTCTGCCCGTCCGGCTCGGTGCTCGCCCAGCTGGCCACCGGTGCCGGGCTGCGGGTGGTCGCCGAGGGCTTCGCCGACCGGGGCTACCTGCCGAACGGGCAGCTCGTGCCCCGGGGCACCCCGAACGCCCTCGTCACCGACCCGGAGCAGATGGCGCAGCGGGCGGTCCGGATGGCCACCGAGCGGAGCGTGGTCGCGGTGGACGGCACGGTGATTCCCTGCCCGGTCGAGTCGATCTGCCTGCACGGCGACACACCGGGCTCGGTGCGCTGCGCCGAACTGGTCCGCGCCGCCCTCGTCGACGCGGGGGTTCCGCTCACCCCGTTCACGTGAAAGGAAGGGCCCCTTCTACAACGCCTCGCGTTGTAGAAGGGGCCCTTGTTAACGGGGCTCAGGCGTCCAGGCCGCGCAGCACCAGCGGGAGGCGGGTGACGGCGCCGTCGACCACCCGGACCGGAACGCCCCAGTCCTGCCGGGTCAGGTGGCAGGCGGCGTGCTCGACGTCGGCGTCACAGGTGGCGGCCTGGGCGGTCACCTGCAGCACGCCCTCGGCCACCGCCTCGTTGACCACGAGCCGCCGGGACAGGTCGGTGCCCGTGCCCGCGCCGTCCAGCAGCAGCTCCGGCGGCGAGGCCGAGACCACCAGCCGGGTCGACGGCCCGTACGTCTCGTCGAGCTTCTGCCCCGGTGCCGGCGTGAAGATGACGTCCAGGGTGACCTCGCCGGCCGCCAGGTCGGTCGGCTTCCGCTCGGCGCGGTGCCGCGGTCCGTCGACGGTGCTGGCCCCCGCGGCGGTGAGCGCGCCCGGCGCGAGCCGGGTCAGCCGGTGGGCGGCCGACTCCACGACCAGCACGCCGCCGTCCGGCGTGACCACCAGGTCGCTCGGCTCGGCGAGCCCGTCGGCGACCGTGCCGACCGCGTCGGTCTCCGGGTCGTAGCGGCGGACCGCGCCGTTGTACGTGTCGGCGATCAGCACCGAGCCGTCCGGCAGCGCGCACACCCCCAGCGGGTGCTGGAGCAGCGCCTCCGCCGCCGGCCCGTCGATGTGCCCGAAGTCGAAGAGCCCCTGGCCGACGGCCGTGCCCAGGACCCCGTTCTCGACGTACCGGATGGCGCTGGTCTCGCTGTCGGCCACCCACAGCCGCGAGCCGTCGGCCGACACCGACAGGCCGGAGGGCTGGGCCATCCACGCCTCGGCCAGCGGGCCGTCCTTCAGCGCCTCGACCGTGGTGCCCGCGTACATGCCGGCGGTGCGCTTCACCGGGTCGAACCACCAGAGCTGGTGGATGCCGGCCATCGCGATCACGACCTTGTCGTCGTACCAGGCCAGGTCCCAGGGGGAGGAGAGGTCCACGGAGCGGGCGTCATGCGCGTGGTCGTCGACCGTGGAGCGCCACTGCCGACCGGTGCCGGCGACGGTGACCACCTCGCCGGTGGCCAGGCGCACGCCGCGCAGCAGGTGGTTGACCGTGTCGGCGACCACCAGGTCGTAGCCGGCGACCTCGGCGACGTGCGTGGGCAGCAGGCAGAGACCCTGCGGCTCGGAGAACGTGGCCGCTTCGGCCGGGCCGTCGGCCCGGCCGCGCTCACCGGTGCCGATCCGGCGGACCAGCGTCTCGCCGTCGGGCGCCAGCTCCGCGAGCGAATGCCGGGCCGAGTCCGACACCAGCAGGTTCCCGTCGTCGAGTACGACGGCCTTGCCGGGGAAGCGCAGCGTGGTCTCCGGCTCGGCGGGCGGCACGTACGGGCCCTCGCCCCGGTGCAGCGTGCCCTTCGCCTCGTGGGTGGCGATCAGGTCGTCGATCAGCCGGGACAGCCCCTCGGCGTGGCCCTCACCGGCCATCGTGGCGACCACGTAGCCCTCGGGGTCGATCACCGCCAGGGTCGGCCAGGCGCGGGCGGCGTACTGCTGCCACATGTCGAGCTCGGGGTCGTCGAGCACCGGGTGGTGCACCCCGTACCGCTCCACGGCGGCGGCCAGGGCGTCCGCGTCCTTCTCGTGCTCGAACTTGGGCGAGTGCACGCCGATGACGACGAGCACGTCGCCGTACTTCTGCTCCAGCGGGCGCAACTCGTCGAGTACGTGCAGGCAGTTGATACAGCAGAACGTCCAGAAGTCCGCGATCACGATCTTGCCCCGCAGATCGGACAGGGTCAGGTCCCGCCCGCCGGTGTTCAGCCAGCCCCGGCCGCGCAGCTCGGGGGCTCGTACTCGTGCGCTCATGACCCCATCGTGCCTGACCACCGGCTGCGGACCGGCCCGAGGGGGCGGACGATCTCCATGGCGGGCGTCATCCCGGCGAGCGCCGACCACTGCCGGAAGACGGCGGCGGGGCCACGGATCGACCGTGGCCCCGCCGTTCGTCGCGTCGGGTCAGGCTGCTGGCTTGAGGCAGAGCACCCGGTTCGTGCCCTCGCCCGGAAGCACCACGTGCGGCTGCGCCGGGTCGGCGCACTTCGCCGGGGCGTCCACCTTCGACACGACGGTGAACGCACCCGCCTCCCCGCAGTCGACGGCGCTCGCGCCACTGCCGGCCTGCTTGACGCAACTGCCCACCGGCGGGTCGAAGGCCGGGGCCTCGTCACCGCCGATCTTCCCGAGCAGCGCGAGCAGGCCCAGCGGGACGGCCAGGATCAGCACGGCGGCGACCAGCACGGCGGCCAGCACCCGTCCGTTGCGGACCTTCGGCGCGGGCGCGTCGGCGGCCGGCTCGGCGATCGGCTTGAACGAGTCGAAGCGGCTCTGGTCCGCCTCGGAGCCGGTCGGCCCTCCCTGGTCCCACGACGGCACGGTCTGCTGGGGCGCCGGGGGGAACGCGGGCGAGAAGGCCGGCTCGGGCGGGGGCGGGAAGCCGGAGCCGTTGACGGCGGCGGCACCGGCGGCCGGGGTACCGAACTGGTCCGCGGGCCGGTCCGCGCCACCGTGGGGCCGGACGCCGTTCATCGGCCGGTCGTGGGCCGGCGCGTCGGCGAAGGTCGGCATGCCCGGCGGGAACGGGGGCGGCGGTGCCGGCGAGGCCGGGACGACGGGTGCGGCGCCCGCGAAGGCGGCCGGACCGGCGGGCCGGTCCCGGTCGTCGGCGCCACGGCCGAAGCCGTTGTCCGCACCGAAGCCGTTGTCCGCGCCGAAGGAGTTGTCGGGGGCGAAGCCGTTGTCCGGGCCGTGGTCGGGTCGGGCCTCCGGTCCGAACCGGTGCGGAGCCTGGTCAGCCTGGTGGCCGTTCACCGGCTCCACGTCCTCGGTGGACTCGGGGCGGGCCGGACGGCCGTACACGCGGGGCTGCGGCGCGGGCGTCGTCGGACGCAGGGCCTGGTCGGTCGGGGGCATGACACGGCTGGCCAGCGGCACCGAGGCGCTTCCCGACACGGCGCCGGAGGCGCCGCCGGACGGCACCGCGACCGAGGCACGGCCCGCGGACTCCGGAGACGTACGCGGAGCGGGCACCACCGGGGCGGCTGCCGGCTCGTCCTGCCGGGCGGCGGCAGCCCAGTCCTGCTGCCCACCCTCGTAACCCGGGGCCCCGGCGTCCCGGCCGGGCTGCTCCGCGGCGAACGGCGCCGGAGGCGCGAAGTCGGCCGGCGGGGCGGCAGCCAGGCTGGCGCCTGGTACGCGCTGCTCCTGCGGGGGCAGCGGCACCGCGTTCGCCGGCGAGATCCCCGGCCCGGGAGCGGGCTGGTAGGCCGGCGGCTCGTCCGCCCGCTCCGGCTCCCGCGCGTCCTGCGACGCGGCCGGCTCGGAGCGGCCCCACGCCTCGCCCGGCGCCCACGGCTCGGCCTCCGGAACGGCCGGCCGCTGCGCTGGCACCCAGGGCTGCGGCGCACCCTCCGCGGGCACCGAGGCGCTGGCCCGCGCCGGGGGCGTCGAGGTCGGCTCGGCCGGCTGCCAGCCGCCGTCGTTGGCGGTCGGCGCGGCGGCACGCGCCGCCCACCCGCCGCTCGGCGGCTGCTCGTCGTGACCCGCCCAGGTGTCGCTCGGGCGCGTCTCACCCGGCGCGTCCCGGTCACCGGAGGCCGCCCAGTCGGTCTGCGGCCGGTCGTCCTGGTGGCCGGCGGCCCAGCCACCGGACCGGGCCGGGTCGTCCTGGTGCCGCCGGTCGTCCGGCGTCGGCATGTCCGTGGCCCATCCGCCGGAGGACGCGGCGTCCTGCTGCGGGGCCGGCCAGCCGGACTGGTCCGACGTGGACTGCCGGGCCGCCTCGGCGGGGCGGTCGGGCTCCGGCCACGCCTGCGGCGTGCCGGGCACCTGCGCCGCGCCGCGCACGGCGGGTGCCCAGGCCGGCGCCGCCGCGTCCGCCGCCCAGGCGGGCTGCTCCGGCTGCGCGCCGGTGGCGTCGTCCTGCGGTGCGCCCCACTCGGGCTGCTGCGGCCGGTCGTCCTGGGTGGCGGTGCCGGTCGCCCATCCGCCGGAGGAGGACTGGTCGGGCTGGGTGCCGGGATGCCAGCCGCCGGAGCGGGCCGGGTCGGGGTGGGCGGTCCCGTTGCTCCAGCCGGTGGCCGCCTCGGGCTGGCCGGGCGTCGGGTGGGCCGGGGACTCCTGGGCGGGCCATGCCTGCGGCACCTGGGCCGCGCCCCGGGCCGCCGGGCCGGGCTGCCCCCAGGCGGGCGCGGGCGGCTCGGCCTGGGCCCATGCCGGCGCCTCGGGGGCGGGCTGTTCGGTCTGTGCGCGCCACGGGGGAGCACCGCCGTCGGGTGCCCGCGCGCCCGGGGCGGGTGCTTCGCTCTGCTGCGGCACCTGGGCGGCACCCCAGGTGGGGGTCGGCGGTGCCTCGTTCGGCCAGGCGGGCGCCGCCGGGTTCGGCTGCGTGGGCGGCGGGGGCGCCCAACCGAGGTCGGGGTTGCCGACGGCGTACCCGTTGTCCTGCTGCGCCGGCCGGTCGCCGTACGGCGTCGGTCCACCAGCGCCCGGCGACGCCTCGTCCGGCTGCTGGCCGGGGTGCTGCGTGCCCTCGGACGTCATGCGTGCGCCTCCTCCATCACCTGTCGGCCGCCGGCGCCGCGTGCGCGGCACGGCGACCGGCGTCGCCGGTGGGTACCGGCCGTGCCGGCTCCCCGCACCGTATCCGGTGCCCCTGAAGGGGCATCGGGGAGCACTGGCCGTCACTCCGCGTCGCCGGACCGTGTCGATCGGCCTCTATCGGAACCGACCTGCCCGACGGGCGGGCGACGACCGGATCCCACCGTACCGGGCGCCGGGGTGATGGGGGAATCCCGGTGCCAGCCGGTGTGGGGCGGCCGACCGGTGGGTCCGGGTGAACGCCGACGGCCCGCCCGGGTTCACCCGGGCGGGCCGTCGGCTGAGGAGGCGAGGAACGTCGTGGAGCGTCAGTGCATGTGACGCTGGGCGATGGCGAGGATCTCGTCGCGTACCGCGGGCGAGTTGGCCGAGCGCAGCGCGCGCTCGATGGCGCGGGCGCGGCGGTTGGCGTCGCGGCGGTTGCGGATTCGCTCGATCATGCTCATGGGTCTCTCCATCCTGGCTATTCGGTTGTTGGCCCCTGGTGACTCCTATTTAACCGCGTCCAGCCCAAGATTTCCATCGATTGTTAGGTGAGCTGAGACACCTGCCTAACAATCTAAGGTCAGACGGGGGTCGGGGCCGAAGTTCCGTCGCCGAACGGAAACGGCCGGTGTGCCGGGCGTTCACCCGTGGCACACCGGCCGTCCATCGCTCAGCCGAGGCGGACCGGTCAGGTCCAGGCGAGCAACGCCGCCTCCGGATCGGCGAGGAAGTCACCGACGTCCCGGAGGAACTTCGACCCGAGCTCCCCGTCGATGATCCGGTGGTCGAACGACAGGCCGAGCGTCGTGACCTGGCGCGGGCGCACCTTGCCCTTGTGTACCCACGGCATCTCGCGCACCGCACCGAACGCCAGGATCGCCGACTCGCCCGGGGGCAGGATCGGCGTACCCGTGTCCACCCCGAACACACCGACGTTGGTGATGGTCAGGGTGCCGCCGGACATGTCCGCCGGGGAGGTCTTCCCGGCCTTGGCCGTCTGCACCAGGTCGGTCAGCGCGTCCGCCAGCTCCCGCAGGGTGAGCCGACCGGCGTCCTTGACGTTCGGCACGATCAGACCGCGCTCGGTGGCCGCCGCGATGCCCAGGTTGACGTACTCCTTGACCACGATCTCGTCGCCGGCCCAGGTCGAGTTGACCATCGGGTGGCGCTTGACCGCCAGCAGCACGGCCTTGGCGACCAGCAGCAGCGGCGAGACGCGGACGTCCCGCCACTCCCGCCGGCTGCGGAGCCGGTCCAGGGCCTTCGTCGCCCGGGTCACGTCGACGGTCAGGAACTCCGTCACGTGCGGCGCGGTGAACGCCGAGCGGGACATGTTCTCCGCCGTCAGCTTCCGGACCCCCTTGACCGGGATCCGCTGCTCGCGGTCGGCGCCGAAGCTCGCCGCCGCCGTCGCCGTCGGGACCGCCGCCAGCGGCTCGGCCGCCGGGGTGCCGCTCGCCGCCCGCTGGACGTCCTCCCGGGTGATCGAGCCGAGCGGGCCCGAGCCGGTCAGGGTCGACAGGTCGACGCCGAGATCCTTGGCGAGCTTGCGTACCGGCGGCTTGGCCAGCACGAGACCACCGGCGATGGCGCCGCCGTGCCCGTTGCGGCCGCCCGCCGGCGGCGCGGCCACCGGCGCGGGGGCCGGCCGGACCGGCTCCGGGGCAGGCTGGACCGGCGCGGGCGCCGCCTGGGCCTGCGCCGGGACCTCACCCTTGCGCGGGCGGCGCTTCGCGGCGGTCGTACGCGGGCCGTAGCCCACCAGCACCGCCGTCCGGCCACCCGGAGCGGGGCCACCGATCAGGCCCGGCTCGACCGCGCCCTCGGCCGGCGCGACCTCCACCGCCGCGAGCGACGCGGCCGACGGGGTGGGCAGGTCCCCGTCCGGCGCGCCGGTGGTGGTCGGCGTGTCCAGCGGGCCGGCGCCCGGGTCGGTGTCGATCGCGATGATCGGCGTACCGACCTCGACGGTCGTGCCCTCCCCGTGGAAGATCGCCTGGACCTTGCCGGCCCACTTCGCCGGGATCTCGACGGCCGCCTTGGCGGTCTCGACCTCGACGATCGGCTGGTTCAGCTCGATCGTGTCGCCGACCTTGACCAGCCAGCTGAGGATCTCGCCCTCGGTCAGGCCCTCGCCCAGGTCGGGAAGGTTGAACTCCTTGATCCGCGACATGCCGCTCACCAGCCGAAGGTGCGGTCGACGGCGTCGAGCACCCGGTCGAGGTCGGGCAGGTACTCCTCCTCCACCCGGGCGGCCGGGTAGGGGGTGTCGTAGCCGGTCACCCGCAGCACCGGGGACTCCAGGGAGTAGAAGCACTCCTCGGTGATCCGGGCCGCGATCTCCGCGCCGAGGCCGACGTTGGACGGCGCCTCGTGCACCACCACCGCGCGGCCGGTGCGGCGCACCGACTCGTAGACCACGCCGAGGTCGAGCGGCGAGAGCGTACGCAGGTCGATGACCTCCAGCTCCCGGCCGTCCTCGGCGGCGGCGGTCGCCGCGTCCAGGCAGGTACGCACCATCGGCCCGTACGCGAGCAGGGTGGCGTCGGTGCCGGGCCGGGCGACCCGGGCGGCGTGCAGCGGGTACGCGTCGCCGAGCGGCGCGTCGACCTCGACCGGGCCCTTCTCCCAGTAGCGGCGCTTGGGCTCGAGGAACACGATCGGGTCGTCCGAGGCGATGGCCTGCTGGATCATCGCGTACGCGTCCTGCGGGTTGGAGCAGGAGACGACCTTGAGGCCGGCGGTGTGCGCGAAGTACGCCTCCGGCGACTCCGAGTGGTGCTCGACCGCGCCGATGCCGCCGCCGAACGGGATGCGGATCACCATCGGGATCCGCAGCTTGCCGCGCGAGCGGTAGTGCATCTTTGCCACCTGCGACACGATCTGGTCGTACGCCGGGTAGACGAAGCCGTCGAACTGGATCTCGCAGACCGGCCGGTAGCCGCGGATGGCCAGGCCGATCGCGGTGCCGATGATGCCGGACTCGGCGAGCGGCGTGTCGATCACCCGCTGGTCGCCGAAGTCCTTCTGGAGCCCGTCGGTGATCCGGAAGACGCCGCCGAGCTTGCCGACGTCCTCGCCCATGATGACGACCTTCGGGTCGTTCTCCAGGGCCTTGCGCAGGCCGACGTTGAGGGCCTTGCCGAGGGTGAGCGTCTCCGTGGCCATCAGTGCGCGCTCCCCTCGAACGACTCCAGGTACTTGCTGAACTGCTCCCGCTGCTCGTCGAGGAGCGGGGACCCGTTGGGGTAGACGTGGTCGAACAGGGTGGTCGGCTCCGGGTTCGGCATGGCGAGTACCCGCTCGCGCAGGTGCACCGACTCGCGCTTGGCCTGCTCGTCGACGTCGGCGAAGAAGTCCGCGTCGGCGATCTGCTGCTTCTCCAGGAAGGCCTTCATCCGGGCGATCGGGTCCTTCGCCTGCCAGGCCTCGACCTCGCTGGCGATCCGGTACCGGGTCGGGTCGTCGGAGGTGGTGTGCGCCCCCATCCGGTACGTGTACGCCTCGATCAGGCTCGGACCCTGCCCGTGCCGGGCGTTGTCCAGCGCCTGCCGGGTCACCGCGTACGTGGCGAGCACGTCGTTGCCGTCCACCCGGACCCCGGGGAAGCCGAAGCCGGCGGCCCGCTGGTAGAGCGGGATGCGGGTCTGCCGCTCCAGCGGCTCGGAGATGGCGTACTGGTTGTTCTGGCAGAAGAAGACCAGCGGCGCGTTGAAGACGCCGGCCCAGACGAACGACTCGTTCACGTCACCCTGGCTGGTGGCGCCGTCGCCGAAGTACGCGATCACCGCCTCGCCGTCGTCGGTGCCCGTCTTGCCGTCCATGGCGACACCCATGGCGTACCCGGTCGCGTGCAGGGTCTGCGCCCCGATCACGATCGTGTACATGTTGAACTTGAACTCGTTCGGGTCCCAGCCGCCCTGGTCGACGCCGCGGAACAGGCCCAGCGGCATGATCGGGTCGATGCCCCGGCAGTAGAGGACACCGTGCTCCCGGTAGGTCGGGAAGGCCATGTCCTGCGTGCGCAGCGCCCGGCCGGACCCGACCTGCGCCGCCTCCTGGCCGAGCAGGCTCGCCCAGATGCCCAGCTCGCCCTGCCGCTGCAGGGCGGTCGCCTCGGCGTCCAGCTTCCGCACCAGCACCAGGTCCCGGTAGAGGCCCCGGTACTCCTCGTCGGTGAAGTCGACGCGGTACTCGGTGCCGTCCGGCCCCGTCACGCTGTCGATCCGCTCACCCTCGGGGGTGAGCAGTTGTACAAGCTCGGGGTCGCCGGTCGCGCCCTTCCTGGACCGGGGTGCGGCCCGTCGTCCGCCTCTGGTGACCCCGGGGTCGCCCTTTGCCATCCGTCTCTCCCTGTCGTGTCTGCGCCGGCACCGGGGGGTCACCCGGCAACGCGCAACTCCTGCGCCTGTCCGGCTGGTGCCGGACCGGTTCCTGGCGACCGCGCCTAGCCCCGGTGGGGGTTGCCGCGCGGCGTGAGCCGGATCCAGGGGAGTGGATCCGGTTCGGGAGCGCCGGCGCCCAGCCGGGCCGTCCGCGGGGGTGCGCGGCGACCCCGGCTGCGTTGCCGTCGTGGTCCATATTCGCATCACACGTGAGCGGGCCCACAGCCCGACCGGCCCGCACCTCACCGCCGGTCCGCTTCGTTACACGGATTGCCGGGTGTCTGCTCCATCGACGCACCGACTTTCCGGTGATGGTTTGTCACTGTTCGGGCACATAGGCGTGTCGACACGCTGTAACGGGTTGGCTGACTGAGCGTGACTACGCCAGGGTGAGGAACGCGGGATCGCCGCGCCGCTCCCGGGCCGGCCGCGGTCGCCCGCCGTTGTAGGGGACGACGAGGAGGAATGTGCGGTGTCCGAGCCAGGTGACGCTCCACGGCCGCCGGTCTACGGCCGGCACCGCTCGGGTACCGGCTACCGCCGGCTCGTCGGCGCCCACCGGGCACCCGCCGGCGGCGGCCCGTCGCGGGGCTACCTGTTCACCGTGGCACTGCTCGCCGGCACCGCCTCCATGCCGATCCTCGCCGCGATCAGCACCGGCTCGGCCACCGTCGGCAGCACCGCCCTTCCCGACGCCGGCACCCCGTTCATCCCCACCCCGTCCGTGGGTCCGGTGGTGATCCCGCTGCCGGCGACCAGCCAGCCCGGCGTCGTGCCGTCGCCCACGCCGACGCCCGCCGTGGACGTCCCGAACGCCCCGACCTGGCGCTCCGTCGTGCGGCCGGTGGGGCGTCCGGCCCGTGCCGCCGGCCGGCCCGCGCAGGACGGCCCCGCACCGGCTCCCGCGCCACCACCCCCGCCCGGTACGCCGCCATCCCCGCCGGGTACGACGCCGTCCCCGTCCCCGCCGGCGCCGGTCCCGACGCCGACCGCCATGCCGAGCCCGACGCCCGATCCGACGGGGAGCCCCACACCGACCGAGGGTCCGACCCCGTCGGTGAAACCGACGTACAGCTGGCCGCCGTCGGATCCCACGCCCAGCGACGAGCCGGACGCGCCCACCGCGACCGGTGAGCCCCCGGAGCCCGAGCCGACGGGCGAGCCGTCCGGACCGGTGCCCACCGGTCGGCCGGAGCCGGCGGGGCCGGCCGTCCCCAGCCCGACGGATGGTCCCCCGGCGGATCCCATCCGTACGTCACCGCCCCCCGCCGACCCGGCGCCGACCAGCGTGCCGCCGCCGGTCCCGGTGGGCACGACGCCGGCTGCCGACTCCCCGGCCGTACCCGTACCGGGGCGGCCGTCGCGGTCGCCGGCCGCGACGACGGCGACCACCGAGGGCCGGTGAGCCCCGGCCGCCGACGTGCCGACCGGCAACGGGACGGCAGCGGCACGGCGCCGGCCGGAGCGGACCGCCCCGGCCCGGCCCGAGGGGTCAGGCTGGCGCGGATGGTCACCGAGGCGACCGCGCCCGCGATCCTGGTCTCGGTCCTCACCGTCACGGTCGCCTGGCACAGCGCCCGGGGCGGCCTCGACGGTCTGGCGTGGGGGCTGCTCGCCACCGTGTTCGTCAGCGGCATCCCGTTCGCGTACATCGTCGGCGGGGTCCGCCGCGGCCGGCTCACCGACCATCACGTCGGGGTCCGCGAGCAGCGCCGCGTCCCGCTGCTGTTCGGGCTCGGCTCGGTGGCCGCGGGCCTCGCCCTGCTCGCGGTGCTCGGTGCGCCGCGCCCGGTGCTCGGCCTGGCCGCCGCCGGGCTGGTCGGGCTGGTGGTCGCCGTGGCGGTCAGCCACTGGTGGAAGATGTCGATCCACTCGGCGGTCGCGGCCGGCACGGTGGTCGTCCTGGTGCTCACCTTCGGGGCGCGGTTGCTGGTCGCCGCACCGCTGCTGGCCCTGGTCGGCTGGTCCCGGGTGCGGCTGCGGGATCACACCGTGCCGCAGGTGGTCGCCGGTGGGGTGTTCGGCGCCCTGGTGGCGGGCCTGGTGTACGGCACCCTCGGGTGACCCCGTCCACCGTGACCGGCCCGACCACGCCTGACCCGGTGGGACGTCGGGCGCCGAGGCTCAGGCGCCGTCGTCGGTCAGGTGGTGGCGGTTGGCCTCGATCCAGGCGTCCAGCGCGGCCGGGTCGTCCGGGTCGACGCCGTCGGCCAGCAACTGGGCGACCGCCGCGGTCGCCGGGCTGCGCCGCTCACCCGTGGTGTAGAGGCGCGCGAACTCCGGCACCATCTCCTCGATCGCGGCGTCCGTCCGGGCCGCCGCGGTCTCCGGCAGCCCCTTCTTGCGGGCGCCGTACGCGGCCCAGCCGCGCATCACCCGGGGCAGCAGCGCCGCGTCGTCCATGTCCAGCACGGCCCGCCGGTGAACCCAGTCCAGCAGGAACAGCCCGGCCACCGTCGGACTCCACCGCAGCGGGTCGGGGTCGGTGAAGGTGGCCGCGTGGTCGAGCAGCAGGCCGAGGCAGAAGTGCAGGGAGGCGAGCTGGGCCCCGTCGACGGCGTCCAGCCCGAACCGGGTGGCCTCCGGTGCGGCGAGGAACCGCCGGACGAGGTCCGTACGCTCCGCGGCGGTGAGCGGCTCCACCACCCGGACCGGCGCCGGCCGGCCCACCGGCAGCAGGGCCAGCCGAGCTCCGACCAGCGCCCGGTCGGTGGCCAGCGACCCCTCCCCGGGCAGCTCGCTCAGGTCGTCGGTGACGGCCAGGTGCCGGGTCACCTCGGCGTGCATGCGCGCCGGCTCCTCGTCGCGGAACCAGGTCAGCTCGTCACCGGCGCACATCCGGCGGATCTGGTCGAGGACGCGGGCGGGCGGGCCACCCACGAAGACGTCCTTGGTGATCCCGATGTTGTGGTCGACGAGCGCGACGAGCGCGTGCTCCGGCCCGCCCGCCGGGTCGTCGTACGCGAACGTCGCCAGGTACGAGGTCTGGTCGCCGTACACGTCCCCGTACGACCAGCAGCCGGTCAGGTGGACCCGGCCGAGCTGACCCGACCAGGCGGGGGCGGCGGCGCCGGGGCGGACCCGGTCGGCTCCCGCCGCGTCCGGCACCAGGGCGGCGAAGACCGAGCGGATGGTGGTCGCCGCCGCCGCGCGCCGGCGGGAGGTGGCGGCGAGGAAGTCGCCGACGAAATCGCGGACGGCGTCGTCGCGCCGGGTCTCGGCGACCGCGTACACGCTGCCGAGCAACGCCGCGCCGAGCATCTCGGCGTCCAGGGCGTTGTCGAGCTTGGCCACGTCGCGGGCCGCGTGCAGCACCGCGTCGTAAGGGGTCTGCGGAGTTCCCATCCACCGACCCTACGCCGCGACGGGCTCCCAGGTCGGCTGGAGCGGTGTGGGCACCTCCGCGGGTGCGGCTCGGGCGGCCCCGGCCCGGCATCTCCCGGCCGCGACCTGGGGTCTCTCGGCAGCGGCTCGGCGTGTCTCCACCGGGGCTCGGCGTGTCGCGCGGAGCTGCCCGGCGTCCGCCGCGCCCGGTCAGTGCCGGGCGGCCTCCGCCAGGGTCCGGCGGGCCTCGGCGTACGACGCCAGCACGCCGCGCACCGGCACGAGCACGTACGCCGCCCCGACGTCCGCCACCGCGGCGGTGAGCCGCTGCTCGGCCCGCCGCCGTGCCCGCCGCGCCGCCCACCGCAGCGCGGGCCGGGTCAACGCCGCCACCAGCAGCCCGGCGAGCAGGCCGCCGAGCAGCAGCACGGTGGGCAGGGGCACCACGCCGACGGTCGGATCGTCGAGCTCCGGCAGCCCGAGGGCGCGCAGCGCGTACCCCAGGGCCAGCCAGCCCAGCCCGACCACCGCCGCTGCCGTGACCAGCCACTGGAGGCCCCCGACGAATCGCCACCACAGCGGCCGGCTGCCCATCCCGAGGTCGGTGCGGGCGATCGCGCCGTCCAGCGCGTCGGGCAGGTCGGCCAGCCGGGAGCGGGCGGCGGCGGTCACCGCCGCCGGCCAGGACGCGGGCAGGCCCGCGCCGGCGCGGTCGGCCACCGACCGGATGGCCAGCCCGAGCGCGGAGCGCTGCGCGGCGGTCGGATCGGGCACCGAGGTCGCGGCGACCAGACTCTCCGCCGGGTCCGTGCCGTCGCCGGGAGCGCCCGGCAGGTGCAGCCGGCGCAGCGGATCGGGCCGCAGCCGCCGCCAGCCCCGGACCAGCGGCCAGCCGGTCGCCGCCGCGCCCCGGTGCCGGTACGCCGCCTCCACCGCCTCGGCGACGGCGGGCACCCCGGCGGCGCCGGCGAGGGCCCGGTGCAGCCCGGCGACCGTGGAGTCGTTCAACCCGGCCGGCTCGCCCGCGTCGACCAGTTCGGTCAGGTCGGCCACCACCGCGTCCAGGTCGCCGCGCAGCCGCCGCAGCGCGGCCTGCCGCTCGGCGACCGTCCGCTCCAGCGCCTCCCGCAGCCCGGCGATGCCGTCCGGGTCGACGGCGGCGGTGGCCAGCAGCGGTACGCCGTCCAGGCCGTCCGCGTCGAGCAGCCGACGCAGGTCGGCGACGACCCGGGGCAGCTCGGCCGGGGGCAGCCGGTCGGCCTGGTTGAGCACGACGAGGGTGACGTCCCGGTGCCGGTGGAACTCGCGCAGGTAGCTCGTGTGGATCACGCGATCGGCGTACTTCTGCGGGTCGACCACCCAGACCACCAGGTCGACGAGGCCGAGCAGCCGGTCGACCTCGAGCTGGTGGGACCGCTGCACCGAGTCGAAGTCGGGCAGGTCGAGCAGGATGAGCCCGTGCAGGGTCGACTCGTCGTCGCCGTCGAGCACGCTCTCCCGGACGAACCGGTGCCGGGGCAGCACGCCGACCCAGTCCAGCAGCCGGGTGGCGTCGTCGAGCGGTCCCCAGACGCAGGCGTGCGTGACGCCGGTGGTCGGACGGCGTACCCCGACGGGCGACAGCTCCATCCGGGCGAGGGCGTTGAACAGGCTCGACTTGCCGCTGCCGGTGGCGCCGGCCAGGGCCACCACGGTGTGGTCACGGGAGAGCGCGAGCCGGGTGCCGGCGCGCTCGACCAGGGTGTGCGCGGCGACGAGCTGCTTGTCCGGTAGGTGGCCGTCGACGAGCGCGAGGAACCGGCTGACCGCCTCCAGCCGGGCGACCAGGCCATTGGCGTCCACCCGCTGCTGACCACGGAACGCCTCGCGCATCCGCCCGACGATGTTGCTCACCGCGGCCCGTCCTCCTCGGCCGGCGCGTCGACGGCGAGGCCGCTGCGGCGCCGGGCCAGCTCCACCCGGTCGGCGGCCCGGCGCAGCGTCTCGGCGGTCTCCGGGGCGGGCCGCGCGGCCGCCGTCCGGCCGAGGTAGCGCGCGGCCTCCTCGTCCAGCAGCGTCCGCACCCGCGCCAGCAGGTCCGTCCGGGCCTTGTTGGCCAGCGTACGCACCGCCTGGTCGCCGAAGATGGCCTGGAGCACGGCCTGACCGGCGACGGTCGTGCCGGCCCCGGTCGCGACCTCCAGCCCGGTGGGGATGAAGGCGGTCGACGCGAACACGGCGATCATGACGGCGAGCCCGGTGGCGTTCACCGCGTACGCGGCCGTCCGGGCCACGAAGCGCTTGTCGCCCCCTTCAACCCGCACCAGCTCCAGGACCCCGCGCTGCCACTCGCGGACCAGCCGTTCGGCGCGCTCGGGCAGGTCGGGTGACGGGTGGGCGAGCTCCGGGTCGAGCAGCGCCGTCCCGGCGGGGTGCGCCCGCCACGCGGTGTGCGCGGTCTCCGCCGCCTCCGAGGCGACCCCGCGAAGCAGCGTGACCAGCTGGGACTCGATCGCGACGCGTAGCTCGGCGGCGGGGGCGGGGCGGCCGGTCACCGCGGCGACGATGCGGTCCCGCAGGCGCCCGATGCGCGCCTCGAGCGTGCGGAAGAGCTCTCCGGTGCCCACGAACTCCTGCCAACGAGCCAGCACCTCGCCGCGCAGCAGCCGCCCGTCGGAGAGCCCCTGCTCGACCGTGCGGTGGGCGTTCCGGTACGCGGCGGCGACCCGTTCGTCGAGTGCGTCGGCGGTGGCCAGCTGCTCCTCGGCGGCCTCGGCGAGGCCTTCGACGGTCGGGTGGAGTGTCGCGAGCGCCCCGTCGAGGGTCTGCCGGACGACGGCGTCCCGGGCGTCGGCGTCGGCGGCGAGCCGGGCGAACCAGTCGGCGAGCGGCGCGGTGACCTGCTCGGGGAGCAGGCCCTGCCCGTCCACCCAGGTCTCCGGGAGGACGAACAGCGGCGCGGAGCCGAGGCCCTGGTCGGCGAGCATCTCGGAGAGGTGGGCGGCCACCTCGTCGCCCGCCTCTGGCGGCACCCGGTCGAGCACCATGGCGATGACCGTGCCCCGGGCCTGGGCGGTGCGCAGCAGCTCCCAGGGGACGGCGTCGGCGTACCGGGCGGCGGTGGTGACGAAGAGCCAGAGGTCGGCGGCGGCGAGGAGTTGGCCGGCGAGGGCCCGGTTGGCATCGACCACCGAGTCGATGTCGGGGGCGTCGAGGAAGGCCAGCCCGGGCGGCAGCGCCGGTGCGGTGACCAGGTGCAGGGTGCGTGGGTCCTCGCTGGGGGCGCCGGTGCGGGTGAGGCCGGGCAGCAGCTCGCCCTGGCGGAACCAGCTCGAGTCGGCCGGGTTGCACACCAGCACCGGGGAGCGGGTCGTGGGGCGGAGCACCCCGGCGGCGCTCACCCGGGCCTTGACCAGGCTGTTGACCAGGGTCGACTTGCCGGCGCCGGTGGAGCCGCCCACCACCACGAGCAGGGGGGCGTCGAGCCGGCGGAGCCGGGGCAGCAGGTAGTCGTCGAGCTGGTCGGTGAGCGCCCGGCCGACCCGGGTGGCTGCTTCGGCCGAGGGCAGCGCGAGCGGGAAGTGCGCCGTGCCGATCGCGGCGCGCAGGCCGGTCAGCGCGGCGGGCAGGGTGTCGTCCCCGGTGGTGGCCGGGGCCTCCCCGGCGTCGGTGGGGCCGGTGCGGGCAGCGACGGCGGGCGCGGCGGACTGGGTGGCGGGATCGCCGTGCGTCGTCACCGCTAAAGCGTGCCCGACCGATGCAATGGAAAACAACCGGACGGTAATAACGGGTGGGTTGCGTCGGGTCGGCTCAACCTCGACTTGACGATCGCCGACGGCGTGGCACTATTGAGCCAAGTTCACTCAACTTGTGGTGGGTGTGCTGCGGGCGGTGCCCGTCACCTGCTCAAACGAACGAAGCGAGGAAGCGAAGATGGCACGTGCGGTCGGTATCGACCTCGGCACGACGAACTCCTGCGTCAGCGTCCTGGAGGGCGGTGAGCCCACCGTCATCGCCAACGCGGAGGGCTCGCGGACGACCCCGTCGATCGTCGCGTTCGCCCGCAACGGCGAGGTGCTCGTCGGTGAGGTCGCCAAGCGCCAGGCGGTGACCAATCCGGACCGGACGATCCGCTCGGTCAAGCGGGAGATCGGCACCAACTGGTCCGTCGACATCGACGGCAAGAAGTACACGCCGCAGGAGATCTCGGCCCGCACGCTGATGAAGCTCAAGCGGGACGCCGAGGCGTACCTGGGCGAGCAGATCACCGACGCCGTGATCACCGTCCCGGCGTACTTCAACGACGGCCAGCGCCAGGCCACCAAGGAGGCCGGCGAGATCGCCGGCTTCAACGTGCTGCGGATCGTCAACGAGCCGACCGCGGCGGCCCTGGCGTACGGGCTGGACAAGGGCTCCAAGGAGCAGACCGTCCTGGTCTTCGACCTCGGCGGCGGCACCTTCGACGTGTCGCTGCTGGAGCTGGCCGAGGGCGTCGTCGAGGTCAAGTCGACCAGCGGTGACAACCAGCTCGGCGGCGACGACTGGGACCAGCGGATCATCGACCACCTGGTGAAGACCTTCCGGGGCGAGCACGGCATCGACCTGTCCCAGGACAAGATGGCCATGCAGCGGCTCAAGGAGGCGGCCGAGAAGGCGAAGATCGAGCTGTCCGCCGCCACCACCACCAACATCAACCTGCCGTACATCACCGCCGGTGCGGCCGGCCCGCTGCACCTCGACGTGACCCTCAGCCGGGCCGAGTTCCAGCGGATGACGCAGGACCTGCTGGACCGCTGCAAGGGCCCGTTCGAGCAGGCCGTCAAGGACGCCGGGATCAAGGTCTCCGACGTCGACCACGTCATCCTGGTCGGCGGCTCGACCCGCATGCCGGCCGTGACCGACCTGGTCAAGCAGCTCACCGGCAAGGAGCCCAACAAGGGCGTCAACCCGGACGAGGTCGTCGCCGTCGGTGCCGCCCTGCAGGCCGGTGTGCTCAAGGGCGAGGTCAAGGACGTCCTGCTGCTCGACGTGACCCCGCTGAGCCTGGGCATCGAGACCAAGGGCGGCATCTTCACCAAGCTGATCGAGCGCAACACCACCATCCCGACCAAGCGCTCCGAGGTCTTCACCACGGCGGACGACAACCAGCCGTCGGTGCTGATCCAGGTCTTCCAGGGCGAGCGTGAGATCGCGGCGTACAACAAGAAGCTCGGCACCTTCGAGCTGACCGGTCTCCCGCCGGCGCCGCGCGGCGTGCCGCAGATCGAGGTCACCTTCGACATCGACGCGAACGGCATCGTGAACGTCCACGCGAAGGACCTCGGCACCGGCAAGGAGCAGAAGATGACGATCACCGGCGGCTCCTCGCTGCCGAAGGACGACATCGAGCGGATGCGCCGGGACGCCGAGGAGCACGCCGAGGAGGACAAGCGGCGCCGCGACGAGGCCGAGACCCGCAACCTGGCCGAGGCGCTCCAGTGGCAGACCGAGAAGTTCCTCGCCGAGAGTGGCGACAAGCTGCCCGCCGAGTCCCGGGACCAGATCAACGACGCGCTCGGCGAGCTGCGCAGCGCGCTCGGCGGTCAGGACATCGAGAAGATCAAGTCGGCGCACGAGAAGCTGGCCCAGGTCTCCCAGCAGGCCGGCTCCCTGCTCTACAGCCAGCAGCAGGGCGAGCAGGCGGGCGCCGGTGCGACCGGCGGTGCCCAGGCCGGCGGTGCCCAGGCCGGTGGTGCCCAGGCCGGCGGTGCTCAGGCCGGCGGTGCTCAGGCCGGCGGCGCCGACGACGTGGTCGACGCGGAGATCGTGGACGAGGACAAGAAGTGACGGTCCTCCCACGCAGAGGGATGAGGTAGCCGCATGACGGACAAGCCACGAGCCGCCGACCCGGACAGCACCGGGTCGGCGCCGGGTGGCTCCGCGTCCGCCGGCAAGGCCGGCGAGGAGCCGCGGGTCGTCATCCGTGACAAGCGCAAGATCACCGAGACCGCGGGCGCGGACGCGGCTGCCGCCGACGCCGGGACGGACGTCCCGGCGGAGGGGCTGGTCGAGGAGGCCGAGGTCGTGGTCGACGAGATCCAGGTCGAGGCCGCCGAGGCGGAGGCCGGTCCGCCGGTGGTGGACGCGCCGGCCGAGCCGGTCGACGCCGCCGCCGCGACGTCGCTCGGCGCCGAACTGGAGGCGCTGCGCGCCGACCTCGACGAGCGGACCCGGGACCTCCAGCGGGTGTCGGCGGAGTACGCCAACTACCGCAAGCGGGTGGACCGGGACCGGGGCCTCGTCACCGAGCAGGCGACCGGGGCGGTGCTGGCCGCGCTGCTGCCGATCCTCGACGACCTGGACCGGGCTCGCGAGCACGGCGACCTGGTCGGGCCGTTCGGCGCGGTTGCCGACCAGCTCACCACCGCGCTCGGCAAGTTCGGCCTGACCCCGTTCGGGGAGAAGGGCGACCCGTTCGACCCGACTCTCCACGAGGCGGTGGCGCACCAGACCTCGGCCGACGTCACCGAGCCGACCTGCGTGCAGGTGATGCGACGGGGCTACCAGATCGGCGAGCGGCTGCTGCGGCCGGCGCTGGTCGCCGTGGCCGACCCCGAGTAAGTGGCGCGACACGATGACCGGACCGTCCCGCCCGCCCGCTCCGGGCGGGCGGGACGGTCTCGAAGCGGGAAGGGGGTGGACCGGTGAGTTCCAAGGACTGGGTCGAGAAGGACTACTACGCCGTCCTGGGCGTGCAGAAGGCCGCCTCCGCTGACGACATCAAGAAGGCGTACCGGAAGCTGGCGCGCGAGTCGCACCCGGATCACAACCCCGGCGACCCCAGGGCCGAGGAGCGGTTCAAGGCCGTCTCCGAGGCGTACGCGGTGCTCGGCGACGAGGCCAAGCGCCGCGAGTACGACGAGATGCGCTCGCTGTTCGGCTCGGGCGCGTTCCGCCGCAGCGCCCGCGGCGGGGGGCAGCCGGGCGGCATGCCGTTCGACGTCTCCGACCTCTTCGGCGGCGCGGCGGGCGGTGACCGGCGCTTCGGCGGCGCCGGCTTCCAGGACCTGTTCAGTTCGATCTTCTCGGGCGGTGGCGGTGGCGGTGCCGGGCCCCGGGGGCCGGCCCGCGGGCGGGACGTCGAGGCCGAGGTCGCGCTCGACTTCGACGACGCCGTACGCGGGGTGACCCTCCCGCTGACGCTGCGCGCCCCCGGCGTGTGCGACACCTGCCACGGCAGCGGGGCGAAGCCCGGCACCCAGCCGCGTACCTGTGCGGTCTGCCACGGCGCCGGCGTGACCACCCGCAACCAGGGGTCGTTCAGCTTCTCCGAGCCGTGCCGCAACTGCCAGGGCGTGGGCACGGTCGTCGAGGAGAAGTGCCCGGAGTGCCAGGGCACGGGCGGGGTCACCAAGACCCGGACGCTCAACGTCCGGTTCCCGGCCGGCGTGGCCGACGGCCAGCGGATCCGGCTGGCCGGACGGGGCGAGCCCGGCGAGCGCGGCGGCCCGGCCGGCGACCTGTACGTCCACGTCAAGGTGCGCCCGGACGATCTGTTCGGGCGGTCCGGTGACGACCTGACCCTGACCGTGCCGATCACCTTCGCCGAGGCCGTGCTCGGCACCGATCTGCGGGTACCCACGCTCGACGGCGCGGTGACCCTGCGGGTGCCGCCGGGTACGCCGAGCGGGCGCGTCCTGCGGGCGCGGGGCAAGGGGGTGGTCCGCAAGGACGGCCGGGCCGGGGACCTGCTGGTCACCCTGGACGTGGCGGTCCCGGCGACGCTGTCGGACGAGGCGCGGGTGGCGTTGGAGACGTTCGCCGCGCAGACTCCGCCGGCGGCCCGGGAACATCTCGACGCGCGGGTGCGTCGTGTCAGTTGACGTGGTGTTTCAGTGGGCCTGATGCAGTACGTGCGGAGGTGAGCGGGGATGTCGGACGAGTTCGTCGGCGCGGGTGACCCTGCCTACGAGGCCAAGGTACTGATGATTTCGGTGGCGGCGCGGATGGCGGGCATGCACCCGCAGACGCTCCGCCAGTACGACCGGCTGGGGCTGGTGCAGGCCGGCCGGGCGGCCGGGGGCGGTCGCCGGTACAGCGTCCGGGACGTGGTGCTGCTGCGCGAGGTGCAGCGGCTCAGCCAGGACGACGGCATCAACCTGGCCGGCGTCAAGCGGATCATCGGGCTGGAGCGGCTGCTGGAGCAGGCGCAGCAGCGGGTGGCCCGGCTGGAGGCGGAACTGGACGCCGCGTACCGCCGGATCGCCGAGCTGGAGGCCATCGCCCGGTTCCCCGGCAGCGACCTGGTACCCACCAACCGCACCTCCACCGCGCTGGTGGTCTGGCGTCCCCGCCGGAACCCCGAGCGCTGATGGATCGCACCGAACGGCGGTGTCCCCTGCCCGGGGCGCCGCCGTTCGCCGTATCCCGGTTTTTCCGCGCCACGTGTGGGCGGGTCCGCTAGCCTCAGAATCAGGTTCAACCAACTCAATCCGGACTCCGATGGCAGGGGGAGCCATGGCGGAATCGGCGAAGAAGGTTGCCCAGCAGACGGAAGACCGGCTTGAGCAGGTGGCCGAGAACGTCCGGAGGAAGTTCGACAAGCTCACCGAGGGGAAGCTCGGCGACAAGATCAAAGAAGGGCGGTTCGCCGACGCGGTCGATCACGGCATCGACCAGGGGCGTCGCGAGAGCCGCAATCCGAAGGCGCGCTGACGGCCGACGTCAGCCGACGTGCGGGCCGGGACCCACGGGGGGTCCCGGCCCGCACGCCGCACCTGTTGATCGTGAGTCAACGGGTGAATCGACCCGCCAATTTCCTGATCGACCAGGTAGGCCGTCAATCGCCGGTGCTGTTCCTGGTGTACTCGACCTTGGCCGGTCCCTCGCTCTCCAGCTGGTCCCCGTGCACCCAGCCGCACGCCTCATAGAACGAGTTGGCCGCGGTGTTGTCCGCGAAGCTCTCAAGCCGGATGGTCGAGTGCTGGGCGAGGAGCGTTTCCTCCGCGTGCCGAAGCAGGAGACGGCCCAATCCTCGACGGTGGTGATCGGGGTCGATCATCATCAGGTCGATCGTGGGGCCGTCAAGGATGGCGAAGCCGACGATCCGGCCTTCCTGGCTGAGGCAGAGCACACCACCCCGCTGCAGATGGCTCGCTACGTGGGCGTCAGCAGCGCCACTACCGATAAACCAGTCCACTCCCTCGTCGCCGAGAAACCCGCGGTAACGGGTGTCGATCGTGCGACGCGCGAGCGCCTGAAGCTCATTGAGGTCTTCCCCGGTCCCAGGTCGGATGGTGGGGTGCTGTTCGGTCGGCACGGTGATTGCAACTCCAGGGGTGGGGTGGGCGCGCAAACGTTGCCCGATGCGTCCGGAACGGCGGCGCTCAGCCGAGGCGGCGGTTCTCGCGGACCAGGCCGCCCTCGCACCAGTCGCGGTAGACGAACAGGTCCGGCCGGGCCAGCAGCACCCGGCTGTTGTGCGCCCACGTGCGCATCAACTCGTCGCCGTCCCGCTCGGCCTGCTCCACCAGCTTGCGGAAGCGGCGCTTCGGGTGGGCACGGAAGTTCGTCCGGATCCCGTCCGCGGCGTAGATGTAGAGGCAGTGCATCGCGAAGCGGCGGGCCGGGCAGGCCGGATCCATGGCCAGGTCGAAGAGGGTCAGCACCAGCCGGTCACCGGAGACCAGCAGGTCCCAGTCCGGCGGCATCGAGGTCAGCGGCACCGAGTCCGGGTGGTACGCCCACGCCCGCAACTCCGCCGGTGACGGGTCGACCGGATTGGCGAAGCCGTGGAACGTCGATTCCTGCACGCTCACCGGCCAACCTTCCCGCTCTCCCACGCGGGCCGACGTACACCCGCGAACCCCATGGCTGCTGGGGCGAAACGGTAACGCGGAGGGGCGACCAGCGGTAGACCCTGCCGGAAGCAATTCGGCAACCGTTGGCCGGCCGGCTCCGCGCGTACGGGTCGAAACCGGCCGGGACGATGGAAAGCCGTCAGTCGGCGACGGGTGCCGGCTGGGCCCGCTGCGCCGCCGCCCGGCGCCGCAGCCAGCCCTTGAACCAGGCGAGATCGGGAACCCGTGCCAGCATCGGCCCGGTCACGACCGTGATCAACACGTACGCCGTGGCGAGCGCGGCCAACCGCGGCTCGACGCTTCCGGCCGCCACCGCCAGACCGGCGATGACGATGGAGAACTCCCCACGGGGCACCAGGGCGAGACCGGCGCGCCAGCGGCCGGGCTCGGCGATGCCGGCCCGCCGGGCGGCGAGGTAGCCCGTCAGCGTCTTCGTCCCCATCGTGATCACGGCCAGCGCTAGTGCCGGCAGCAGCACCGGCGGGATGTCCCGCGGGTCGGTGACCAGCCCGAAGAAGAGGAAGAACACCGCGGCGAACAGGTCGCGCAGCGGGGTCAGCAGCTCGCTGGCGTGGTGCGCCACCGGCCCGGAGATCGCGATGCCGACCAGGAACGCGCCGACCGCGGCCGACACCTGGAGCTTCGCGGCGACGCCGGCGACCAGCAGGGTCAGGCCGAGAACGCCGAGCAGCAGCGCCTCCGGATCCTTGGCCGACATGATGTTCGAGATGATCCGGCCGTACCGGATCGCCACCACCAGCACGACCAGCACCGTGGTGACCGCGATGGCGAGCGCGATCCCCCCGCCGATCAGGCCGGTCCCGGCCAGGACGGCGGTGAGCAGCGGCAGGTAGAAGGCCATCGCCAGGTCCTCGATGACCAGCACCGAGAGCACCACCGGCGTCTCCCGGTTACCGAGCCGGCCCAGGTCGGCGATCACCTTCGCGATGACGCCGGACGACGAGACCCAGGTGATGCCGGCGAGCACGATCGCGGCCACCCAGTCCCAACCGAGCAGCAGCGCGAAGGCGGCTCCCGGCAGCGCGTTGAGCACGCCGTCGATGAGCCCCGCGGGTGCGGCCGCCCGGAGGTTGCCGACCAACTCGCCGGCCGAGTACTCCAGGCCGAGCATGACCAGCAGCAGGATCACGCCGATCTCGGCGCCGATCGCGAAGAACTCCTCGCTGGCCTTGAACTCGAACACGCCGCCGTGCCCGAAGACCAGGCCGGCGAGCAGGTAGAGCGGGATGGGGGAGAGGCCGATCCGTCGGCTGAGCCGGCCGAGCAGGCCGAGCAGGAACAGCAGCGCGCCGACCTCGACGAGCAGCGACGTGGTTTCGTGCATCCGCCTCAGCCGTCCGGGTCACCGTCGGCGAAGATGGCGGTCACGCCGTCGAGGCCCTGCCGGGTCCCGACGACGACCACCACGTCACCGGCCGCGAAGCGGAACGAGGGGTCCGGAGAGACGATCACCTCGCCGTGGCGCAGCACCGCCACGATCGAGGCGCCCGTGCGGGTACGCGCCTTGGTGTCGCCGAGCTTGCGACCGACGTACGACGAGCCGGCCGGGATCGCGATCTGCTCGGTGAGCAGGCCGGCGGCCTGCTCCCGCAGGCCCGACAGCTGGCCGAGCATCAGCGACGCGCCGAGGATGTCGGCGAGCGCCTCCGCCTCGTCGTCGGTCAGCGGAATGTCCGCCTGGCAGGAGTCGGGATCGTCCGGGTCGTACAGGACGAGGTCACGACGGCCGTTGCGGTGAGTGACGACGCCGAGCCGGCGTCCGGACTCCGTCACCAGCTCGTGACGTACGCCGATCCCCGGTAGGGCAGTCTGTTCGACACGTACTCGCACGGGTGCAAGGCTACCTCTGACGGAGGTCGTGATGATCGAGCGGCGTCTCCCCTGGCTGGTCGCACTGGTGCCGATGCTGGCGGCCTGTTCGATCGGGGACATCCGCCGCGACCCGCCGTCCCGGACGCCCCCCATTGGGCCGTCCGCCGCCATCTCGCAAACCCCCGGGCCTCCGCCCACCGCGGTCGCCGTCGCGGAGACGCGTCGCGTGCAGGTTGCGGTGCCCGAGGGGTACGACCGCCCGTACGTCGAGTTCGTCGACGCCTCCCACGGCTACGCCCTCTTCGCCTCCTGCGGCGAGCGGCCACCTGGCCGGGACTGTCCCGCGCTGCTCTACGCCACGACGGACGGCGGCCGCTCGTGGCGGAAGCTCCGGCACCCGCGACCCGTCGCCGACAACCAGCAGGTGTACGTCGCCACCGGCGTGCTGGCACTGCTCAGCGAACCGTACGGCTGGTGGGCCTCCACGGACGGCGGCCGGACCTTCCGGCACACCAGGGGCGAGGCGGGGCCCGTCGAGTGGCGGGCCGCCCAGGGGCGCTTCCAGATCGTCGAGGCCGAGGGCGGCGTGGGCCGTTGGGACGGCGCCGGCCTGGACCGGCTTCCGGTGCAGCCCGGGGTACGGGGACTGAACACGGTCGGTGAGAGCAGAGGATTGCTCGCCGCGGCCGGGGCGGCCGGCGGCCTGCCGTACGCGGCGGTCTCCACCGACGGGGGGCGGAGCTGGCGGGCGACCCCGGTGCCGGCACCGGCGACCGGCGACGTGAACATCACCCGGGTCGAGGTCGCGCCGGACGGGGAGCTGTGGCTGATCGGCGAGCGGCCGGACCGCAGGGGATTCCCGGCGCTGTGGCGCTGGGCCGGCTCCTGGCAGCCGGTACGCGCCGAGGGGCATCCGGAGCGGGTGGCCCCGCCGGCGCTGCTGGGTGGTGGGCGAGCGGCGGTGGTCAGCTCACGCGGGGCGGGTGTGGTGGCCGGCGGCCGCTACACCGACGTGCCCTGGCCGGTGAGCCCCGAGCACTACCTCCGGATCCTCGACGACGGCACCCTCACGGCAGCCGCCCCCAAGGAACTCCTCCTGGCCCGACCCCCCTTCACCACCTGGACGAGGGTGGTGCTGGAGGCGGCGTAGGTTTCGAGATCTTGGAAGATCTCGGGTCACGCCTCGCCGTCGCGACGTGTCGGGGCGGGACGGGGAGTGACGTAGGTGCCCTTGCCCTGGTGGCCTTCGATCAGGCCCTCCGCGTGAAGGATCAGCAGAGCTGATCGCACGGGCTCGGCGGAGACTCCGTAGTGAACGGTCATCTCACGCAGCGACGGCAGCTTGTCGCCCGGGGCGTATTCACCTGAGCTGATCTTGTCGCGGATGTCCTGTGCAATCCGCTGGCGGTCGGAAACTCGGGGCATGACGGCACTCCTGGTAGGCCCCAAGATCTTCCCATGATCGCGACCGATCCTCCAACACTTCGCGTGCTTAGCATGGTCACTTGTTGTGTTCGAATGCTTTGCATTGTATGTTGGCTTCGACGGGCGGTCCGTGGCGGAAGTCCTGGTAGGCAACCAACTTCTCGACGGCGCTCATCAGGCCGAGGCGGGCATCCCCCGTGGCTCGTCTCGGCCGCGTTCAACCCTGCGGACGTACTGCCTATGGAGGCTGCGGTGGCAGGGTGGGGCGGCCCGGCCGACGGGACCTGGCCGGGCCGCCCCTTCCACCTGACGGCGAGAGGTTGCGATGAGCGGGCGGTACGTCATCCACCTGCCGGTCACGGCGCCGGACCTGGCCCGAGTCAAGATCCTGGCTCGGGCGGTCGCCCGCTCGCTGGCCTTCCTCGGCTGCGTCGAGGCGGGTGGGATCACGGTGTCGACGGAGGACAATCAGGGCGTACGCCATTGGGTCTTCTGCGACCGCAAGCTCGACGGCGGCCGGCGCTGCGCCCTCCGGGCCGACCACGAGACACCCTGCACGGCGCGCCCACCCTGGCCACGGTGACTCAGGTCACACCCGTAGGGTTGAGCGGAATAGGCTCAACTCTGGGAGTGTCCGTACCAGTGGACAACGCCGATCCGGGGGAGCCCATGAACACCGAACGTCTCACCACCAAGAGCCGCGAGACCATCACCGGTGCCGTCGCACTCGCCAACCAGCGCGGCCACGCCACCGTGGAGCCCTGGCACCTGCTGCTGTCCCTGCTGGACACCGAGGGGTCGACCGCGGCCGGCCTGCTGCGCGCTGTCGGGGCCGACCCCGGCGAGCTGCGCCGGGCCACCCAGCGCGCGATCGACGCGCTGCCCGCCGCCCGCGGCTCCAGCATCGCCGAGCCGACCCTGGCGCGCGAGTTCGTCAACGCCATCGGCGCCGCCGAGCAGATCGCCCGGCCGCTCGGCGACGAGTACACCTCCACCGAGCACCTGCTCGCCGGCCTGGCCCGGGTGGGTGGCGCGGTGTCGGCCGCGCTCACGTCCGCCGGTGCCACCGAGGAGACCCTGGTCGCCGCGTTCCCGACCGTGCGTGGCGGCGACCGGCGGGTCACCACGGCCGACCCGGAGCAGACCTACCAGGCCCTCGCGAAGTACGGCGTCGACCTGACCGCCAGTGCCCGCGACGGCAAGATCGACCCGGTGATCGGCCGGGACGCCGAGATCCGCCGGGTGATCCAGGTGCTGTCGCGGCGTACGAAGAACAACCCGGTCCTGATCGGTGAGCCGGGCGTCGGCAAGACCGCCATCGTGGAGGGTCTCGCCCAGCGGATCGTGGCCGGTGACGTGCCGGAGTCGCTGCGGGACAAGAAGCTCGTCTCGCTCGACCTGGGCGCGATGGTGGCTGGCGCGTCGTACCGGGGGCAGTTCGAGGAGCGGCTGAAGTCCGTCCTGGAGGAGATCAAGAACTCCGACGGCCAGGTCATCACCTTCCTCGACGAGCTGCACACGGTGGTCGGCGCCGGTAAGGGCGAGGGCTCGATGGACGCCGGCAACATGCTCAAGCCGATGCTCGCCCGCGGCGAGTTGCGGATGGTCGGCGCGACGACGCTGGACGAGTACCGTGAGCACATCGAGAAGGACCCGGCCCTGGAGCGCCGCTTCCAGCCGGTGCTGGTCGGCGAGCCGACGATCGAGGACACCATCGGCATCCTGCGCGGGCTCAAGGAACGCTACGAGGTGCACCACGGCGTACGCATCACCGACGCCGCGCTGGTCGCCGCCGCCGCCCTGTCGGACCGCTACATCACCGACCGCTTCCTGCCGGACAAGGCCATCGACCTGGTCGACGAGTCGGCGTCCCGCCTGCGCATGGAGATCGACTCCCGGCCGGTCGAGGTGGACGAGATCGAGCGGGCGGTGCGCCGGCTGGAGATCGAGGAAATGGCGCTGGCCAAGGAGCCGGACGCCGCGTCCGCCGAGCGGCTGGAGCGGCTGCGCAAGGAGCTGGCCGACAAGCGCGAGCAGCTCACCGCCCTCTCGGAGCGCTGGCAGCTGGAGAAGAGCCACATCACCAAGTTGTCGACCGCCAAGGAGGAGTTGGAGCGGCTCAGCGGGGAGGCCGAGCGTGCCGAGCGCGACGGCGAGCTGGAGCGTGCCGCCGAGCTGCGGTACGGCCGTATCCCCGCGCTCAAGGCCGACCTGAAGCGGGCCGAGGAGGAGCTGGCCCGGCTCCAGGCCGGTGGCGCGATGCTGAAGGAGGAGGTCGGCGCGGACGACATCGCCGCCGTGGTCGCCTCCTGGACCGGCATCCCGGCCGGTCGCCTGCTGGAGGGCGAGACCGCGAAGCTGCTGCGGATGGAGGAGTCGCTGCGCGCCCGCGTGGTCGGCCAGTCCGAGGCGGTCGGCGCGGTCTCCGACGCGGTGCGCCGCGCCCGGGCCGGCGTCGCCGACCCGGACCGCCCGACCGGCAGCTTCCTCTTCCTCGGCCCCACCGGCGTCGGCAAGACCGAGCTGGCGAAGGCGCTCGCCGAGTTCCTCTTCGACGACGAGCGGGCCATGGTCCGCATCGACATGAGCGAGTACGGCGAGAAGCACTCCGTCGCCCGCCTGGTCGGTGCCCCGCCCGGCTACGTCGGGTACGAGGAGGGCGGCCAGCTCACCGAGGCGGTGCGCCGCCGGCCGTACTCGGTGATCCTGCTCGACGAGGTGGAGAAGGCCCACCAAGACGTCTTCGACATCCTGCTTCAGGTGCTCGACGACGGCCGGCTCACCGACGGCCAGGGCCGTACGGTGGACTTCCGCAACGCCATCCTGATCCTCACCTCCAACCTCGGGTCGTCGGTGATCAGCGACCTGACGCTGGCCGAGGAGCAGCGACGTGAGGGCGTCCTGGCGGTGGTCCGGTCGCACTTCAAGCCGGAGTTCCTCAACCGCCTCGACGACATCGTGGTGTTCGCCGCGCTCCAGGGTGAGGACCTGCGGGCCATCGTGGACATCCAACTGGACCGGATGCGCCGCCGGCTGGCCGACCGCCGTCTGGGCCTGGAGATCACCGAGCCGGCCCGCACCTGGCTCGCCGAGCACGGGTACGACCCGATCTACGGTGCCCGCCCGCTGCGCCGCCTGGTGCAGTCCGCCATCGGCGACCAGTTGGCGAAGGCCCTCCTGAGCGGCGGAATCCGCGACGGCGACACGGTAAAGGTCGACCTGTCCGACTCCAAGGACGCCCTGGCGGTAACGGCCGCCCCCTGACCCGCATCCCTGGTCGATCATGAAGTTGGCGGGCGATTCGATCTCCTTGGAGCCCGCCAACTTCATGATCGACAGGGTGAGGGTGGGGCGGTGGGGTAGGAACCGGGCGTGTTCGGGATTGGGAGGAAGAAGGGGCGGGAACTGGCCGCCGCGCTCGCCGAGCTGCATCGCGCCGAGACGGTCGCGTTCGGACCGGTGGGGATCGCCGGGACGCTGCTGCCGGTGACCGAGGCGTACCGCCGGGTCGAGGCCGCGCTGGCCGACGACCCCGACGCGGTACGCGCACAGCTCGACCGGCTGCTCGGCACCGGCTCGCCCGCCGGGCGGGTGTACGCCGCCGCTCTGCTGGAGCGGCTCGACCCGGCGGCCGGACGGTCGGCCTGGGAGCGGCTCCGCGACGACCCCGCGGAGGTCCCCACGTTCACCGGCTGTGTCATGGACCGCACGACCCTGCGGGAGTACGCCGGGGACCGCCTCGGCCAGTCGTGATCAACCGGCCGGTGACGAGCGGCCGAACGGCTCTGCCGGCGCTGGCGTCGCAGCCCTACCTTGCCTGACATGACCGCTCCCACCGGCGTCCCGGCACGCCCGCCCCGGCCGCGTACCGTCGATGTCGCCTTCTGGTTGCAGCTCACCGCCGTGCTGGTCCTGCTCGGCCTCCTGGGCCTGGTGATCGCTCAGGCGATCCAGTGGGACGGGCGCATCGACGACGCGGTCCGCGCGGTTCCGAGCGCCGACCCCGACGAGGTACGCGCCGAGCGGTGGGGCAACGTCACCGGTGCGGTCTTCATCGGGCTGCCGGTCCTGCTGCTCGCGGTCTGGTACGCCGCGACGGCCCGGCCGGTCCGCCGGGGCGGCAACACCGCCCGGATCCTGGTCTTCGTGGCCGCCGGGGGCCAACTTCTGGTCTGCCTCGGGCAGGGCTGCTTCGGGGCGCTCTTCTTCCCGATGATGTTCGTCGCCGGCTTCGACGGGGAGGGGCCTCCGTACCCCGACGAGGAGGGCATGCCGGAGGACTTCTGGGGGGACAGCGCCTTCCTCGACGCCCTGTACGGGACGACCGACCCGTTCGAGGCGGTGTTCTTCCCGCTGGGCATGGCCGGGGCGCTGGCGGTGTTCCTGCTGACCGGCGCGGTGGTGCTGCTGCTGGCGCTGCCGCCCGCGCACCGCTGGTTCGTCCCCGCGGTGCCCGTGCGACCAGCGCCACCGCTGCCTTCGCCTGTCATCCCGCCATACAGCTACGCCCCGCCGGGCTACGCCGCGCATGGCTACGTCGCGCCGGGCTACGTCGCGCCGGGCTACGTCGCGCCGGGCTACGTCGCGCCGGGACATGTCCCGCCGGGCTACGTCCCCGCCCCGCCCGGATACCTGGTCTGCCCCGACCCGTCGGCGCACGCGCAACCACCCGCTCCGGGCGCACCCGTCGATCCCGGGCAACCCGGCCCGGACTCGCCCGGCTCCTCTGCCGACGATGGCTGACCCGATCACCGTCGAGCGTCCACAAGGGAGACGGAAGGAGACGGCCGGTAGCCGGTCGATCACGCTATCGGGAGAAGTTTCCCCAGGTGCGCGGGGTTGTTACCGTCTGCGCCGACGTACCTGGGGAGGTTGTCGGTGAACGGGTCGGTGGCGTACCTGCTGGCGGGAGCGGGCTGCGTGGTCGGGGTGGCCGGGGTGGTGATCGCCGTACTGGCCCAGCGTCGTTCCCGCCCGCGCCCGTCCGGCGCCAAGGGTCCCGGCGACCCTCTCCGGGACCGGGACGCGGACGCGCTCCGTGGCGACCCGCGCCGGCTCAAGCCCGGCGACATCGTCGAGGTACGCGGCGTGACGTACCCGGTCCGGGGTTCGATCCGCCTGGTCGAAGGCGGGTGGAGCTGGGCGGAGCACCTCCTCGACGACGCGGGCGGCGTACGCCGCTGGCTCTCCGTCGAGGAGGACCCGGAACTGGAACTGGTGCTGTGGGAGGCCGAGCCGGGAGCAACGGTCACGCCGGGCGCCCCGACCATCGACTTCGCCGGCCGCCGGTACAGCTGGGACGAGTCCGGGCAGGCCCGCTACACCGCGGTCGGCACGACCGGACTCGACCCGAGCGGCACCATGCGCTACCACGACTACCAGGCGCCGGGCGGCGCGCGGCTGTCGTTCGAGGCGTACGGCGAGACCGGGTGGGAGGTGGCCCGGGGCGAGAAGCTGCACCGGGCCGAGGTGATGATCTACCCGCAGGCCGAGGTGGGCTGAGTGCTCGTCACCCTCCACGCCCCGTACGTCGACACCAGCGCCGCCGACCTCAGCCTCGCCCTCGACGACGCCGAGCGCCCCGCGCTGCACGTGCTCGACCTCGACCTGCCCGGCGGCGTCCACGTACGGCTGCGCCTGCTCGGCGCCTCGCACCAGGTGGTGCTGCGGGCGCCCGGCACCACGTTGACCGAGACGGTGGCCTGCCTGCCCGGCCGCCGGCCCGACCTGCCCGGCGCCCTGCACGACGAGCGGGCCGGCTACCGGTTCACCGCCACCGTGCTGCGTCCGGAAAGCAACGGCCTGCGGGACCGGGTGGCCGCGCTCCGCGCGGACCTGGCCGACGACCCGTACGCGCTGGTCGGGGTCTTCCCCGGCGACGTCGACGCGGTCACCGCGCTGTCGGTGCGCCCCGACCCGCCGGACGGCGCCCTCGGCTGGCGCACCTGGCACGCGTACCCCCAGACCAACGAACTCGTCCTGACCGAAACGGTGGTGGCCCTGCGATGACGTACCGACGCTGGTTCGTGGTGGGAGTGGTGTTCGCCGTCATCGGCGCGCTCGTCGCCGCCTTCGCCATCTTCTACGGCAACTTCTCCCCGCGCGGCTTCGTGCAGGACCGGTACGACCGGGCCTCCGCCCGGGACATCGGCGGCGCGGCGGTCGCCTACATGTCGTCGCGCCGGCCGAGCCAGGTCGCCGAGGAGATCACGGACGCCTGGAAGCCGGCCGACCGGTACGTCGACGGCAGCGGCGTCTACCTGCGCTACGACGACGACTCGGTGGTGATCCTGCCGGTCGCCGCCGGTTCGCTGATCCTCCTGGAGAAGCTCGACACCGCGTACCCGCGCTACCACTCCACGGTCGGCAACCACTGGGGTTGGGGCCGGGGGAACACCGTCCGGGGCGGCGGTCCCGGCAGCGGCAAGTAGATCCAACACCTCCGAAGTCCGAACGATCCCTGGAGCACCCCTGTGCAGACCCTCGTCACCGACCTGCTGGTCACCCTCGCGTACGGGGTGGTCGGCGTCGTCCTCATGGGCATCGGCTACGTCCTGGTCGACGTAACCACCCCGGGAAAGCTGAACGAGCTGATCTGGAACGAGCGCAACCGCAACGCCGCGCTGCTGCTCGCCTCGAACCTGGCCGGTGTCGGCGTCATCGTGGTCGCCGCGATCGTCGCCAGCGAGGACGACTTCGTCCTCGGGCTGGTCGGCGCGGCGTCGTACGGGATCCTCGGCCTGGTCATCATGGCCGCCGCGTTCCTGGTGCTGGACGTCGCCACCCCCGGCAAGCTCGGCGAGATCCTGGTCGACCCGGAGCCGCACCCGGCGGTCTGGGTGTCCGCGGTCGTCCACCTCGCCACCGGCGCGATCATCGCCGCCGCGATCAGCTGATGGCCGGCGGCAGGGCGCCCGGGAAGGCGGCGCCGAAGAAGAAGGGCGGCCAGGCCGCGCTGGTGTGGGGCATCGTGACCCTGGTGCTGGTCGGCGCCTGTGTGATCGGGGTGGCCACCGGCGGTGACGACGACAGCACCGTGGTGCCGCCGCCCACCGCCACCGAGCGGAACGACACCGTGCCGATCCTGCGCCAGGCCTTCGAGAGCCAGGGCATCTGCTACGGCTGGAAGCTCCAGGACGGTTACCGCGACGACGACGTGGTCAGTGCCGGGTCCAACCTGGGCGACGGCGTCCCGGTGGAGAACCACCCACAGTGCCCACGCTGGGTGCAGGTCAGGGGCATCGTCACCTACACCTCGGACAGCAGCGAGGCCGAGGACTACGCGTCCGTGGCGGTGCAGGGCTCGCCCGACTTCGAGGCCAGCGACCTGATCCTGGTGCAGACCGGGCTCTCCCGCTTCGACCTGACCGACGACGCCTTCGTCGACGACCCGGGGTGGGCGGTCACCCGCGCCGCCGTCACCCTGCCGCTGCTCGTCGCCGAGCGCGGCGCGGCCAGCCCGGAGCCGGTGGACACCGCCGCCGCGCCCGCCGACCCGACTCCGCTCAAGGACGCCGGCAGTGACCTGTGGCGGGACCGGTGTGGCTGGTTCATCGGCGCCGCCGCGCTGCTGCTGATCACCGCCCTGCTGGTCACCGTCGGTCTGGTGCTGCGCCGCAGGCAGCGCCGGGAGGCCGCCGCACCGGCGGTTCCGGGCCCGCGCCCCAGGGGCGGGACCGCCGCGCGTACGCCGGAGAAAGCGTGACGGTCGACGCGCCGGCACGGTGGCGCCTCGCCCGCGCCGCCGTGCTGGCCGCGGTGTTCGTCTGCGCCGCCTGCGGCCTGGTCTACGAGCTGGCCCTGGTCGCGCTCGGCAGTTACCTGATCGGCGACACGGTCGGCCAGGCGTCGATCGTGCTCGGTGTGATGGTGTTCGCCATGGGCGTCGGCGCGCTCGCCGCCAAGCCGTTGCAGTCGCGCGCCGCCGCCGCGTTCGCCGCGATCGAGCTGGCCCTGGCCCTGCTCGGCGGCCTGTCCGTGCTCGGCCTCTACGCGGCGTTCGCCTGGCTGGACCTGTACGGGCCGGCCCTGGTCGGCACCGCCTTCGTGCTGGGGCTGCTGATCGGCGCGGAGATCCCGCTGCTGATGGTGCTGCTGCAACGCATCCGGGCGCAGGCCGCCGGAAGCGCGGTGGCCGACCTGTTCGCGGCCGACTACGTCGGCGCGCTGCTCGGCGGCCTGGCGTTCCCGTTCCTGCTGCTGCCGCTGTTCGGCCAGCTCAAGGGCGCGCTCGTGGTGGGTGCCGTGAACGCGGTCGCCGGCCTGGCACTGGTCTTCACCGTCTTCCGGCGGGAGCTGAGCGGCCGGGCACGCGTCGCGCTCACCGCCGGCTCCGTGGTGGTGGCCCTCTGCCTCGGGTACGCGTGGCTGACCGCCCGCGACTTCGAGGTGACCGCCCGGCAGCAGCTCTACCGCGATCCGGTGGTGCACGCCGAGCGCAGCCGCTACCAGGAGATCGTGCTGACCCGGTCGGTCGCCGAACCCGGCCGCGGCGCCACCGACCTGCGGCTGTTCCTCAACGGTGACCTCCAGTTCAGCTCGGTCGACGAGTACCGCTACCACGAGGCGCTGGTGCACCCGGTGCTCGCCGGGCCGCGCGGCGAGGTGCTGGTGCTCGGCGCCGGGGACGGGCTCGCGGTCCGGGAACTGCTGCGCTACCCGGACGTCCGGCGGATCACCGTGGTCGACCTGGACCCGGCGGTGGTGGCGCTGGCCCGCAGCGAGCCGCAACTGCGCCGGCTCAACGGGGGCGCCCTCGACGACCCCCGCGTACGCGTGGTGCACGCCGACGCGTTCGGCTGGCTGCGGACCACCGCCGAACGGTTCGACGCGGTGGTCGCCGACCTTCCCGACCCGGACGAGACGGCCACCGCCAAGCTCTACACCGTCGAGTTCTACGCGCTGGCCCGCAACGCCCTCGCCGCCGGCGGGCGGCTCGTCGTGCAGGCCGGTTCGCCGTACTTCGCGCCCCGGTCGTACTGGTCGATCGACGCGTCGCTGCGGGCGGCCGGGTTCGCCGTCACGCCGTACCACGTGGACGTTCCCTCCTTCGGCGACTGGGGTTTCCTGCTCGCCGCGCCCGGCGCGACCGCCCCTGTCCTGGCCCTGCCGGCCGGCGTGCCGCCGCTACGCTTTCTCGACCCGGCCACGTTGGCCGCCGCCGCGGCCTTTCCGCCGGACCGGCGCCGCGTCGACGTTTCGGCCTCCACGCTGTTGCAACCCCGGGTGCTGGAGTACGCGCGCGCCGAGTGGCGCGGCTACTGACCCGTCGCGCCGCCCTGCCCTGTTGGTCCGCACTCGGTACGGTGTGTGCGCGATCTAGGGAAGGAGAATCGTGGTCGATCCTCACCAGCAGCCCGCCCGGGTACGCCCGAGCGTCGTGACCATTTCCAGCTACCTGCTCATGTTCTACGCCGCCCTCTCCGTGCTGAGCCTGATCATCGGTCTGAGCACGCTGGGCACGTTCCAGGACGTCTACCGGGACGCCTTCGCCGGCACCGAGGCGGAGGGCAGCGAGGGCGTCATCGCCTTCGCACTCGTCGGGGGCAGCATCGTCAGCCTGCTCTTCGCGGTCGGGCTCGTCGTCCTCGCCCTGCTGAACAACCGGGGGAAGAACGTCGCCCGGATCATCACCTGGGTGGTCGGCGGCATCGCCCTCTGCTGCTCCGGTCTGGCGCTGGCCGGCACCGCCGCCGGCAACGCGATGGGCGGCCAGACCAGCGGCGACGTGCCGAGCCAGGAGGAGATCAACCGTCGTCTCGACGAGGCCCTGCCGTCCTGGTACGAGCCGGTGACCCTGCTGCTCACCGTTCTCAGCATCATCGCCCTGCTGGCGGCCCTGATCCTGCTCGCCCTGCCGAAGGCCAACGAGTTCTTCCGCAAGCAGGAGCCGGCGTGGGAGCCACCGGTTCCCGGCGCCGCCTACCCGGCGTACCCGTCGACCCCCGGCCAGCCCGGGTACCCGCCGACCCCGGGTTACCCGTCGGCCCCGGGCGAGCCGGGCCACCCGCAGGCCGGCCCCACGCCGGGCGCCCCCGGCCAGCCGGGCGGCCCGGAGCAGGGCGGCGAGGCGCACCCCGGGTCCGACCGCCCCGGTCCGACCCCGCCGCCGGTGAGTTGAACGTCGGATAGCGGCGACGACGACGATCCCTCCGGATAGGTTGCAACCCGACGCCTATCCGGAGGGACCAGTCGTGTCGTACCCCGATCGGGCCCGTCGCCCCGCGGTGGTGACGGCGGCCGTCGTGCTGCTGGTGGCGATGGCGGCCGTCGCCGTCGCGTACGCCGTCACGAGCGTGTTCGTTCTGGCCGGCACGGTCGACGCCTTCCGGTCGGCGGCGCGGGACACCTCGGCCAGCGCCGACGAGATCGACACGATGGTGTTCGGGGTCGGCGCCTGGACCGTGCTCGGCGCACTGGTGAGCCTGGTCGCCGGGCTGCTGCTCGCCGTCCTCGCCGTCGGCGTGGGCGCCGGCCGGTCCGGCGCCCGGGTCGGGACGTGGGTCGTCGCCGGGTTGGGGATGCTCGCCGGCTGCTGCGGGCTGGCGGGGCTGGCCGTCCAGCGGGCCACTCCGTTGGAGCTCGACGAGAACGAGCGGGGTGTGGCCGAGTTGCTGGCCCGGCTCGACGACGCGTACCCGGGCTGGTGGATCCCGCTCGGCGCAGGGCTTTCGATCGGGCAGGTGCTCGGCTACCTTGTGGTGGCCGTGCTGCTGGCGCTCCCCGCGGCGTCCGCCTGGTTCCGCCGGCCGGCACCGGCGCCGTACGCCCCGGCGTACCCGCCCCCGTACCCCCCGAGGTGAGGACCGCCCGTGACGCTCGACCAGCCGACCACCGAGCGACGGGCCCTCGTCACCGGCGCGACCGCCGGCATCGGCGCCGCCTTCGCGCGGCGGCTCGCCGCCGACGGCTGGCACCTGGTGCTCGTCGCCCGGGACACGGCCCGGCTGGCGGAGTTCGCCGCCGAGCTGACCGGCCGGCACGGCCACGAGGTCGAGACGATCTCGGCGGACCTGTCCACCGACGACGGTTGCGCGGCCGTGGAGCGGCGGTTCGCCGAGGGTTCGCCGATCGAGCTGCTGGTGAACAACGCGGGCATCAGCCTCAACACGCCGTTCCTGCGTTCGTCGGCCGAGGCGGAGGCCCGCCTGCTCCGGCTCAACGTGCACGCCGTGATGCGGCTGACCCTGGCCGCCCTGCGTCCGATGACCGAGCGGCGGCACGGGGCAGTGATAAATGTCTCTTCCGTTGCCGGATTCGGGGCGGTCATGCCCGGATCGACGTATTCGGCCAGCAAGGCGTGGGTCACCAACTTCAGCGAGTCGGTCGGGCTCTCCGCCCGCCCGTTCGGCGTACGCGTGATGGCGCTCTGCCCCGGCTACACCCGCACCGAGTTCCACGGTCGGGCCGGCATCGACATGTCGAAGACCCCGGAGTGGATGTGGCTGCGGGCCGAGGACGTCGTCGACGAAGGCCTGCGTGACCTGGGCAAAGGCAAGCTGGTCAGCGTGCCGGCGTGGAAGTACAAAGTGGCCGTTGCCGGCCTGCGGCACGCGCCCCGGCGGCTGCTCGAGGCCGTCTCCCGCGACACCCGCGGCCGGATCGGGCGCGACGCACGCTGACCGACCCGGGGCACGACGGGCCCCGCCGTGCCGGCGAGCAGTGGCTCAGCGTAGCGGGACATCGCCGTCCGTCTCATCGCCCGCAGGGTCGACACGGGTGGACCCGACACGCGGCTCACAGCGTCGAGCAGTACCCTCTATCGCCATGGGGGACCACGACGACCTGCGTAAATTCATTACCGACCTGGCTGTGGTCCATGGACGGGTGGTGCTGTCCTCGGGACGCGAAGCGGACTGGTACGTCGATCTGCGACGCGTCACGCTGCATCACGAGGCGGCCCCGTTGGTGGGCCGGGTGATGCGGGAGCTGACCGCCGACTGGGCGTACGACGCGGTGGGTGGGTTGACGCTCGGGGCCGACCCCATCGCGATGTCGATGCTGCACGCCGCCGCCGGCACCGACCGCCCCCTGGACGCCTTCGTCGTCCGCAAGACGGGCAAGGCGCACGGCCTCCAGCGTCGGATCGAGGGGCCCGATGTGACCGGGCGACGGGTGCTGGCGGTCGAGGACACCTCCACCACCGGTCAGAGCGTGTTGACCGCCGTCGAGGCGCTTCGCGAGGCCGGGGCCGACGTGGCGGGCGTGGCGGTTATTGTTGATCGAGGCGCCGGCGACGCGGTGCGAGCCGCCGGACTGCCGTACCGAGCGGCCTATACGTTGGCTGACCTCGGCCTTGTGGCGTAAAAGTCTGCCGATTCGGATCTGCTGATATGCAGGCGGATCGATGCTGCTGGTGGAAGGATGGAATACGTGGGAACTGCGTTGGCTGAAATGACCATGCCTCAGATCTCGCCGCTTGCCGGCGAGCCGATCGAACGTGCCGATGCCGAGCGGCTGGCCGGGGTCCTCAAGGCCCTCGCCGACCCTGCCCGGTTGCGGCTGCTCAGCCTGATCCAGTCGGCTCCGGAGGGGGAGGCGTGCGTGTGCGACCTGACCGCGCCCCTCGGCCTCTCGCAGCCGACGGTCAGCCACCACCTGCGTATCCTCACCGAGGCCGGCTTGCTGGAGCGGGAGAAGCGCGGGGTCTGGGCGTACTACCGGCTGGTGCCGAGCGCGATCGCGACCATCGCCGATCTGCTGACCCCGCCGCGCAAGCGCGCCACCAAGAAGGCGCGCTGACCCGTACCGCTCGTCCGGTGCCCTCCCCGACCAGGGATGGCGCCGGACGGCCGGCCGGGGCCGCCCGACGGCCGAAGCCGTCACCCTCAGTACCGCCCCGGTAGGCGCCCGCCCCGGGCCGTTGCCGGCCCGGCTCAGTGCTTGCCGTAGTGCTCCCGGGTCTCCCGGATCGCCTCCTCGGCGGCGGCCCGCTCCGCGGCGGTCGTGCCGCGCTTCGCCGCCATGCGCGCCCGCAGCAGCTCGACCACGATCGGCACCACCGAGATCGCGACGATCGCGATCAGGATCACCTCGATGTTCGCCTTGACGAACGGGATCTGGCCGAGGAAGTAGCCGAGGACCGTCACGCCGGTGCCCCAGAGGATGCCGCCGATCACGTTGTAGACGACGAACGTGCGGTAGTTCATCCGGCTGACGCCCGCGACGATCGGCGTGAACGTCCGCACGATCGGCACGAAGCGGGCCAGCACGATCGAGCGGGCGCCGTACTTCTCGAAGAAGTCGTGTGCCTTCAACAGGTTCTCCTGCTTGAACAGCTTCGAGTTCGGCCGGCGGAACAGCGCCGGGCCCACCTTGCGGCCGAACGCGTACCCCACCTGGTCGCCCGCGATGGCCGACAGGGTGATGAGCAGGCAGACCAGCCAGAGCGGCCAGGTGATGTACTGCCCGTCGGCCGTGAGCAGGCCCGCCGTGAACAGCAGCGAGTCACCGGGCAGGAAGAACCCGATCAGCAGGCCCGACTCGGCGAAGACGATCACCAGGATGCCGAGGAGGCCGAACGTCGAGATCAGCACCTCGGGATCGAGCCAGTCCGGGCCCAGGGCCAGGGTGGTGGTGGGCGTCGACACGAGGGTGACCTCCGCGGTCGGTCGGCTGGCGAACGGTCGTCACCGGCGGCGACGGACGTCCGTAGTCTAGGCGGCTGCCCGATCCGGCCGGTGGGCGACGTCACAGTGGCCCGGTGACCAGCTGACGCCGCGCCCGCCGGCGCCGGGCCGCATCCGCGTCAGCGCGGGGCCACCACCAGCGTCTGCAGCGCCTCGCCGACGGTGCCGTCGAGATCGGCGAGGCGGCTGGCCGCGACGCCGGAGCCGTGCGGACCGATCGTGGTCGCCGAGTCGAGCAGCAGCCACTCGCCGCGCGGCGGCCGGTGCAGCGTCACCGTGAGGTCCACGTTCACGAAGAGCCAGCGGGCCAGGTCCAGCCGGGCGCTCACCCCGCTGCCCGAGTCGGCCACCAGCAACGCGAGTTCGGCCGGGCGTACCGGCTCGCCGGGCACCAGCGGGATGCGGGGCCGCGCCCACACCCGGGCCGGGCCGGGCTCCGCGAACCCGCCGGAGACGACCCGCCACTGCATGCTCGACAGGTAGCCGTCGGTGTGGGCGGTCGCCCACAGCTCCGGATCGGCGCCGGAATCCGGGCCGGGCACCGCCGGGGCGTCGTCCGGAGTGGCCGGTGTCCGCTCGGCCGGCGCGATGATGCGCCAGCCACGGGCGTGCAGCACCTCCTGCCCACCGGCCTCGGCGACCCCCTCGACGAGGGTGATCCGGCGGCCGGCGCGCAGCGTCCGTACGCGCAGCGCCAGCTCCGCCACCGGCACCGGGCGCAGGATGTCCACCGTGACGCGGCTGAGCAGTTGCCCGTCGACCGGCTCGTGGGCGGAGAGGGCCCGGGCGAGCAGCGCCGACGGTGGGCCGGCGTGCTGGGCGGCCGGATCCCACGGGCCGGCCGTCGCCGCGGTGGCGCGGAACCGGCCCGCGCCGGCCGGCTCGTAGAACGCCTCGTACGTCATGGTCGGCGACCCTACCGGCCGCCGTGCCCGCTTGATCGACCCGGATGACCGGGCGGCCGGCCGTGCCGCCCCGACCGCGCGGAGGTCGAGGCGGCCTGCGCCTACAGGCGCGGGTCGACCGGCTCGGACTCGCAGGCGAGGATCGCGAACACCAGCTCGTGGCGACGCCACAGCGGCGCCCCGGCGACCAGCGCGTCCAGGGCGGCCAGCCCGAGGCCGTGCTCCCGCAGGGCGAGGCCACGCTTGCGGCCCAGGGACCGGCGACGCAGCAGGGCCAGCTGGTCCGGCTCGGTGTAGCCGGGACCGTAGATGATCCGCAGGTACTCCCGGCCCCGGCACTTGACGCCCGGCTGGAGCAGCGATCCCCGCGCCGACCGTGCCGCGAGCCCGGCGTACGGCTTGACGACCATGCCCTCGCCGCCGGCCGCCGTGAGCCCGAGCCACCAGTCGGTGGCCTCCGCCTCGGCCGCCGGGTCGGACAGGTCGACCACCCGACGGCGGGTCGGCGTCACGAACGCCGGGTCGGCGGCGTGGAGCCGGTCGGCCAGGTCGAGGTGCCAGCCGTGGTCCCGGTCCGGGTAGGCCGACTTCGCCCCGGCCAGCACCGCGAACGGTGCCAGGGTCACCCCGCGCAGGCCGTCGGTCGGCCCCACGTACGCCCGGTAGGCCGCCGAGTACGCGGCCACGTCGTCCCGGCGGCGGGCCGTCCGGTCCCGCAGCTCGCCCAGGTCGATCCCCCGGGCGGTGGCGGCGTCCAGCGCGGCCAGCGCCGCGGGCAGGGCCGCCCGGCCGGCGGCGCCGACACTCGCGTACTGCTCGCGGATCAGCCCGCCCGCCTTCGCCGACCAGGGCAGCAGCTCACAGTCGAGCAGCAGCCAGTCGGTGTCCAGCTCGGCCCAGAGCCCGGCGACGCCCACCGCCGTCCGGACCCGGGCGAGCAGCTCGTCGTCCAGCGGCGACCCGAAGAACGGCCGGCCGGTCCGCGTGTACACCGCGCCGCCGCCGAACGGGCCGAGCGACGGCTCCCGGTCGACCAGGACGACCGCCCGCGAGCCCATGTGCTTCTCCTCGCAGACCACCCGGTCCACGCCCGCCGCGCGGTAGTCGGCGAACGCCTCGGCCGGGTGCTCCAGGAAGCCGTCCACGGTCGACGTCGAACACGGCGCCATCGTGGGCGGCAGCCACCCCAGCCGGTGCGGGTCCACGGCGAAGCGGCTCATCACCTCCAGCGCCGCGGCGGCGTTCTCCGCCGGCACGGTCAGCGACCCGTACGGGTGCTCGACGTGCCGCCGGCCGGTCACGTCGGTCAGCTCCAGCACCTCGTCGGGACGGGCCGGCGCGGCGGTCAGCGGGCGGACCGGCGCGTACCACTCCCGCTCCGCCGGCACCGAGACCAGCTCCCGCTCGGGGTAGCGCAGCGCCGTGAGCCGGCCGCCGAACACGCAGCCGGTGTCGATGCAGATCGTGTTGTTGACCCACTCCGGCTCCGGCGTGGGCGTGTGCCCGTACACGACCGTCGCGGACCCCCGGTACTCCCGTGCCCACGGGTAGCGCACCGGCAGCCCGTACTCGTCGGTCTCGCCGGTGGTCTCCCCGAACAGGGCGAACGCGCGGACCCGGCCGGACGCGCGGCCCTGGTACTCCTCCTTCAGCCCGGCGTGCGCCACCACCAGCCGGCCGCCGTCCAGCACGTAGTGGCTGACCAGGCCGTCGACGAACGCCGCCACCTCGGCCGCGAACGTCTCCGGCTCAGCGGCGAGCTGCGCCATCGTCTCCGCCAGGCCGTGGGTGAGCCGCACGTCCCGGCCGCGCAGCTTGCGCAGCAGCTTCTGCTCGTGGTTGCCGGGCACGCAGAGCGCATGTCCGGCCGCGACCATGCCCATCGCCAGGCGGAGCACGCCGGGCGAGTCCGGGCCGCGGTCCACCAGGTCACCGACGAAGACCGCGGTACGCCCCGACGGGTGCGTCGCGTCCACCGGCCGGCCGGCGTCGTCCCGCACCAGATCCCAGCCGAGCCGGACCAGCAGCGCCTCCAGCTCGGCCCGGCAGCCGTGCACGTCGCCGACGATGTCGAACGGCCCGGCCAGCTCCCGGCGGTCGTTGAAGAGCTTCTCGTAGCGGATCTGCGCGGCCTCGATCTCCTCGACCCCGCGCAGCACGTGCACCTTCCGGAAGCCCTCACGCGCGAGCTGCCCGTACGTGCGCCGCAGGTCCCGCTGCATCCGGGCCAGCACCGGCCGCCCGAAGGTGCGGTCGGCCCGCGACTCCGTACGTTCCCACGCCAGGGCCTCGGGCACCTCCAGCACGATCGCGACCGGCAGCACGTCGTGCTCGCGGGCCACCCGGACCAGGGCGGCCCGCGCGTGCGGCTGGAGGTTCGTCGCGTCGACCACGGTGAGCCGCCCGGCCCGCAGCCGCCTGCCGGCGACGTAGTGCAGTACGTCGAACGCGTCGGCGGACGCCGACTGGTCGTTCTCGTCGTCGGCGACCATTCCCCGGAAGGCGTCGGACGAGAGCACCTGCGTCGGCGCGAAGTGCCGGCGGGCGAAGGTGGACTTGCCCGAGCCGGAGACGCCGACCAGCGCGACCAGGGCCAGCTCGGGAATGTCGAGGACGGTCATCGGTCGGCCTCCGTCCGGGTGAACACGGCGAGTTGGGTCGGTGCGCCCACCTCGGGGTCGTCGTCGCCGACCCCCCGCAGGACGACGGTGTAGCCGTACGTGGAACCGACGCGGGCGGCCCAGCCGGCGAACTCGGCGCGGGTCCACTCGAACCGGTGGTCGGCGTGCCGGAGGCGTCCGGCGGGCAGACCCTCGTAGCGCACGTTGTGCTCCACGTTCGGGGTGGTCACCACGACCGTGTGCGGTCGGGCGTGGCCGAACACGGTGTCCTCCAGCGCGGGCAGCCGGGGCGGGTCCACGTGCTCGACGACCTCCATCAGCACCGCCGCGTCGTACCCGCGCAGCCGGTCGTCCCGGTAGGTCAGCGCGGACTGCCAGAGCCGGATCCGGTCGCGCTGCCGCTCCGGCAGCCGCTCCAGCCGCAGCCGCCGCGCGGCGACGGCCAGCGCCCGGGTGGCGACGTCGGTGCCGACGATCTCGGTGAACCGTCGGTCGCCCACCAGCGCCGCGAGCAGCGCCCCGCCGCCGCAGCCCAGGTCCAGCACGCGGCTCGCACCGGCCTCGGCCAGCGCCGCGAGCACGGCCTCCCGCCGGCGTACGGCGAGCGACGGCCGGACCGGTCCGGCCTCCTCGGTGGTCTCGTCCACGGTGTCGGCGTCGGCGGCCGGCTCGTCGGCGAGCCGCTCCTCGGCCAGCCGGGCCAGCGCCAGCCCGGCCAGCGCCCGCCGGTGCGCCAGGTAACGGCGGCTGATCATCGCCCGTTCGGGGTGGTCGGCCAGCCAGCCCGCGCCCGCCCGGAGCAGCTTGTCCACCTCGTCCGGAGCCACCCAGTAGTGCTTCGCGTCGTCCAGGACCGGCAGCAGCACGTACAGGTGGTTGAGGGCGTCGGCCACCCGCAGCGTGCCGGTCAGCGTGAGGTCCACGTACCGGCTGTCGCCCCACTCGGGGTGCGTCTCGTCGAGGGGGACCGGGGTGGCGGTGACCGTCCAGCCGAGCGGGCCGAACATCCGCGCCGCGACGTCCACGCCGCCCCGGCACCGCAGCACCGGCACGCGGACCTCCAGCGGGATCGGCGTACGCGCCAGCTCCGGCCGGTCCCGGGACTCGCCGCGCAGCGCCGAGCGGAACACCCGGGACAGGGCGGAGGAGAGCAGGCTGGACGCCGCGTACGGCCGGTCGTTGACGTACCGCCCGAGGGTGAAGGTGTCGGGGGGTGCCGCCGCCTGCCGGCCCTTGCCACGCGGGCCGGCGAGGCGCAGCGGGTCGACGTCGAGCAGCAGGGCGGCGGTGCAGCGGTCCTCGCCGGCCTCCGGGTAGAACACGTGCGCGGTGCCGACGGGCACGTCGAAGGAGTGCGCCCGGTCGGGGTGCTTCACCAGCAGGTGACCGAGGTCGGTCGCCGGACGGTGGGTGGTGGAGAGGGTGAGCAGCACGCCGACCATGGTGTCAGTCTCGTCGATCTTGTGTCGTCCCGTTTTGCCCTGCCGTCGGGCCTGGATCGCGCCCGTAACGGACGGTGCCCCGCCGACCGGACAGGTCGGCGGGGCACCGGGTGGTGGGAGGTGTCAGGCCACGAAGCGCGTCTTGCGACGGCGGGTCACCACGTAGCCGGCGGCGCCGGCGATGAGCAGCAGGCCGCCGATGACGGTCACCAGGGTGGTCGAGTCACCGGTGATCGGCAGGGTCGGGTCGTCCCCGTCGCCGCCACCCGCGCCGCCACCGGCCGCGTTGACCAGGATCTTCGCGGTGTCGTTGGCCGGGTTCAGGTCCTTGATCTCGAGCTCTTCGTGGCCGGTGCGCAGCTTCACCTCGCCGGTCTGGCTGCCGGCCTTGTCGATGCGCACCTCGAACGCGAACTCGGCCTTCTCGCCCTTGCGGAGGACACCGTTCAGGAAGCACTGGTAGACGGCGGCACCGGGCTTGCCCGGCTCCACCTCGTCGTTGTCGACGTCCCAGCAGGTCTCCGGGGCGCTCACGGCGGTGACGCCCTTCGGCAGCGTGACATAGGTCGTGACCCACATCCCCTCGGCGGCACCGGTGCCGACCGCCGCCGGGCCGTTGTTGACGTAGCCGACCTTCATCGGGGCGGTGCTGCCGACCTCGCCGTTGACGGTGGCGCCGACCGCCGCCACGTCGGCCTTCTGGTCGCCGGTCACTTGGAGCTCGATCCAGGTCTCGTTGTTGTACGGGTCGACGTCGGTCTGCGGCGTACGCTGCGCGCCGGCGGCGGACTCGAGCTTCAGCTCACCCTCGGTGCCCTTCTGGCCGAACTCGACGCCCAGATCCGCCTGCGACAGGAACTCCTCCCAGTCGGCCGGGGTGAACCAGATCGCGGAGCCGAAATCGGTGTTCGGCGCCCAGTTGTCCGCCGGCACGGTGAACCCGAAGCTGGAGTCGAGCCGGACGGTCGCGTTCTCGGCGATGGTGGTGTCGAACGTGCAGGCGAAGGCGTGGAAGTCGAACTCGCCGCTGGTGTACTCGCAGTTCTCGTACCGCTTGGAGGGGGTCAGGCCGTACGAGCCGAAGACCAGCAGGACCGCACCGTTGGCAGCCTTCTGCCCCCGGTTCTCCACCTGGAGCGGGGCCTTGACGGTGGTGCCGGGAGCGCCCTTCAGGGCCAGAGACTCCGAAGCGGCCAGGTCCACGCCCTCACCGATGGTGACGGTCGAGCTGAAGGTGCCCGAGCCGCCCTCGGTGTCGGTGACGTTGAACTCCAGCGCACCCTCCTGGCCCGCCTCGGCGCCGTCCTTCGCGCGCACCATCAGGTCGACGATGTTCAGGAACGAGCCGTCGTCGTCCTGGTCCACGACCTTGCAGGTCAGAATCGCGCCGGACTCGGTGCAGTCGTCCTCCATGAAGGGCTGCACGTCGGCGAAGGCCGCAACCTTGCTCCGGTCGACCTTGACCGTGAAATCGCCCAGCCGCTCGGTCGTGAGGCCGAAGAGGCTGACCCACTTCTCGGTCCCGCCGGGAGCGAGGATCACGTTGTTGGCGTAGAGGTCCAGGTCGTCGGCCGGAGCCGCCGAGGCTGGGATTGCGGAGGCGGCCACGAGCGCGCCTGCGACGCCGATCCCGGCGAGCCAGCGCCGGGCGGAGTGCTTGAGCATGGGGGTTCCTTCGATGGGGGTCGCCAGAGGTGGTGGCCAGCGGATCTTAAGGAGCCCTTAAGCGTGTTCGCTGCCCCCGACGCTCCCCGAGCGGCAACATCGACCGAACGGCTGATCATCTCCGCCGCAACGGCCGGGTCCGCCGTCACGCGAGGTGAGCGCATCGACCGCCCTGGTGCTGTGCCGGTCCCCGTCCGTTGAACGGATCCGGCCGGCGCCGCATCCCGTGTCCGGGGGCGGCACCGGCCGGTCGGTCCGGTCGAGCGTCAGCGGTAGTCGTCCTCGTCGGCGGCGACGACCCGGGCCTGCTCCATGGCGTCCCAGTCGGCGACCTCCAGGCCGCGGTGCGGCTCGACGTCGACCTCGCTGGGACCGACGACCGTGGCCTGCTCCACCGCGTCGGCCGGCTCCGCCTCCAGGTCCCGCTCCTCCGGAGCGAGGTGGTCGCTCGGGGCGAAGTCCTCGTCGGGCTGACCCATCGTCCCTCCCTGGATCTCGTGCGGACAGCTACCCCACACACCGTACGGGTTGACCACCGTCCCCGCTCGGAGCCGGGACGAACGAGGAAACCGGAATGGTGCCCCCGCCCGGTGCGCCGGTGCCACGATGGTGGCATGGGCTTCCTGATCCGGCTGGCGATCACCGCGGTCGCGCTGTGGATCACGACGCTCATCGTGCCCGGGGTGGAGGTGAGCGGCCGGTCCGGCGCGAACACCGCCCTCACCCTGATCGTGGTGGCACTGATCTTCGGTGTGGTCAACGCCGTGCTCAAGCCGCTGATCAAGGTGGTGGGGTGCGTCTTCTACCTGCTCACCCTCGGGCTGTTCGCGCTGGTGGTCAACGCCCTGCTCTTCCTGCTCACCGACTGGATCGCCGGCGTGCTGGACCTGCCGTTCCAGGTGGACGGTTTCTGGGCGGCCTTCTGGGGTGCGATCGTGATGGCCGTCGTGACCTGGCTGATCAGCGTCGTCGTGCCGGACAGCCTGGAAGGGTGATGACCGCGGGCACCGGGTCGGTTGTGCCGGCCGCCACCTTCTACGGGATACTGCCGGCGGTGGACAGCGCGGTCCGGCGCACCCAAGGACAACAGCGGCCGGTGACGGCCGAGAGCGGTAAGTAAGGAGCGTTCGACATGCCCATCGCTTCCCCCGAGGCCTACGCGGAGATGCTGGACCGGGCCAAGGCAGGCCGGTTCGCGTACCCCGCGATCAACGTGACCTCCTCGCAGACCCTCAACGCGGCGCTGAAGGGCTTCGCCGACGCGGAGAGCGACGGCATCATCCAGGTCTCCACCGGCGGCGCCGAGTACCTGTCCGGCCCGTCCGTGAAGGACATGGTCACCGGCGCGACCGCCTTCGCCCTGTACGCCCGCGAGGTGGCGAAGAACTACCCGGTCAACATCGCGCTGCACACCGACCACTGCCCGAAGGACAAGCTGGACAAGTTCGTCCGGCCGCTGATGGGCATCTCCCAGGAGCGCGTCAAGAACGGCCAGGAGCCGCTGTTCCAGTCGCACATGTGGGACGGCTCGGCGGTGCCGGTCGCGGAGAACCTGGAGATCGCCGAGCAGCTGCTCACCGAGGCCGCCAAGGGCAAGATCGTCCTCGAGATCGAGGTCGGCGTCGTCGGCGGCGAGGAGGACGGCGTCGAGAACGCCATCAACGAGAAGCTGTACACCACCGTCGAGGACGGCCTGGCCATGGTCGACGCGCTCGGCCTGGGCGAGAAGGGCCGCTACATGGCGGCGCTGACCTTCGGCAACGTGCACGGCGTCTACAAGCCGGGCAACGTCAAGCTCCGCCCTGAGGTGCTCCACGACATCCAGGTGGCCGTCGGCGGCAAGTACGGCAAGGACAAGCCGCTCAGCCTGGTCTTCCACGGCGGCTCCGGCTCGCTGCTGTCGGAGATCCGGGAGGCGCTGGACTACGGCGTGGTGAAGATGAACATCGACACCGACACCCAGTACTGCTTCACCCGTCCCGTCGCGGACCACATGTTCCGCAACTACGACGGGGTCCTCAAGGTCGACGGCGAGGTCGGCAACAAGAAGATGTACGACCCGCGGGTCTGGGGCAAGGCCGCCGAGGCCGGCATGGCCGCCCGGGTGGTCGAGGCCTGCGAGGCCCTGCGCTCCACCGGCACCAGGATGAAGTGACGCGCTGACCCGTACGGCGGCCGGCTCCTTGCGGGGAGCCGGCCGCTCGCGTCTTCAGGCCCCGGTGAGCAGGCGTACGGCCACCCGGACGTCGTCGGTCACGTGGATGGTGGGTGAGAGGTCCCCGAACGGGGACGCGGCGAGCAGCGGTCGCAGCAGCGACTCCACCGGCAGCTCGCGGGTCCAGTACGCGCGGTCCAGGAACACGTACGCGCCGCTCGCCCCGTCGGTGCCGTAGTAGGTCTTCGTCGCCGCCTGGAACACCTCCTGCACGGTGCCGGCCCGGCCGGGCGCGAACACGATCCCGCCCCGGGCCAGCCGCAGGATCGTGTCCTCCCGGATGGCGTTCGAGAAGTACTTGGCGATCCGCCCGGCGAACAGGTTCGCCGGCTCGTGCCCGTACAGCCAGGTCGGGATGGCGAGCCCGCCGCCGCGCGCCCAGTCCACGTCGCCGGCCGTGAGGGCGGCCGAGTCGGCGCGGGACCGACTGGCCGCGTCGCCGGTGCCCGCCGGCGGCGGGAGCGCCGCACCGAACAACTCCCGGACCCGCAGCGCCGCCGCCGTGTACCGGTCGTGGTCGGTGAAGTCGGGTGCCCCGGCCAGCAGATCGATCGCCTCGTCCAGGTCGGCGGCCGGCCGCAGCGCCAGGTACGCACCCAGGTTCGCCGCCTCCATCACACCGGGCCCGCCGCCGGTGACCACCAGCCGGTCGGCCCGGGCCAGCTCGCGACCCAGCACGGCCGCCATCCGGTACGGCGTGCTGCCCCGCGGCACCGCGTGCCCACCCATGATGCCGACCACCGACTGCGGGCCGTGCGTGGCCAGCCAGGCGCGGGTGGCGTCGGCGAGGGCGTTGTCCACACCGTGGTCGTGCAGCCGCTGACCGAGCGCCTCCCGGACGTCCGGCAGCGCACCGCCGTGGGTGCGGAAATGCGCGTACACGCGGGTGTCGTACATGCCCTCGAAGCCGCCGTTGGCGAAACCGGCGGCCAGGTCCTCCGGGGTGTACAGGTGCGACGGCTGCGTGGGGTACGGCAGCCCGGAGAAGGGCGGCACCACGTTCGCGCCGCGCCGGACCAGGTCGGCACCGACCTCCCGGGAGGCGAACCGGCAGCCGACGAAGAGCGTGCCGGCGACGGCCACGCCGCGGAGGTCGGGAGGGTCGAGATCGAGCCGGAGCCCCTGCACGGTCAGCCCGGCGAGGCTGCCGGTGGCCAGCCGCCGGTCGAACTCGGTGCGGGTCTCGACCTCGTCGGCGCAGATGTGCGGCTCGATGACGTCCGCGGGTGGTGGGGTCGGCACCGGATCATCCTGCCCGGTCCCGGCAACCCGCCAAACCACCCGCGGGCCGGGCGGAACCGGCCCCCATGGGCAGGAGCCCGGTGGCGCGGCCACCGGGCTCCTGCGAAACCGGGTCCTGGGGAGGCTCCGGACCATTAGTTGTAGTGGAAAACATCCCGCTCCGGCATGGGCCGCAGGCGTGACCAACTCCTCACCCGTTCAGCCGACCGGGTCCGCCAACCCTCTCGCGTGTCGCGTTGCGAAGCGGGTTGAATGGGACGATGCAGAACCTGTTGCCGGAGCCACCGGCCACCCTCCTACCCGCGCACGACGAGGCCGACGCTGCCCTGGCCGCCGCCGAGGAGACCGGCAGCGACGAGGCGTTCGCCGAGGTGGCGGCGCGCTTCCCGACCTTCAGCGCGGCCTGGGCCGCGCTGGCGGCCCGCGCCTTCGCGGCGGGCCAGGTCATTCCGGCGTACGCGTACGCGCGCACCGGCTACCACCGGGGCCTCGACCAGCTGCGCCGCAGCGGCTGGAAGGGGCACGGCCCGGTGCCGTGGTCGCACGAGCCGAACCGGGGCTTCCTGCGCTGCCTCTACGTGCTGTCCCGGGCCGCCGACGCGATCGGCGAGGCGGACGAGGCGGCCCGCTGCGCCCAGTTCCTCCGCGACTGCGACCCGGCTGCGGCGGACGCCCTGGCCAGCAACTGACCGCACCACCGAGGGCCGGCCGGGTGCGTGGCCGGCCCTCGTCGTGGGTCAGAGGCCCTCGGCGACCGCTGCGGCGATCTTGAGCCAGGCGTCGCGGGTGGCGGCGGAGAGCGCCCCGTACCGGATCGGCTCGCCGGTGTCGATGAGCCGCTCGTACGGGGCCAGCAGCACCGCCCGGGTCCGCGCCGAGAAGTGCTCCTGGATGGCCGGCAGGTCGATCTCCTTGCGCGACGGCGGCATCGAGACCACCGTCACCGCCTGCCGGACCAGCCGCTGCCGCCCGCTCTGCTCCAGGTGGTCGAGCATCCGGGCGGCCGTCTCGGCCGAGTCGTTCCGCGCCGACATGGTGACCACCAACTGGTCGGTGGCGTCCATCGCGGCCTGCCAGTTCTGGGCCCGGACGTTGTTGCCGGTGTCCACGAAGATCAGCTTGTAGAAGCGGCTGACCACCTCGCGGATCTCGGCGAACGCGGCGGCGGTGAGCATCTCGCCGCCGGTGGCCGACTCGTCCGAGGCGAGGACGTCGAACATCCCCTCACCCTGCGACCGCACGTACTGGGACAGGTCGCCGACCCGCCCGTGCGAGCCGTGGAACTGCCCCAGGTCGCGCAGCAGGTCCCGGACGGTACGGGCGTGGAAGTCCTGCTGGGCGCGCATGCCCAGGGTGCCCTGGGTCTCGTTGTTGTCCCAGGCCAGCACGTAACCGCCGCGCTTCTGGCCGAACGTCATGGCGAGCAGCAGGATGGCGACGGTCTTGCCGGCGCCGCCCTTCGGGTTGACCACGGTCACCTGCCGCAGCCCGCCGAAGTTGCGGCGGACCATCTCGATGTCCCGCCGCAGTTCCTGCTCGTGCCGGCCGGGCGGCAGGCGCAGCCCGATGCGGTTGGCCACCGCCCGGACGCCCATCGTGGCCACCGGGTCCGCGGGGCGCACCTGCCGGCGCCGGGCGAAGTCCTCGGCCGTCGGCGGGGCACCCACCTCGGGGCTCCACCCCGCCTGGGGGGCCGCTTCCGGTGTCGGGTACGGCCCGGGCTGCGCCACCGGGCTCTGCTGCCAGGGCGGCGGATACCAGCCGGGCTGGGGCGGGAACGGGCCGGGCGGCGGTGGCACGACAGCCGCCTCGCCGGGGGCGCCCGACTCGGGCGGGGTCGCGGCCGGGACGGCCTCGGTCGGCGGCGCCCACGCGGGGGCGGGCGGGGCGGTTTCGTTGCCCCAGGCGGCGGCGGGCGTACCCGCCTCGGCCGGCGGTGCGCCGGTGGTGTCGTCGCCCCACGCCGCGGACGGCGTGCCCGCCTCGGCGGGCTGCGCGCCGGTTTCGGTGCCCCACGCCGCGGACGGCGTGCCCGCCTCGGCCGGCGGCGTCCAGGCGGGTTCCGGCGGGGTCCCCCCGGCGTCCGGGCGGGTCGGCTGGGCGGGCGATGCCGTGCCCGGATGGCCGGGTGGCTCGGTCGGCCCGGGTCGCTGCGGGGGCTGGGCCCACGGAGACTCGCCGGCCCGGCCGGCGGGAGTGCCGCCGGGCGCGGTGTGGTCCCCGCCGGCGTGCCGGGTCGCCGACGTCCCGCCCCGCGCTCCGGCGTAGCTCTCCGTGGCCTGCGGGGCCGCCGACCCCTCGCCCCGCGCTTCGGCGTAGCCCTCGCCGGCGTGCCCCGCCCTCGATGTCTCCCCTCGCGCCCCGGCGGTGCCCGGAGCGCCGGTGCCCGGGCCGGCGGGACCGGCCGCGTCGAGGCTGAACGGCAGGTCGAGGTCGACGCCGGCGGGCTGACCGGGTCGGGGTGCCGGCACCGCCGCCACGCCGGCGGCCGGTGGCGGGCCGGCGTGGCCCGCGCCCGCGCCGCCGGACGCCGTACCGGTGTGTGGGGCGGGGTGCGGGAAGGCCGAGCCGCCGCTCACCGGCGCGGTTGCGGCGTCCGGTCCAGGGAGGTTGCCCCCGGCCGTCGCCGGATGGGTGCCGTGGGCCGGACCGGGCGGCGGTGGGGGCAGCGGGGTCTGGCCGCCCCACCGGGCCGGATCGCCGGGTTGGGCCGGAGCCCCTCCGGGTGCCCACCCGGACGGGGGAGGGCCGCCGGGCGCCCAGCCGGATGCGGCGTCGGCGGGTGCCCACCCGGACGAGGCGCCACCGTCGGGCGACGCGCCGGTGCGGTCGTCGGTCGGGTCCGGGCTCCACGGACGGGCGGCTCCGGGCGGGCCGATCATCGCCCAGCCACCCGGGACCGGCGCCCCGCCGCTCACCGCCGGCCCGGCGGACGCGGGTGGCTGGCCGGGGACGCCCGGTGGCGCCCAGGACGGCGCTCCCTCTGCCTGGGCTGCGGGCCACAATGGTTCGATGTCCCGCTCGGGCACCGGCTGCTGGCCGGGCGCGTACGACCGGTCGGCGTTCTCGTCCACCACGAGTCCTCCCCATTCCTCCTGCCGAGGATAGGCCCCCGGGGCCGGCCGGGTCGGATCGCCGGGACCGGTCAGGCCGACCACACCGCCCAGGCGCCCGGCTCGGTCCACCAGGACCGCTTGCGGCTCAACGTGCCCTCGGCGCCGTCGTCGACGAACGGGACGGAGCCCTCGCGGGGCACCACGGCCACCGCCCGCCCACGGGCGCGGCGGACCTCGAGTCGTACCCGCTTGCGACCCCACCGCGACCGGACGACCACCGGGACGGCCACCGCGACCTCGACCAGGCCGTCGGTCGGGTCCGGGGTCGCGAGCAGCGCCACGTCGTCCAGCCGGGCGTACCCACCGGCGTTGCCGATCGCGCAGGCCAGCAGCGGTTCGTCGCCCGCGGTGAGGATCGTGTCGTCGACCTCCACCCGGCCCCGCCACTGCAGCGGCCGGCCGCCCTCGTCGGCCGCGCCGAGCAGCGCGCCGTCGAGCGTCACCGAGCCGCCGTCGTTGCGCAGCAGGTCCAGCCGTCGGGGTGCGCCGTCCAGCACCGCGGCGGCGACCGCCGCCGGGTCACGGGGCAACCCGAGCTGCGCCGCCAGGTCCCGGTGCGCGCCGCTGCGGGCCGGATCGAGCGGGAGTACGCCGACCGGCGGCAGGTCCGGCACGGTCCGGTTGGCGGCCAGGTCCTCCGGGCGGCGGCTCGGCGGTGGGGCGTACCGCCGGACCAGCCGGCGCACCACGGCGCGCAACTGTGCGTCACTGGCTGTGGCGACGACGAGGCGGGTCTTGGAGTCGGGGTCGGGCCAGGCGAGACCGTCCGGCCGGGGTGGGCCGTCGAGGCGGGCGAGCACCTCGTCGATCTCCGCGTCCGAGCGGGCGGTCACCGTCTCCACCCGCGCGCCGCGCGCGGTCAGCGCGTCCGCGCAGGCCAGCACCGGTACGCGCGGCGTCTCGCAGCGTTCCTCGGCCGGCTTGGCGGCCGCCTCGCCCGCGCCACCGCAGCAGCCGTCGCCGCTGCCGCAGCCGCCGGGGGCGTCCCGCTCCGAGCCGAGGGTGAGCAGCACCACGTCGTACACGGGTTGGAGCCTCCTGACTCTCGGCGCAACCCCTGCCGGTCGCGCCGTCACTACTTGTTAGCCTGACACCCCGGGCTCGCTGACCGGTCGCCACCTGGCACCCGAGCCTTCTGGAGGCTGAGAAGATGCCAGCGATCGTGCTCCTCGGTGCCCAGTGGGGCGACGAGGGCAAGGGCAAGGTTACCGACCTGCTGGGTGAGCGGGTCGACTACGTCGTGCGCTACTCCGGCGGCAACAACGCCGGTCACACGGTGATCACGCCGGACGGGCAGAAGTACGCGCTGCACCTGATGCCGTCGGGCGCCCTCTCGCCGAGCGCGAGGATCGTCATCGGCAACGGCGTGGTGGTCGACCCGAAGGTGCTGCTCACCGAGATCGACGGGCTCGCCGAGCGCGGCGTGGACGTCTCCCGGCTGCGCATCTCGGGCGACGCGCACCTGATCATGCCGCACCACCGGGCGCTGGACCGCGTCGTCGAGCGCTACCTCGGTTCGTCCCGGATCGGCACCACCGGCCGGGGCATCGGGCCCGCGTACGGCGACAAGGTCGCCCGCATGGGCATCCGCGTGCAGGACCTGCTCGACCCGGGCATCCTCCGCAAGAAGCTGGAACTCGCCCTGCGCGAGAAGAACCAGATCCTGTTCAAGGTCTACAACCGCAAGGCGATCGACGTCGACGCGACCGTCGAGGAGTACCTGGAGTACGCCGAGCGGCTCACGCCGTACATCGCGGAGACCCGGGCGATGCTCTGGGACGCGCTGGACCGCGGCGAGACCGTGCTGCTCGAGGGCGCCCAGGCGACCATGCTCGACATGGACCACGGCACGTACCCGTTCGTGACCTCGTCGAACCCGACGGCCGGCGGGGCGTGCGTCGGCGCGGGCATCCCGCCGACCGCCATCACCAAGGTCATCGCGGTGAGCAAGGCGTACACCACCCGGGTCGGCTCCGGGCCGTTCCCGACCGAGCTGTTCGACGACAACGGCCAGCACCTGCGCAAGATCGGCCACGAGTACGGCACGACCACCGGCCGCGAGCGCCGGTGCGGCTGGTTCGACGCCGTCGTCGCCCGGTACGCGTGCCGCCTCAACGGCGTCACCGACCTGGTGGTGACCAAGCTGGACGTGCTGACCGGGTTGCCGAAGGTGCCGATCTGCGTCGGGTACGAGATCAACGGCCGGCGGGTCGACGACATGCCGATGACGCAGACCGACTTCCACCACGCAACCCCGGTGTACGAGGAACTCGACGGCTGGTGGGAAGACATCACCAAGGCCAGAACCGAGGACGAACTCCCGGAGAACGCGAGGCGCTACATCGCCCGCATCGAAGAACTCTGCGGCACCCAGGTCAGCGTCGTCGGCGTAGGCCCAGGCCGCGAGGAAAACGTACTCCGCCACCCCCTCCTCCCCTAACCCACCCCACCCCCACCCCACCCCCCCGGGCCCGGGTCACCCGCGTTGATCATGGAGTTAGCGGGTTGGTTGATCTCTAAATCACCCGCTAACTCCATGATCAACCAGGGCACGGCGTGGGTTGTCCACAGGAGGGTCGGGGTTATCCACAGGGTCTCGCGGTCGGAGTGAATGTGGTCCAACGTCATGTTCCGTGGATCGTGACGAGGTGCTGGGCAGGATTCTGGGGCTGCAGGACGGGTTGATCACCCGGGCGCAGGCGCTGCGGATCGGATTCAGCCGGAACGAGATCGACTGGCTGGCCGGGGCTGGTCGGTGGCGACCGGTTGCGCGTGCGGTCTACCTCGTCGGCCATGATCCTCAGGGCGAGGTGTCTCGGCGATGTGCGATCCGCGCCGCGTTGCTGTCGCTCGGGCCGCACGCCCACGCCGTGCTGGGAACGGCCGCAGAGCTGCACGGCATCGCCGGCCTGCCGCAGAGCAGCGAGATGCATGTCGCCGTGCCCGGGCGCTGTGGCCGGCCGCAGCCGGCCGATCCGCCGAACGTGGTGTTGCACCAGTTCGAGCGTTCGTCTGGTCAGCTGGTGCGAATCGACGGCCTTCCGGCGACGACGCCGCTCGTCACCGTGGCCGAGGTGATCCTTCGGGTCGCTCGATATCCGGCAGTCTCGGTGCTCGACTCAGCGCTGAATCGAGGGCTTGTCGCCGACGATGACCTGCTCGTCATCCCTCGCCTCATCCGGGGTCGGCGGGGAGCGGTCGCAGCACGGAGCTACCTGGCGGAGGCGGACGGGCGGGCCCAGTCCCCGCTGGAGACAAGGGCGAGACTGCGCTGCGTCGACGGCCGGGTGCCGCCCGATGTCCTGCAATTGGAGGTCCGCGACGACGACGGCTACCTGCTCGGCGTCGGCGACCTGGGCTGGCGCGCCTCCCGGGTGATCGCCGAAGCGGACGGCAGGGGCCCGCACGGCACCCCGGACGCGATCTTTGCCGACCGCCGCCGGCAGAACCGCCTGGTCAACGCCGGCTGGACGATCCTCCGCTTCACCTGGCAGGACACCCTCGACCCGGCCTACATCCCCTGGACCGTCCGCAACGCGATCGCCGCCGCCCGCGCACGTCGATCATGACGTCAGCGGGTGAGTCGATCTCCAGATCACCCGCTGACGTCATGATCAACGGGGGCGGGGTGGGGGGTCGGTAGGATCGGGCGCGTGCGGGTTCTTCTTCTTGGTGGTGGGGGGCGGGAGCATGCGCTCGCGCTCGGGCTCGCCGCCGATCCGGCCGTTCAGACGCTGATCGCGGTTCCCGGGAATCCGGGCATCGCCGCGCTCGCCGACATCAGGGACGTGGTGGCGGCCGATCCGGGGGCGGTGGCGGCGTTGGCCGTGGAGACCGGCGTCGACCTGGTGGTCGTCGGGCCGGAGGCGCCGCTGGTCGCGGGAGTCGCTGACGCCGTACGCGCCAAGGGCATCCCTGTCTTCGGCCCGTCCGCCGAGGCCGCCCGGCTGGAGGGCTCGAAGACGTTCGCCAAGGACGTGATGACCGCCGCCGGGGTGCCGACCGCCCGCGCGTACACCTGCACGGACGCCGACAGCGTCGCCGCCGCCCTGGACGCGTTCGGCGCGCCGTACGTCGTCAAGAACGACGGCCTCGCCGCCGGTAAGGGCGTCGTCGTCACCGACGACCGCGCCAGCGCCGAGGAGCACGCGCGCGAGTGCGGCCGGGTGGTGATCGAGGAGTACCTGGCCGGCCCAGAGGTGTCGCTCTTCGTCGTCACCGACGGCGAGGCGGCCGTTCCGCTGCTGCCGGCGCAGGACTTCAAGCGGGTCGGCGACGGCGACACCGGCCCGAACACCGGCGGCATGGGGGCGTACGCGCCGCTGCCCTGGGCCCCGCCCGGCCTGGTCGACGAGGTGATGCGTGACGTCGTCCACCCCACGCTGGCGGAGATGCGCCGCCGGGGCACCCCGTTCGCCGGCCTGCTCTACGTCGGCCTGGCGATCACGGCGGCCGGCCCGCGGGTGATCGAGTTCAACGCCCGCTTCGGCGACCCGGAGACGCAGGTGGTCCTCGCGCTGTTGGAGACGCCGCTGGCCGGGCTGCTGCACGCCGCGGCCACCGGCACGCTGGCGGATCACCCGCCGCTGCGATGGCGGGACGGCGCCGCCGTCACCGTCGTGGTCGCCGCCGAGGGCTACCCGGCGACGCCACGCGCCGGCGACGTGATCACCGGCGCCGACCGCCCGGGCGTCATCCACGCCGGCACTCGTCGCGACGCCGACGGCACCCTGCGCTCCGCCGGGGGCCGGGTTCTCTGCGGTACGGCCACCGGCTCCGACCTGGCCGCCGCGCGGGACGCCGCCTACGAGCTGGTACGCGGCATCGAGCTGGCCGGCTCGCACCATCGCACCGACATCGCCGTCGCCGCCGTCGAGGGCCGGATCACCATTCCGGCCTGACGCCCGCCGCCGGTGGCGCCTTCCGAGAAAGTCGCCCGCCCCGGGCAACCCGGACCCTCGTCGCCTCCGTTTGAGTCGTGAGGCGAGGAGGTGACGGGGTTGCCCGTCGACATCGAGGGTTACCGCGAGTACGTCGGTGCCCGGCTGGAGCCGCTGCGCCGCACGGCGTACCTGCTCTGCGGTGATTGGCACACCGCCGACGATCTGGCGTCGACGGCCCTGGTCAAGTTGCTGCGGCACTGGCGGCGGGTGTCTGTCATGGACAGCCCGGACGCGTGGCTCCGGCGTACCCTCCTGCGGGTCTGGCTGGACGAGCGCCGCCGACCGTGGCGGCGCGAGGCCGCCTGGGCGCAGGTTCCGGACGCCGCCGTCCGGTCGGGCAGCGACGGCACCGCGGACCGGCTGACCCTCCTCGCCCTGCTGGCCGAGCTGCCGCCGCGTCGCCGCGCGGTGCTCGTGCTGCGGTACTTCTGCGACCTTTCGGTCGAGGAGACCGCCCGCGAGCTGGGTTGCACCGCCGGCACCGTGAAGAGCCAGACGGCCCGGGCGATCGACGCGCTGCGTGAACGGCTCCGAGCGCCGGGCCCAGCGGAGGAGGCGAGAAGCCGTGGATGAACTCTCCCAACGGATGCGTGCGGCCGTTGGCACGGCACCGCCGACCCGGATCGACGTGGAGGATCTGATCAGCGCCGACGCGCGGCGACGCCGGCACCGGGCGTGGACGGTCGCCGGCACCGGGGCGGCCGCCGCCGTCGCTGCCGTCCTGGCGGTGCCGGCGATGCTCGTCGGTCCCGCCGGAACGCCGGCCGCCGGCCCGCCACCCGCTGCGTCGGCGTCGGCCGTCGGCACGCCGCTGTGCGACTCGGTGACCCCGAAGGCCAGCGGCCCGCAGCCGCCGCTGCAGTCGCACGACACGGTCCGTCCCCGTCCGACGGAGACACCGGCGGAGGGGGTCGGCCGCCTGTCCGCCGCGCTTCGGGAGGTGGTGGCGTCCCAGCTGCCGGACGGCGTCTCGGTCGAGTCGGTGCAGCCGCGGTGCAGCGCGCCCCAGTTCCGGTACCACCCGAGCTACCGGGAGTACGAGGCGGGCGGCGAGCTGCGGCAGGGAGAGTCAGCCGGATGGTTCATGGTGCGGGTCGCTCCGCGACCGGCCAGGGACGAGGCGACGTGCGAGTTCGCGCCGGACTCGCGTAACTGCAACCGGGTGGTCCATTCCGACGGGTCGGTTTCGGTGTTCAGTCGCATGCCGCTCGGTGATGGCTTGATCCAGCTGTCGGTGTCGGTGTTCCGTCCGGACGGCACGCTGGTGTCCGTTGTGACCAGCAACGGTCGGATCAAGCCGGCCGGCAACGGCACCGCTACGACGGTCACCGCCAGGGAACCGTTGCTGACCGGCGAACAGATGATCGCCATCGGCCGGGCGCCGGGGCTGACGCTCTACCCCTGACCGGGTGGGTCGCGATGGGCCGAGGGTGTCCACTGCTCGCCCAGCGGGACGGGCCCCTCGGTCCGCCACGTCGTCCCGCCGGGCGGGGCGGGCGGGTATCGGGGTGGCTCGTCCAGCGTCCGCAGCACTGGCAGCGGTGCGGCGGCCACGGCCGCCACGAGCAGCGCGCCGGCCAGCACCAGGAACGCCGTCCGTAGGCCGAGCCACTCCACCAGCGGGCCGGCGAGCAGGTAGCCGGCCGGGCCGGCGGCGTACGCGAAGGAGGTCATCACCCCGACCACCCGGCCGCGCAGGTGTTCCGGGGTGCGGGTCTGCATCGCGTAGTTGGCGAGGGGGTTCACCGGCCCGTACGCGAGGCCGACGAGCGCGGCGGCGGCGAGCAGCACCGGGTACGCCGGCAGGAACGCGAGCCCGAGTAGGGCCACGCCGGTGATCACGAGCGCGACGGCGATGAGCGTCCGGCGGTGTACCAGCCGCCCGGCGGCGCCGGAGCCGAGGGCGCCCACGACCGACCCGGCGCTCATGGCCATCAGGACCGTGCCGAGCCGGGCGGGCTCCCCCTGAGCGACGAACCAGGCGGGCAGGAGTACGCCCTCGACCGGCAGGTAGAGCGCGACCAGCACCATCGTGATCAGGGCGATGGTGCGGAGCAGCGGGTCCCGCCAGACGAAACGCAGGCCCTCCGTGGTGCCGCGCCACACGCCGCTCGGTGGACGTTCGGGCCGACCGGCGCCGGGCAGCCGGACGGCGGCGATCAGCACGACGGAGAGCGCGAAGCCGGCGGCGGTGACCCAGAACGTCGCGCTCGGGCCGACGGTGGCGATGAGCAGGCCGCCGATGCCGGGGCCGACCAGGAAGGCGACGCCGAAGACCGCCTCGTGCACGCCGTTGGCCCGTTCGATCCGCCACCCGGCGGCCTGCGCCGCGGCGGGCAGCAGCGTCTCCCGCGCGGTGAGGCCGGCCGGGTCGAAGACCGCGCCGAGCACGGCCAGCGCGACGATCCAGCCGAGGTTCAGTCCGAGCAGGACGTCGACGAGCGGGATCGCGGCGACGGAGACCGCCGAGAGCGCGTCGGAGACCAGTGCGGTCCGCCGGCGCCCCAGCAGGTCGACCACCGTGCCGGAGACGAGGCTGGACAGCAGCAGCGGGAGGCCGCTCGCCGCCGCGACGACGCCCGCCGCCGTGGCGCTGCCGGTGCGTTCCAGCACCAGCCACGGCAGCGCCACGATGGCCACCCCGTTGCCGGTGGCCGAAAGCAGGGTCGCCGCCTCGACCAGCAGCAACGGCGTACGGCGGCGACGCCCGGCGGGGATCATGATGACCGAGCGTAGAGGGCGGTCATTCGTAGTAGCGGCGCAGTTCGCGGGTGAGCACCTTTCCGGTGGCGTTGCGCGGCAGGTACTTCACGAAGACGACGTCCCGGGGGACCGAGAAGCGGGCCAGGTAGTGCCGCACGTACTCGCGGACCGCGTCCGGGTCGAGCGTCTCGCCGGGGTGCAGGGCGAGGAACGCGGCGAGCCGCTGCCCGTATTCGGTGTCCGGCACGCCGATCACGGCCGCTTCGCGGATCTGGGGTAGCTGCGCGAGCAGGTGCTCCACCTCGGACGGGAAGACGTTCTCGCCACCGGAGACGATCATGTCGTCGGCGCGGCCGTCGACGAAGAGCAGGCCGTCGGTGTTCATCCGGCCCAGGTCACCGGTGTCGACCAGGCCGTCGTGGCGTTCCCGGTCCGCCCCGGAGGTGTAGCCCTCGAAGAGCATCTCGTTGCCGACGAAGATCCGGCCGACCCGGCCGCGCGGTACCGGCTCGCCGGCCTCGTCGAGGATGGCCACGCGGGTGCCGTGCGGGGGCCGGCCGGCGGTGGTGGGGGCGGCGCGCAGTTCGGCCGGGCCGGCGATGGACGCCCAGGAGACCTCGGTGGAGCCGTACAGGTTGTGGAGGACGTCGCCGTACGTGTCCATGAAGGCGGTGGCGAGGCCGCCGGGCAGCGCGGACCCGCTGACCGCGACGACCTTCAGCCGGGGTTTCGGGTCCGGCGGCGGCACCTCCATCAGTCGCTGCACCATGACGGGTACGGCGAAGAGCGCGTCGCACCGGTGCGTCACGAGGGCGGCGAGCGTGGCGGCCGGGTCGAAGCGGCGGTGCAGGACGATCGTGGCGCGCAGCGCGAAGCACACCTGGAGGGCGGCGAAGCCCCAGGTGTGGAAGATCGGGGCGGCGATCAGCACCCGGTCCCGGACGTGCAGCGGGATGCGGTCGATGATGGCGACCAGCGGGCCGAAGCCGTTCGGTGTGGGCCGCCGCGCGCCCTTCGGCGCGCCGGTAGTGCCCGAGGTGAGGACGATGATCCGGCCGTCGCGTTCGGGCGGGGTCAGCGAGCCGGGCAGGGCGTCGACGGTCAACTTCTCGCGGGCCCGCTCGTCGAGGCGGGGAAGTTCGTCGGGGAGGCCGAGGAGCCGCTCGGCGAACTCGTCGTCGTGCACCAGTGCCCGCAGCCGCTGCTCCTCGGCGACGGTCGCGAGTTGCGCCGCCGAGAGCCCGGTGTTCACCAGGACGGCGTCGACCCCGAGCAGGGTGGCGGCGACGATCGTCTCGATCAGGCCGTGGTGGTTGCGGCAGAGCACCCCGATCCGCTCCCCGGCGTGGAGGCCGTACGCCGCGCGCAGCGCCCGGGCCAGCGCCTCGGACCGGTCGAGCAGCTCGGCGTACGTCAACTCCGCGCCCTGCTCGTCGACCAGCGCGGTGCGGCCCGGATCCCGGGCGGCGGCCTGGCGCAGCTCGCCGGCGAGGCTCCAGCCCCACCGGCGCAGGGAGTTGAGCTGGGCGGCGACCCGGATCGGCCGGCCGGGGGTGAGCAGTCCGCGGCGGGTCAGGGTGGCGACGACGAACGGCAGGTCCATGCCACTGGCCTCCTTCGGCGGTACGCGAAGGGCCCCCGGAACCCGGGGGCCCTTCCTCGACGAACGGTGCAGCCGCGGACCGGCCGGGCTGGCGGGGCTCAGCGGATCTGGACGCCGGAGATGGCGCGGGAGATGACGAGCCGCTGGATCTCGGAGGTGCCCTCGAAGATGGTGTAGATCTTGGCGTCCCGGTACCAGCGCTCCACGGGGTGGTCGCGCAGGAAGCCCGCGCCGCCGAGCAGCTGCACCGCCTTGTCGGTGACGGCGACGGCCACCTCGCCGGCCTTCAGCTTGGACATCGATCCCTCGCCGGCGGTGAAGGGCCGGTTGTTGCGCCCCATCCAGGAGGCGCGCCAGACCAGCAGCCGGGCCGCGTCGATCTCCATCTTCATGTCGGCCAGCGCGAACGCGACCGCCTGGTTCTCGATGATCGGGCGTCCGAACTGGATCCGGTCCTTCGCGTAGTCCAGCGCGTACTCGTAGGCGGCCCGGGCCACGCCGAGCGCCTGCGCGCCGACGGTGGGCCGGGACAGCTCGAACGTGCGCATCGCGGCCTGACCGGAGGCGCGCTGCCCGGACCGGGCCCGGGCCAGCCGCTCGTCGAGGGCGTCCTTGCCGCCGAGCAGGCAGCGCCCGGGCACCCGTACGTCGTCGAGGAAGACGTCGGCGGTGTGCGACGCGCGTAGGCCCAGCTTGCGCAGCTTGCGGGTCGCGCTGAGCCCGGCGGTGCCCGGCGGGACGACGAACGCCGCCTGCCCTCGCGACCCGAGTTCCGGGTCGACCGAGGCGGTGACGACGTGCACCCCGGCGATACCACCGTTGGTGGCGTACGCCTTCTGCCCGCGCAGCACCCACTCGTCGCTGGCCTCGTCGTAGACGGCCCGGGTGCGCATCGCGCCGACGTCGGAGCCCGCCTCGGGTTCGCTGGTGCAGAACGCCGCGACGGCGGGCGAGTCGATGTCGCCGAAGCACTGCGGCACCCACTCGACGAGCTGGTCGGGGGTGCCGGCGCCGTAGATGGCGGCGACGGCGAGCCCGGTGCCGAAGATGCTCAGGCCGATGCCGGCGTCACCCCAGAAGAGCTCTTCGCTGGCGATGGGTAGCGAGAGCCCGGTGGGGTCGGCCCAGCAGGTGGCGAGGAACTCGAAGCCGTAGAGACCGACCTTGGCGGCCTCCTGGATGATCGGCCAGGGAGTCTCCTCCCGCGCGTCCCACTCGGCCGCGGCCGGGCGCACGACCTCGGCTGCGAAGCCGTGCACCCAGTCGCGTAAATCCCGCTGTTCCTCGGTCAGGTCGAGCGAGAACTCGGCCATGTCAGCCCTTGGGGATGTCGAACAGGTTGGCGATGTTGGCGGCGAGGCCCAGGTCGCCCTTGGCCTTCAGCTTGCCGGTCATGAACATCATGACCGGGTTGGCCCCGCCGGAGACGGTCTTGAGGAACTCGACCGGGCCCATGGTGAGGCTGAGCTTCGGGTCGTGCTGCGGGGTCTCGTTGACCGTGCAGGTGCCGTCGGCGATGACGACCTCGTACGTGTCGGTGCCACCGTCGGGGCGGCCGGTGATGTTCCAGTGGATGACCGCGTTGGTCGAGCCGGCCCGGTCGGCCCGGAACAGCTGCGGCATCCGGCCGAAGACCTCGCTGAGGATCTTGCCGCGCAGGTCGCCGGACATCACCTCGGCGATCTTGTCGTCGGGGGTGGACTTGACCAGCTGCGCGAACTCCTTGGGGCCGACGTTGGCGAAGTTGGCCGGGTCGAAGTCAGTCATCAGGCGCACCTTCCGGGGGAATTGGCTACTCGTGCGTAACCCTACGCACGAGTAGGTATGCTCGCAAGGGTGTCCAGCACCCCCACCTTCAAACGACTGCCGCGGGCCGTCCGTGAGCAGCAGATGCTCGACGCGGCGGTCAAGGTCTTCTCCCGACGGGGCTACCACGCGGCCAGCATGGACGAGATCGCCGACGACGCCGGCATCTCCAAGCCGATGGTGTACGCGTACCTGGGCACCAAGGAGGAGCTCTTCGTCGCCTGCCTGCACCGCGAGGGGACGCGGATGATGCAGGCCATCGCCGGTGCCGCCGCCCCCGACCTGCCGGCCGACGAGCGGCTCTGGCGCGGGCTGCGCGCCTTCTTCGGCTTCGTCGGCGCGCACCGGGACGGCTGGGCCGTGCTCTACCGGCAGGCCCGTGGTGAGCAGCCGTTCGCCGGGGAGCTCGCCGCGATGCGGGCCCGAATGGTCGAGGTGGTCGCCGGGATGCTCGACCACGCGCTGCGCGCCGAGGGCCGCGAGGTGACCGAGGCCGAGCTGGAGGTGGTCGCGTACGCCCTGGTGGGCGCGACCGAGTCGCTCGCGGACTGGCTCGCCGACCATGCGGAGGCCGACCCGGAGAAGACCGCCACCCGGATGATGAACGTCGCCTGGGTCGGCGCCGCCCAACTCCTGCACGGCACCACCTGGCGCCCACCCGAGCAGTAAGGAAGGGCCCCTTATTAACGCCTCCGGTAGAGGAAGGGCCCCTTCTTAACAGCGCCGCGCCCGTCAGCCGCGGGCGGTGGTCCGGCGGCGGGCACGGCGCACCGCCTCGATCAGCACCGTCACCACCACCGACACGCCCAGGCCGGCCAGGACGCCCCGGAGCGGGTCCCGCTCGAAGGTGATCCCGCCGAAATAGCCGAGCAGCACGCAGTACAGCGCCCAGGTCACCCCACCGATCGCGTCGTACAGCAGGAACGACCGCCGCGGGTAGCGGACCGCACCCATCGTCAGCGTGACCGCCGTCCGGCCGCCCGGGACGTAGCGCGCGGTGGTGAGGATCATCCCGCCGTGCCGGTCCAGTGCCCGGCGGGCCCACTCCAAGCTGGCCCTGCGCCGGCTCTCCGCCGGGAAGTTGGCGAGCCGCCGCGCGCCGCCGCCGCGTCCGATCTCGTATGAGACATGGTCCCCGGCGATCGCGCCGAGCGCGGCGGACACCCAGACCGCCACCAGCTCCGGCTGGCCGCTCGTGGCGAGCACGGCCGCGGCGATCACCGCCGCCTCGCCGGGCACCATCGGGACGACCGCGTCGACCGCCGTGAGCGCGAAGATCAGCAGGTACACCCACGGTGAGGTGACCGTCTGTCGCAGCAGGTCGAGCACGGACTCCATGCCCCCATGCTCGGGGCCGGGCTGTTAAGAAGGGGCCCTTCCTATGCAAAAGGCGTTAAGAGGGGGCCCTTCCTTCCGCCCGGACCGTGCCGAGCAGGTGTGGGCGGGCGTGGGAGTCGTGGATGGCGAAGTTTCCGGTGGGGGTGCTGTTGAAGTTGACCGTGCTGGGTAGGGGCAGCGGCAGCTTGAACGCCACGTCGACCGTGTAGGCGTCCGGCAGCCGGGGCTCCAGCGCGGCCAGGCAGCGCGCCTTGCTCCACATGCCGTGGGCGATCGGGCGCCGGAACCCGAACAGTCGCGCGCCGAGCCGCGAGGTGTGGATCGGGTTGTGGTCGCCGGAGACCCGCGCGTAGGCCGTACCGACCGACGGCTCGACCCGCCAGCGGGCCGAGGCGGCCGGCGCCAGGGTCGGCTCGGCCCGGTCGCGCCGCTCGCCGCCGCCGGGCGTGCGCTCCTTCCCGAGGTACGTGGACACGCCGCGCCAGACCTCCTCGCCGCCGACCGAACCCACCAGCACCACGTCCACCACCCGGCCCCGGTCGTGCGGGCGCAGGTTCTCGGCGTACGTGGTGAAGTCGAGCGTCTCGTCGGCGCGGATCGGCCGGTGGACGGTGATCCGGTTGCCGACGTGGACCACGCCGGTGAGCGGGATCGGGAAGTCCGGGGCGGTCATCAGGCGCAGCGCCAGCGGGAAGCCCATGATGTGCGGGAAGGTGGCGGGCAGCCGGTCGGTGAGCCGGAACCCGCACACCCGGTCGTACGCGGCGAGGTGACTCCGGTCCACGGCGACCTCGGCGACGGCCAGCTCGACCGACGGCGGCTGCGGAGCGCGCCGGCCGCGGCGGCCGGGCAGCGCGCCGAGCAGCGCCCGGCGGTAGAGCGCCCCCGCCGCCGGCATCTGCGCCAGTTCGACGCGGGACCGAACGACCCGCGCGGCGGTCGCGGTCAGGTCGTGCGTCCGGTCGTCGGCGAGCGCCGACAGGTCGTGGGTCGACTCGAGGCTCACGTCGTGGCCGCCGGGGTGCGGCGCCGCGAGGTCGCGTTCGGGGATGACCTGGGTGGGACCCTCGATCAGCTCGTCGACGGTGAGGTCGTCGGATGGTTCCTTCGGGCCCGCCATCACGCCCCCAGCAGACTCTGGCCGCAGACCCGGACGACGTTGCCGCTCACCGCGCCGCTCGCCGGCCAGGCGAGCCAGCCGATCGTCTCGGCCACGTCGACCGGCAGGCCGCCCTGGGACAGGCTGTTCATCCGCCGGCCCGCCTCGCGCAGCATCAGCGGGATCCGGGCGGTCAGCCGGGTCTCGATGAACCCCGGGGCGACCGCGTTGACGCTGATCCCGCGGCCGCTCAGCGCCGGCGCGAGCGACTCCACCAGGCCGATCACGCCGGCCTTGCTGGTGGCGTAGTTGGTCTGCCCGCGGTTGCCGGCGATCCCCGCGATCGAGGAGACCGAGACGATCCGCCCGCCGGCCGGGATCAGCTCACGTTCCAGCAGCACGTCGTTGATCCGCTCCTGGCTGGACAGGTTGACGTCGAGCACCGAGTCCCAGCGGTCGACGTCCATCCGGCCGAGGGTCTTGTCCCGGGTGATGCCGGCGTTGTGCACCACCACGTCGACCCGGCCCTGCCGGCTTGCCAGGTGCTCGGCGAGCCGGGCCGGCGCGTCCGGGGTGGTCAGGTCGAGCTGGACGGCGGTCCCGCCGATCTCGTTGGCCACCCGGGCCAGCTCGTCGCCGGCGGCCGGGATGTCCAGGGCGACCACCTGGGCGCCGTCGCGGGCGAGGACCCGGGCCAGTGCCGCGCCGATCCCGCGCGCCGCGCCGGTGACCAGCACGATCTGCCCGTCCAGCGGGCGGTCCCAGTCGGCGGGCGGCTCCGCCCGCCCGGTGCCGATCCGGACCACCTGCCCGGACACGTACGCGGACCGGCCGGAGAGCAGGAACCGGAGGGTGGCGTCGAGGCTGGTGAGCGTGCTCGCGTCACCGCTCGGGGTGACGTGGACGAGCTGGGCGGTGACGCCCCGGCCGAACTCCTTGCCGATGCTGCGGGTCAGCCCCTCCAGGGCCCGCTGCGCGGTGGCCTCCCGGGGCGACGGGCACTCGGCGGGCGTGGTGCCCAGCACGATGACCCGCCCGCTGGGCAGCACCGAGCGGGCATGGGGGTGGAAGAAGTCGTACAGCTGGCGGAGCCCGGTCGAGTCGGTGATGCCGGTGGCGTCGTACACCAGGGCGCCGAAGCGTGCGCTGGCCGGGGCCGGCTGTGCCGACGTGTCCCCGGCCGGTTCGACGGCGGCCGGGTCGCGCAGCTCGACCCCGGCGGCGGTCAGGATCTTGCCGACCGGCTCGACGAGGCGGCCACCGGCGGCGGCGCCGAGTAGGACGGGCCCGGGGAGGAGCGGGTCGCCGGAGCGGTGCCGGCGCAGGCGCGGCGGGTCGGGCAGCCCGAGGCGCTTGACCAGCGCGCGGCCGGCCCCCGATTGGACGAAGCTCGCGTACCTGTCGGTCATAGGCGTAGCCTACTGGCGAGTAGGTTGAGAGCAAGCCTTTCGAGGAGGCGGGATCGTGCAGAACATCCGGCGGGTCGCGGTCATCGGCGGCAACCGCATTCCCTTCGCACGCTCCAACTCGCGGTACGCGGAGGCGTCCAACTCGGACATGCTCGGCGCGGCGCTCGACGGGCTGGTGGCCCGCTACGGGCTGGCCGGCCAGCGCGTCGGCGAGGTGGTGGCCGGGGCGGTGCTGAAGCACTCGCGGGACTTCAACCTCACCCGCGAGGTGGTGCTCGGCTCGAAGCTCGACCCGCACACCCCCGCGTACGACGTCCAGCAGGCCTGCGGGACCGGCCTGGAAGCGGCCATCCTGGTCGCCAACAAGATCGCCCTCGGCCAGATCGACGTCGGCATCGCCGGTGGCGTCGACACCACCTCGGACGCGCCGCTCGCCGTCAACGAGGAGATGCGCCGCACGCTGCTCAAGCTGAACGGCGCCCGCACCCTCGGCGAGCGGCTGAGGATCGCCGCGCGGCTCCGGCCGACGCAGCCGTTCCGGCCGGACATCCCGCGCAACGCCGAGCCGCGCACCGGGCTGTCGATGGGGGAGCACGCCGCCCGCACCGCCGTCCGGTGGCAGATCGACCGGCGGTCCCAGGACGAGCTGGCGCTGCGGTCGCACCAGCGGCTCGCCGACGCGTACGAGCGGGGTTTCTTCGACGACCTCATGACGCCGTACCTCGGGCTGACCCGCGACCAGAACCTGCGGCCGGACACCACCCTGGAGAAGCTCGGCGGCCTCCGGCCGGTCTTCGGGACGAAGGGGCCGGACGCCGACCAGGCCACCATGACCGCCGGTAACTCCTCGCCGCTGACCGACGGCGCGTCCACCGTGCTGCTCGCCAGCGAGGAGTGGGCGCGGGAGCACAGCCTGCCGGTGCAGGCGTGGTTCACCTGGTCGGAGACCGCCGCCGTCGACTTCGTGCACGGCGACGAGGGGCTGCTGATGGCACCCGCGTACGCCGTGCCCCGAATGCTGGCCCGCGCCGGCCTGACCCTCCAGGACTTCGACTACTACGAGATCCACGAGGCGTTCGCCTCGCAGGTGCTGGCCACCCTGGCCGCGTGGGAGTCGCCGGAGTTCTGCAAGGACCGGCTGGGCCTGGACGCCCCGCTCGGCGCGATCGACCGGGACCGGTTGAACGTCAACGGTTCCTCGCTGGCCGCCGGGCACCCCTTCGCGGCCACCGGCGGCCGGATCGTGGCGACGCTCGCCAAGCTGCTCGCGGAGAAGGGCGGCGGCCGGGGCCTCATCTCGATCTGCGCGGCCGGTGGTCAGGGCGTGACCGCGATCCTGGAGCGCTGACCGGAAACGAGGAACCGGCGCCCGCCACGGAGATCCGAGCCGACGGCGGTGGTGCGCGCGATCAGCGGTCGTGTGCCCGCCGCGTCGGCCACGACGAACCGGCGGTTGGCGTGGGCGAACAGGGCTACCCGTCCACCACCCAGGTCGACGAGGTCGAACCGCTCGTTGCTGCCGGCGGTGGTGCTGTTCGCGATCAGCGGCTTCGTACCCGCCGGGTCGGCCGTCACGAAGCGCCTGACGATCGCCTGTCGGAGCGACTTGTTCGCATCGGCGACATTCGCCCGGTAGAACTTCGTTGCGGGCCCGACCGCCGTCGCGCTCGGGATCAACGATCCGGAGGCGTTGGTACTGACGTACCGGCCGTTGGCGGCGGACTTGAGACTGACGGTGCCGTCGCTGTTCTGCTGCATCGTGAACCGCTGCGGCGTGGTCACGGTGGGAAGCCCAGGCGTCAACGCCGCACTACCCGTGGCGTCCGTGGTGAGGTAGCCCTGATCGGCCCGCGAGAAGAGGGCGACCTGGCCGTTGCCGGCGTCGGCGACGTCGAACTCCGCCGTCGAGTCCAGCGTGGTCCGGTTCGGCCCCAGCGGACCGCCGGACTTCGGGTCGCGCCCGACGTAGCGCTGGTTGCCCACGGCGAGCAGGCCCACCGTCGCGAGCCGCCGCAGCACGCTCACGTCCCTGCCGGCGCTGGTCGAGCGGTTGTCGGTGCCGATGACGTCGACGGCGACGTGGTAGTTGCCCGGCTTGGCGTAGCGATGGGTGATCCTCGGCGACGTCTGGGTGACGGTCGTGCCGTCGCCGAACGTGAAGCGGTACGAGGCGATCAGCGCGCTGCCGGGCTGCGACGCCGAGGCGTCGAGTTGCACCGAGTCGGCGGCCAGATTCAGGACCGCACGAAGCTGGGCGCTGGGATAGCGGACCAACTCGGTAGCGCCGCGGTCGGCGTACGAAGTCGGACTGGCGCCGGTGTTCGGTACGGCCCAGTCGTCGACGCGCGCGACGCCCCACTCGTCGGTGGTCTGGTACCCGGGGGCTGCCGAGTTCGCCGAGTCCCGCTTGTCAACGTTGTTGTCACTCTCGCGGTCGTGTGCGGCCTGACCCGACGCCGTACGGAACGCCGCGAGGGTCATCCGGGTGCCGTTCCAGCCGTAGATCGTGGAGGACGGCAGCACGGCGCCTGGCGGCCGACCGGTGTTGCCGACCGTTCCTACCGTGGACGCAGCCCGCCCGGACCTCACCGGTGACGGGGTCTCGCGAGGGGAGTGGTCATGTCCGGTCCAGCCCTGCTCCGCACCACCGTCGTCGCCCTGGTCGCCGCGCTGGCGGTCGCCGGCTGCGGGTCCGCCGGCACGAGCACCTCGGAGTCCAGCGCCACGACCTCGGTCACCGAGACCCCGGGCGGAGTGCCGACGTCCGGACCGGGCACATCCGCTCCCGGCACGACGGCGGGCGGGCAACCGGCCGGCGGTGGCCCGACCGGCACGGGGGCGACGGGCGGCACCGGCAGCAGCGGCGGGAAGTCCGGCGCCGGGTCGACGACGAGCACCGGCCCGTCCATCACCTACTTCCGGGTCGCGCAGCAGCCGTCCTGCCCAGCGGGCACCAGCGCCAACCCGATCGCCGGCACGTCGGTCGTCCTCGAGTGGAAGGCCAGTAACGTCGACTCCGTCGCCCTGTCCGTCGACGGCCCGGGCGTGTACGCCGACAACTACCCGCCCACCGGCAGCGAGACCCTGAACTTCCCCTGCTCCGGGTCGGAGGGCGACGTCCAGCGGCACACCTACCTGCTGACGGTCCGCAACGCCCACGGCACGCAGACGAAGACCCTCGTGGTGACCGCGACCGTGCACGACGTCCCGGAGGTGTGACGTCGCCCTGACGGAACCGCTATCCGGATCTGCTGACGTCACCCGTCGGTCGACACCGCGCCGTCGCCGTCGCGTAGCCAGCCGAGAAACCGCGCGTACAGCGCCTCGACCGGCAGGTGACGTAGATCCGACACCGCGTCGGCCAACTGCATGCCCAGGTAGACGCCGAGCGCGGGGCGGTCCCTGGCGTACCGGTCGAGCAGGCGCTGCCGGCGGTCCGGGCATGGCCAGGCCTGCCCGCAGCCGGCGCAGCACCAGTCCGGCCGGACCGGCACGTGCGCGATCGGGCACGGCTCCGGCTTGATCCGGACGGCGTCGATGCGGGCGAGCACCCGTCTCTGGCGCGGGCCGCGCGGGTCGCCGAGTTCGACGCCACGCAGGTGGATCCAGAGGCCGTCGCTGTGTCGCTCCCGCCGGCCCAACTCGACCACCCGCAGGGTCAGGGTGCCGAGGCCGTAGCAGTAGTGCTGCTCGGCCAGCTCGACCACGTCGCCCACGCGGAACGGCAGCCCGGGGAGTGCGGTCACGGCGTGACCCCGGCGTTCGGATCGGTAGGGGCGGCACCGAGCCGGATGAGCCAGACGAACGTGAGCAGCGGCGCGCGGCGCGGCGGCTGCGCTGTAGTCCTCGTCTGCGTCGAGGTCCGTCCCTGAGTTGCCGTCGCCGACCCGAACCAGTCCCGCCAGCCGGCCCGCCGGCGGCGCGGCTGGCGAGCGGGCAGCACCGGGCGGCCCAGGTCCACCAGGCGGTTTGCCGCCGCGTTGGCCGGACCGCAGGGCCCGGGGACCAGGCAGACCGCGCAGAAGCCGCTTTCCCGATCAGGTACGTGGCTTGCCAGGATCTCGCGTGCCGCCTCGGCCTCCGCCACCTCGCGGTGCCAGGACCGGCTGACCGCGGATCGGTACACACCCATCTCCCACTCCCGTTTAGCGGGGGCGGGCGCCCACGGCGTCCCCACCGCCGAAGGCGAGTGCGGCGGTCAGGGTGCCGTTGTCGAACGACAGGCATACGCCCGCCCCGTCAGGGGCCACTGCGCGCCATCGGACGCGCATCGAGAACCTTACTGCTTATCTAATAAGGCAGCAAGGATGTGACGCCGTGAGGGTAAAGGGGGATGGATACCCTTGCCGACGGAGTCGGCAAGGAGGCGAAGATGGGCGAACGTCAGTGGCTCAGTGTCTCGATGCCCTACGTTCGGCCGGATGATGCTCATGGTGGCGACGCATGGGGCGCCGATGCCGCGGGGCAAGGCGGAATTGGCACGCAGCGACTGCTCGATGTGCGTGAAGTGGTGCCGGTCGCCGAGGTGGCTGAAATTTTTCGCCTGGAACCGGGCGATCGCCTGATCGTCCGACGCCGGTTGATGCTGCTGGACGGTCAGCCGGTGGAGTTGACCGACTCGTACTACCCAATCTCCATCGCCCGCGATACCGCCCTTGCCGAGCAGCGGAAGATCCGCGGTGGGGCCGTCAGGCTGCTCGCTGAGTTGGGCTATCGTCCGAAGCGAGTACGGGAAGACGTCTACACGCGTCAGCCCGACGCGGCCGAGCGGCGCATGCTCGACCTGACCGGTCACGATTGGGCACTGGGCCTCACCCGTGTGCTGAGCACGGAAGAAGGCGTACCGGTCGAGGTCAGCATCATGACGATGGTGCCGTGGGGCCGGCGCCTACGATACGAGCTGTCGATCGACTGATGGAGCGGGAGCCTGACATGGCCAGCGGAACCGATGGCCGCCCGCGCCATGAGCAGATCGCGGCCGACCTCCGGTCCCGCATCATGTCCGGCGAACTTGCTCCGGGGTCGCAGTTGCCGTCGATCCCGACGCTCGTGCAGCTGTATTCCGCTGCCACCGCGACGGTGCAGCGCGCCCTCGGCGCGCTGAAAGCGGAGGGCGCTGTCTACAGCGAGGTCGGTCGGGGCGTCTACGTCCGGCGGAGGCGGCCGCTGGCTGTCGAGGCGTCGGCATACGTCACCCCTTCGCCCGAGGGCTACGCCTATCGCCTCCTTTCCGTGGCGGAGGTCGTGCCACCAGGGGAGGTGGCGCACGGCTTGGAGTTGACCGAAGGCGAGCGAGCCATCCTGCGGCATCGGCTGCTCCTGCACGACGACGAGCCGGTCGAACTGTCCTGGTCGTATTATCCGGCGGCCATCGCCAGGGGCACCGAGCTGGCTGAGCATCGCAAGATCAGGGGCGGAGCGCCAAGGCTCTTGGCGGACCTCGGCTATCCGCAGCAGCACATGCGCGACCGTGTGTCGGCACGGATGCCCACGACGGAGGAGATCGAGGAGCTCGACCTGCCGCCGTACGTACCAGTGCTGCGTCAGCTGCGGGTGATCCGCTCGGTCGATGGTCGCCCGGTCGAGGTTTCGGTTCTCGTCAAGGGCAGCCACCTGCATGAGCTGCACTACGACCAGGATGCTCTGACGCAGAGCACCTGACCTGCCACGGCCTTCCGGCCGACTGGGTTAGACCTGCGCGTGCGACTGCCAGCAACGCCCACGGCACGCAGACGAAGACCCTCGTGGTGACCGCGACCGTGCACGACGTTCCGGAGGTGTGACGCGACCCGCGCCGGTCCGGAGACCCCCGCGGCCGCCGCCGGCGCGTACGGGAGAATGCGGTACGTGACGACGATCCCCAACGTGCTCGCCAACCGGTACGCCTCGCCCGAACTGGCTGCCCTGTGGTCCCCGGAGGAGAAGATCCGGATGGAGCGGCGGCTGTGGCTCGCCGTCCTCCGGGCACAGCGGGACCTCGGCGTCGCCGTGCCGGACGGGGTGGTCGAGGCGTACGAGAGGGTGCTCGACCAGGTCGACCTCGCCTCGATCGCCGAGCGGGAGCGGGTCACCCGGCACGACGTGAAGGCCCGCATCGAGGAGTTCAGTGCCCTCGCCGGGCACGAGCACGTGCACAAGGGGATGACCTCCCGGGACCTCACGGAGAACATGGAGCAGCTCCAGGTGCGGGCGTCGTTGGAGCTGATCCGGGACCGGGTGGTCGCCACCCTGGCCCGCCTCGCCCGACTCGCCGTCGAGCATTCCGACCTGGTCATGACCGGTCGTTCGCACAACGTCGCGGCGCAGGCGACCACGCTGGGCAAGCGCTTCGCGTCGGCCGCCGAGGAGCTGCTGATCGCGTACGAGCGGCTGGACGACCTGATCGGCCGGTACCCGCTGCGGGGGATCAAGGGCCCGGTGGGCACCGCCGCCGACCAGCTCGACCTGTTCGACGGCGACGCCGACAAGGTCGCCGAGCTGGAGCGGCGGGTCGCCGAGCACCTCGGCTTCAACCGGGTGCTGAACAGCGTCGGGCAGGTCTACCCGCGCTCGCTCGACTTCGACGTGCTCTCCGCGTTGGCGCAGGTCGCGGCCGGGCCGTCGTCGCTGGCGACCACGATCCGCCTGATGGTCGGCCAGGAGCTGGCCACCGAGGGCTTCCAGCCGGGTCAGGTCGGGTCCAGCGCTATGCCGCACAAGATGAACACCCGCTCGTCGGAGCGGGTCAACGGCTTCGCGGTGATCATCCGGGGTTACCTGTCGATGGTCGGCGAGCTGGCCGGCGACCAGTGGAACGAGGGCGACGTGTCCTGCTCGGTGGTGCGCCGGGTGGCCCTGCCGGACGCCTTCTTCGCCGCCGACGGGCTGTTCCAGACGTTCCTCACCGTGCTGGACGAGTTCGGGGCGTACCCGGCGGTGATCAACCGTGAGCTGGAGCGCTTCCTGCCGTTCCTGGCCACCACCAAGATCCTGGTGGCGGCGGTCCGGCGGGGTGTGGGTCGCGAGGTTGCCCACGAGGTGATCAAGGAGCACGCGGTCGCCGTCGCCCTCGCCATGCGGGAGAAGGGCGCCCCCGAGAACGACCTCTTCGACCGCCTCGCGGCGGACGGCCGGTTGGGCCTGAACCGGGCCGAGATCGACGAACTGGTCGCCGACCGGCGGGCCTTCGTCGGCGCCGCCCCGGCCCAGGTCCAGGCGGTGGTCACCCGCGTATCCGAGGTGGCGGCCGCCCACCCGCAGGCGGCCACCTACACCCCACCCCCGATCCTCTGACCCCACCCCACCCCACCCCACCCTTCCCGGCCCCCACCCGCCCTTCCCGGCCCCCACCCGCCCTTCCCGGTTGATCATGAAGTTAGCGGGTGAGTCGATCTCCAAACCACCCGCTAACTTCATGATCAACGCCGTTGGGGTGGGTGGGGTGGGGTGGGGTGGGGTGGGGGTCAGGAATCGCGGGTGGGGGTTTCGGCGGCTGTGCGGAGGTTCGGGGCGCTGGCCGGTTCGGCGATGCCGCCCGGCTCCTCCGCGAACTCGCCCTCGTGGGCCGTCTCCGCGGCGACCAGCGGCTGGTCGGGGGGCATGACGTCGGGAACCTTGGGTACGACGATCACCGCCGTGCCGTACGCGCAGATCTCCATCCACATCTCGCCGCAGTCCCGACTGTCGAACCGCATGCCGATCACCGCGTTCGCGCCCAGCCGGCGGGCCTCCTCACCGAGCCGGGCCACCGAGTCGGTGCGCCAGCGGGTCAGGTTGTCCGGCGCCATCGGGTCGTACGCGCCGCCGCGCAGATTCTTCACGCCCTCGCGGTACGGGTTCCGCGTCCTGGCCATCGAGGAGACCACCTCGCCGAGGATCTGGCGGATCTCGTAGCCGGGAAGTTGATCCGTCGTCACGACCAGCACGTTTCCGATGCTGTCAGCCGATCGTGGGGCCCAACGTGAGCCCTGTTCACCTGGTCGGATGCTGAAAAACCGCGCGGCGCGGACGGCCGGCGCTCCGCCGACCATCCGCGCCGCCCGAGGCGCTAACCGTCAGACACCGGCCACCGAGGTGATCCAGGCCCGGTTGTACGCGACACTGCCGTAGTTCTGGATGCTGGAGCCGTCGGCGGTCGAGGCGACGCCCACCTGGCGGCCGTTGTAGAACTGCGGGCCGCCCGAGTCGCCCCGCCACGCGTTGCCGTTGATCCGGGTGCTCCGGATGGCCTGCCCGCCGTACGCGTCGCTGGCGCTGTTGCTGGTGACCCGGACGCTGGCGGTCTTGAGCTGGCTGGAGGCGGAGCAGCCGCTGTAGCAGGTCATGCCCCAGCCGTAGATCGAGTTCGTCGAGCCGATCGGCGGGTTGCTGCTGGCGAGCGTGACGTAGCTGGTGCTCACCGAGCTGGACAGCCGCATCAGGGCCAGGTCGTACCGGCCGTAGGTGGCGCTCACGGTGCGGGTGACGCCGCCGGAGGAGCGGTAGACGCTGCCGACCCGGACGGACATCGTCCCGCCGAGGCAGTGCCGGGCGGTGAGCACCCACTGCGGGGCGATGATCGTGCCCGAGCAGGTGAACGAGCCGTTGCTGAACACCGCGGCGGCCCACGGCGCCGACGAGACGTAGCCACCCCCGATGATGTAGGGCGTGGGTGTCGGGTTGGCGACGGCGCCGGAGCTGGCGCCGAGCACGCCGGCCACCGCGGTGGCGAGGACCGCGACCAGGGATCGGATGCGCATGTGAGGGCTCCTTCGGGGTTGGCCCGGGTTCACCGGGTCCGGCCTGCCGGCCGACGGCTCGGGTGGCTCGCCGGCCGGGGACTTCCATCGACATCTGACGATGTACGGTAGGGCTCTGAGATGTGGTTCACAAGTGTTTCATCGAAAACCATCAATTGAATCATGGCGTGATGCCCGACCGGGCAAAGGCGGGCGAACGGGGTCGGACGGCAACGGAACCGCATCGGGACGGCAACGAACCCGCATCGGTCTCCGGCCCCCCGCGCTGACAATGTCGATCACTGCCTGAACCGCGTACGGCCGGTGCGTCCGAGGCGGCATCTGCCAGGTAGGCTGGCTGCGCTCGCCCGTAGTGGGTCGGCACCCAACTGCGTACACAGTCAGGAGTGCCCAGTGCCTCGCGTCGTCGTCGACGTCATGCTCAAGCCCGAGATCCTCGATCCGCAGGGCCAGGCCGTCGCAAACGCGCTGCCCCGGCTCGGCGTCAGCGACGTCGCCTCCGTCCGGATCGGCAGGCGGATCGAGATCGAGTTCACCGGTGAACCGGACCTGGACCGCGCTCGGGAGATCGCCGACAAGTTGCTCGCCAACCCGGTCATCGAGGACTTCACCGTCCGCCTGGTCGAGGCCGACGAGACCGTGGACGCCCGCTCGTGACCGCCCGGGTCGGTGTGGTCACGTTCCCCGGATCGCTCGACGACGGGGACGCCGCCCGGGCCGTCCGGATCGCCGGAGCCGAGCCGGTCCGCCTCTGGCACGGTGACCCGCAGCTGCACGGGGTGGACGCGGTCGTCCTGCCCGGCGGCTTCTCCTACGGCGACTACCTGCGGTGCGGTGCGATCGCCCGGTTCGCCCCGGTCATGGAGACGATCGTGGACGCCGCCCGGGGCGGCCTGCCGGTGCTCGGCATCTGCAACGGCTTCCAGGTCCTCTGCGAGGCCCACCTGCTGCCCGGCGCGCTGACCCGCAACCAGCACCTGCACTTCCGCAACCGCGACCAGGTCCTCCGGATCGAGTCGGCCGGCACCGCGTGGACGAACGCGTTCCAGCCCGGCCAGGAGGTGCTCATCCCGGTCAAGAACGGCGAGGGCTGCTACGTCGCCGACACCGCGACGCTGGACCAGCTCGAGGCCGAGGGCCGGGTCGTCGCCCGCTACGTCGGGGGCAACCCCAACGGGTCCCAGCGCGACATCGCCGCCATCACCAACGCCGCCGGCAACGTGGTCGGCATCATGCCGCACCCGGAGCACGCGGTGGAGGCGCTCACCGGCCCCTCCCTGGACGGCCTCGGCTTCTTCACCTCGGTGCTCAAGCACCTGGTGGGGGCCCCGGCGTGACCGTGCGCGGCATCATCGGTCGGCTCACCCGCCCGACGGGCGGCCCTGAGCGCAGCGAGGAGAGCTCATGACCACCCAGGACCCGGTCCGGGAGACCTCGGACGCCATTCCGGCCGCGCCCGCAGCGCCGGCCGGGGAAGCCGTGCCCGCCGACTGGGCCGACGGCGTGGACACCGTCCCCCGCGCCGGCGGCACGCCCGGTGAGCTCCAGCCGTACACCGAGCTGGGCCTGCGGGACGACGAGTACGAGCGGATCCGGCAGATCCTCGGCCGCCGGCCCACGCAGGCCGAGCTCGCGATGTACTCGATCATGTGGAGCGAGCACTGCTCCTACAAGTCCAGCAAGGTGCACCTGCGCCAGTTCCAGGAGAAGGCGCCGCCGAGCGACCGGATGCTCGCCGGCATCGGCGAGAACGCCGGCGTGGTCCGGGTCTCCGACGAGCTGGCGGTGACCTTCAAGGTCGAGTCGCACAACCACCCGAGCTTCGTCGAGCCGTACCAGGGCGCCGCGACCGGCGTCGGCGGCATCGTCCGGGACATCCTCGCCATGGGCGCCCGCCCGGTCGCGGTGATGGACCCGTTGCGCTTCGGTGCGGCCGACCACCCGGACACCGCCCGCGTCCTGCCCGGCGTGGTCGCCGGCGTGGGCGGCTACGGCAACTGCCTCGGCCTGCCCAACATCGGCGGCGAGGTGGTCTTCGACCCCTGCTATCAGGGCAACCCGCTGGTCAACGCGCTCTGCCTCGGCGTGTTGCCGGTCAGCCGCCTGCAGAACAAGGCCGCCGTCGGCCCCGGCAACGTCGTCGTGCTGATGGGCGCGAAGACCGGCCGGGACGGCATCGGCGGCGTGTCGGTGCTGGCCAGCGCCACCTTCGACGAGGGCAGCGAGCAGCGCCGCCCGTCGGTGCAGGTCGGCGACCCGTTCATGGAGAAGCTCCTGATCGAGGCGTGCCTGGAGCTGTACGACGCCCAGCTGGTCGCCGGCATCCAGGATCTGGGCGGTGCCGGCCTCACCTGCGCGCTCACCGAGACCGCCGCCGCGGCCGGCACCGGCATGCGGGTCTGGCTGGAGCGGGTGCCGCTGCGCGAGCCCTCGATGGAGCCGCACGAGATCCTGGCCAGCGAGTCCCAGGAGCGGATGTTGCTGGTCGTCGAGCCGGACAAGCTGGAGGCCGTGCTCAAGACCGCCGAGAAGTGGGGCGTCTGGGCCACCGCGATCGGCGAGGTCACCCCGCCGGCGCCGGACGGTCAGCCGGGCCGCCTGGTCATCACCTGGCGGGACCACCTGGTGGTCGACGTGCCGCCGGGCTCGCTGGTGGACGACGGCCCGGTGTACGCCCGCCCGATGCGCGAGCCGGCCGACCTGATCCTGCTCCAGGCCGACCGCGCGGAGACGCTGCCCCGGCCGAGCGACCCGGAGGCGCTGCGGGAGACCGTCCTGCGGATGATCGCGTCGCCCAACCTGGCCGACAAGACCTGGGTCACCGAGCAGTACGACCGGTACGTCCTGGGCAACACCGTGCTCGCCCAGCCGGAGGACTCCGGCGTGATCCGGATCGACGAGCGCACCGGCCTCGGCGTCGCCCTGTCCGTCGACGGTAACGGCCGGTACGCGCGCCTCGACCCGTACCACGGCGCCAAGCTCGCGCTGGCCGAGGCGTACCGGAACGTGGCCGTGACCGGCGCGAAGCCGATCGCCGTCACCGACTGCCTCAACTTCGGCTCGCCCGAGGACCCGGGCGTGATGTGGCAGTTCGCCGAGGCCGTCCGCGGCCTGGCCGACGGCTGCGCCGAGCTGGGCATCCCGGTGACTGGCGGCAACGTCAGCTTCTACAACCAGACCGGTGCCGCCGCCATCCACCCGACCCCGGTGGTGGGCGTGCTGGGCGTGCTGGACAACGTCGCCGATCGGGTGTCGATGGGCTTCGTCCCGCGCGGCGGCGGCGACCACGACCAGATCTACCTGCTCGGCGAGACCCACGTGGAGCTGTCCGGCTCCGAGTGGGCGTGGGTGACCCACGAGCACCTCGGCGGCGTACCCCCGCAGGTCGACCTCGCCCGCGAGCGGGCGCTCGCCGACCTGATGGCGGAGGCCGCGCGGGTCGGACACCTCAGCTCCGCGCACGACCTGTCCGACGGCGGTCTCGCGCAGAGCCTGGTCGAGTCCTGCCTGCGGCGGGGCGTCGGGGCCCGGATCGCCGTGCCGGAGCGGTTCGAGAGCGGATCGATGCCGTTCGTCTTCCTGTTCAGCGAGTCCGCCGGCCGTGCGCTGGTCTCGGTGCCGCGCGGGCACGAGAAGGCGTTCACCGCGCTGGCCGCCGAGCACGGCGTACCGGTCGAGCTGATCGGTGTCACCGACCCGGCCGGCGGTGCGCTGGAGGTGCACGGCCAGTTCCGGATCGGCCTGGACGAGCTGCACGCCGCCCACACCGCCACCCTGCCCCGCCTTTTCGGTGGGTCGGAGATCCTGGAGGTGGACGCCCCGGCGGCCGGCGTGGCCGGCGCCGTCGAGGCGGTGCCCCTGGCCACCGCGACCGACGCCGAGCCGGTCGACCCGGCCGAGGTCGTGAGCGAGCCGATCGCCTCGTCCGGCCCGGACCCGGTGACCGGCGCACCCGAGCCGATCGTCGAGCCCGGGGAGCCGTCGGGCGGTGTCGCTTCGCCCGGTGGCGTGATCGCGACCCCGCCGACCGAGACGGCCGAGGAGCGGGCGACGGCCGGCGACGCCACCGAGGCGTCCGACCCGGGCTCCGGTGACTCCGAGCAGCCCCCCGCTCCCGACGAGCGCTGAGGTGTTGGCCGCCGCCGTCCACTCCCAGCCCGGATCGGGCGCCCGGTTCGAGTGGGGGTTGGCGGGGGCGGCCGAGTTCGGCCGCGTCTGCGCGGTCCTGGTGGTGGTGGACGTGCTCTCGTTCACCACCGCCGTGGAGGTGGCCGTCTCCCGGGGCATGCGGGTCCACCCGTTCCCGTGGGGCGAGCAGGCCGCCGAGTACGCCGTCCGCGTCGGCGCCGTCGCCGCGGTCGGCCGCCGACGCACCACCCCGGACCATCCGTGGTCACTGTCGCCGGCGGCCCTGCGCACCGCGCCGGCCGTCGCCGACCTGGTCCTGCCCTCACCGAACGGCTCGGCCATCAGCGCCGCCGCGAGCGCCACCGGCCTGCCGGTCGTCGCGGCCTGCCTGCGCAACGCCCGCGCCGTCGGGCGGTGGCTCCGCCACCAGGGGTACGGCTCGACGGACGCGCCGATCGGCGTCGTCGCCGCCGGGGAGCGCTGGTCGGACGGGTCGCTGCGCCCCTCCGTGGAGGATCAGCTCGGTGCCGCCTGCGTCCTCGACGCGCTGTCCGGGGTGCCGGGCGGCCTGTCCGTCGAGGCGGCCATGGCGCTCGCCGCACTCGCCAGCACACCGGACGTCCCGGCGGCCGTCCGGGGCTGCGTCTCCGGTCGGGAACTGGCCGAGGGCGGATTCGCCGAGGACGTGGAGATCGCCGTGGAGGTCGGCGTCTCGGGCGTCGTGCCGGTGCTCCGCCAGGGCGTCTTCACCCGCGCCTGACCGGTACCGCAGCCTGCACCGCTCGGCGGCTGCCACGGTCCGCCGGATCCCGCGCCCTCCTTCCCGGGATCTCTGCTCGCCCGTGCCAGCCGATGCCACCGGCCGAGCGCCGCATGTCATGCGCGCGCCCTTTGCTCTGCTTCAACCTACGCAACGGAAATGCCAGAAAACCATTGCGTCCGGTGAAGCAGAGCAAAGGGCACGAATGTCTTCCAGGCGTCGTCGTACCGATCACGTTGGGGCCGGACCGTCGACGATGTGCGCGGTCCAGCACCACCTCGCAGATAGCCGACCGTGCCGGAGACGAGGGAGGGGCCGTCCGATGCCGGACGGCCCCTCAGCGTTCGTCGTGTTCCGGTGTCAGTCGTCCAGCCAGTCCAGGCGGCGACCGCCGCGGTCCTGCGGCGGGCCGTCGGGTCGGCCCCGGCCGGCCTGCGCCGGGTCGCCGTACCCGCCGCCACCGTAGCCGCCCTGGTCGTAGCCGCCGCGGTCGTCGTAGCCGCCGCGCTGGGCGGCCGGGGGCTCCTGGCCGTAGCCGCCCTGCTGGCCGTACCCGCCGCTGCTGTAGCCGCCCTGGTCGTAGCCGCCGCGGTCGTCGTACCCGCCGCGGTCGTCGTAGCCACCGCGCTGGGCGGCCGGGGGCTCCTGGCCGTAGCCGCCCTGCTGGCCGTACCCGCCGCTGCTGTAGCCGCCCTGGTCGTAGCCGCCGCGCTGGTCGTACCCGCCGGTCGGCTCGCCGGCCCGGCCGTAGGGCGCGGAGTCGGCCTGGCCGTAGGGCGCGGAGTCGGCCTGGCCGTAGCCGCCGTCCTGCTGGTACATGCCGGTCGCGTACGGGTCGGCCGGTGCCGGGTACTGCGTGGCGTCGCCCTGGTAGCGGCCGGTCGGCTCGTCGTACCGCTCGCCGTAGCCGGGCGCGCCGCCCGTAGCCGGTGGGTAGCCCGCCCCGGCCGCGGCGCCGGCGGGGGCGCCGTAGTCGTTGCCGCCGTATCCGCCACCGGACGCGTTGCCGTAGCCGCCACCGGAGGACGGCGCGTTGCCGTAGCCGCCACCGGACGACGGCGCATTGCCGTAGCCGCCGCCCGAGGACGGCGCGTTGCCGTAGCCGCCGGCGCCGTAGCCGGCCGGCGCGGCGGGCTCGTCGCCGTAGCCGCTGCCGGCCCAACCGCCGCCCTGGCCGGCGGGAGCGCCGTACGGCTGTGGGGGAGCGCCGTACGGGTCCGGCGGGACGTCGTCGACCACCGGGCGGTGCATCATCGTCGGGGCGTCGCCGAGACCGGCGCCGCCGACCATCGTGGGAGCCGCCCCGGCCGGGTTGACCACACGGGTGTGGTCCTCGGCCCCGCGGTACGCGCCCCGGGCGGCGGGCACGGCGCCGGCGGCAGCGGCCGGGCCGTCCTCGGCGTCTTCACCGTTCTCCTTGCGCCGCATCCAGAGCAGCACGATCGTGCCGACACCGGCGGCGACGAGGAGACCGCCCAGCAGGATGATCAGCAGCGAGCCCATGCCGCCCGAGTCCGCGTTGCTGGCGTTGGTCGGGGCGGCCGCCGCGGCGTCGGCCGACTCCTCGGTGACCTCCTCGGTCACCTCCTCGGTGGGTGCCGCCTCCACGGACGCCGACGGCGTGGCGCTCGGCGTCGTCTCGGCCTTGATCGCGAGGGTGAGCCGTTGGCCGGTGATGGACTGCCCGGCAGAGGCGTTCAAGCTTTTCGTGGTGGTGACGTTGTCGAAGCTCGCGCCGATGTCGATGCGGCCGGGAGCGATGGGCTTGCTGGTGGTGCCGGTGAAGCGGAAGTTGCCATTTCCGTCGGCGATGGTGTCGAAGCTGCCGCCCTTCGCGTCCTTGAGGGCCACGTAGGCGTTCGGCACCGCTTCGCCGCCCTGGTTGACCACCTTGCCGGAAATCGACTTCACGGTCTGCGCCTGCGTCGGCTCCGGGGCGGCCTTGCCCTTGACGCTGAGCTGGAACGTGGCCGTGCCGGGACCCGAGTCGGCCTCGACCGCGACGGTGACCGTGACGTTGGCGTCGGTGGCGTTGTCGTTCGCCTTGATCGTCACCAGTTGCGACTTGGGCAGGTTCGGCGGGTTGAAGCGGAGCTCGTCGCACCCGCGGGAGCAGGTGACGCCGGAGGGCAGCCCGGAGAGGCTGATCCGAGCGGTCTCGTCGTTGTTGCGCGGCGTGACGGTGACAGTGACCGTGGCGTCGCTGCCGGCGTTGACGGTGACCGAGCCGGGGGTGACCGCCACGTCAGCCGCGAACGCGGGGGTGGGGGGGACGGTGAGCAGGGCGCCGACAACCAGCGCCACGACCACACCGGCCCGCTGCTTCCAGGCACGTCGGTGTGTTGACACGTCCACCGCCCTTCCGGACTGACTTACCCTCCACGGCCGGCGGGCGCCGGGCCGGGAATCATCACGGTACGAATACGCCGTCGGCAACTATGCCTTGTCTGACCGGATCAGCGCGACCCAGGGCCGGCGTGATGCGCGCTGCGCGTGGGTCGTATCGTCCCGTCGTGTCCTCTCCGCACGTTAAGTCCGCCGCGGTCGCGGCGGCGTTGTCGGCGCTCGACGAGGGGCGCACGCCTGATCGGTCGGTGTACCGAGGGGCGGTCCGTGCCCTGTTGACCGCCCTCGCGGAGCGCGCCCCCGGCCGATCGGTGGAGGTGCGTGTCCCACCTTACGGTGCAGTTCAGTGCGTTTTGGGTCCTCGACACACCCGTGGCACCCCGCCGAACGTGGTGGAAATGGACCCGGAGACCTGGCTGCGGGTCGCCACCGGTCGCCTCGACTGGGCCGAGGCGGTCACGGAGGGTCGCGTGCGGGTGAGCGGGACCCGGGCGGACCTTTCCCCGTACCTGCCGCTCTAGCTGCGACGATGATCGGCGTCCGGTGACGGCCCGCAGCCATTTCGTGACTTTCTGTGTCGCTTCGGGTTCGCGTACACTGTCAGGCGACGACAGTGGTCCCGGCCGAACAGTGCGGATCCCGCGATCCCGCGAGGCCAGTCCAGCATGAGGGAGCGGCAGGTGCCCCGAGGCGATGGCCGGCTGAGCCACGACCTTGATCCCCAACGTCCCGGCCCCCAGGACGCGTGTGGCGTCTTCGGCGTCTGGGCGCCCGGCGAGGAGGTCGCCAACCTGACGTACTTCGGGCTGTACGCGTTGCAGCACCGGGGGCAGGAGGCGGCCGGCATCGCGGTCAGCGACGGCTCGGGCGTGGTGGTCTACAAGGACCTCGGCCTGGTCGCCCAGGTCTTCGACGAGCCGACCCTGGCCAGCCTGCGTGGGCACGTCGCCATCGGCCACGCCCGCTACTCGACGACCGGCGCCTCGAACTGGGAGAACGCCCAGCCGACGATCCGGTCCACCACCTCCGGCACGACGATCGCGCTGGCCCACAACGGCAACCTGGTCAACACCGCCGACCTCCAGCGGGAGGTCGGCGAGCGAGGGCTGGTCGCCGACGGCGCCACCAACGACACCTCCCTCGTGACGATGCTGCTCGCCAGCCGGCCGGACCTGTCGGTCGAGGCCGCCGCGCTGGAGGTGCTGCCGCGGCTGCGCGGCGCGTTCAGCTTCGTCTTCATGGACGAGTCGACGCTGTACGCCGCCCGCGACCCGCACGGCGTCCGCCCGCTGGTGCTCGGCCGGCTGGAGCGCGGCTGGGTGGTCGCCAGCGAGACCGCCGCACTGGACATCGTCGGCGCGAGCGTGGTCCGAGAGGTCGAGCCCGGGGAGCTGATCGCGATCGACGAGGACGGGCTGCGCTCCACGCGGTTCGCGCCGCCGGAGCCCAAGGGCTGCCTCTTCGAGTACGTCTACATCGCACGTCCGGACGCCACCATCGCCGGCCGCAACGTCCACGCGGCGCGGGTGCAGATCGGCCGTCAGCTCGCCAAGGAACACCCGGTCGAGGCCGACCTGGTGATCCCCGTGCCGGAGTCCGGCACGCCGGCCGCCATCGGCTACGCCGCCGAGTCCGGCATCACGTACGGCGCCGGCCTGGTGAAGAACCCGTACGTCGGGCGGACCTTCATCCAGCCGTCACAGACGCTGCGCCAGCTCGGCATCCGGCTCAAGCTCAACCCGCTCCGCGAGAACGTACGCGGCAAGCGGCTGGTCGTGGTCGACGACTCCATCGTCCGTGGCAACACCCAGCGGGCCATCGTGCGGATGCTCCGCGAGGCCGGCGCGCTGGAGGTGCACGTCCGCATCTCCTCCCCGCCGGTGACCTGGCCGTGCTTCTACGGCATCGACTTCGCCACCCGGGCCGAGCTGCTCGCCAACGGGCTGGACAACGAGGGAGTCCGCCGGTCGATCGGCGCCGACACCCTCGGGTACGTCTCGCTCACCGGCCTCATCGCGGCCACCGAACAGCCGAAGAGCCGACTCTGCCGGGCCTGCTTCGACGGCGAGTACCCGATCGAGCTGCCCGCCGCGAACCTGATCGGGAAGCACGTCCTGGAGGGGGTCGGCCGGCGGGTCACCGCCGAGACCTCCGAGCAGCGCGGCCTTCCGGTCGTCGTAAGCACCCACCACCCGTAGCACCACCGGGTGCGGCCCGGCCGGCGCCGGTCCGCATCGGAACCACCAAAGGGGAGAACCGTGACGCACGTGTCCGAGCGCAGCGGCGCAGGAAGCAGCCCGACCGGCGCTGGCGGCGACCGCCAGCCCTGGACGGCCGGCACCGGCCGCCCGGCGCGCAAACGCGCGGTCTCGTACGCGGACGCCGGGGTCTCGATCGAGGCGGGTGACCGGGCGGTCGAGCTGCTGAAGTCCAAGGTCAAGCAGACCCGGCGGCCCGAGGTGATGGGTGACCTGGGCGGCTTCGCCGGCCTGTTCCGGCTGGACACGCAGAAGTACAAGAACCCGATCCTCGCCTCGTCCACCGACGGCGTGGGCACCAAGCTGGTCATCGCGCAGCAGATGGACATCCACGACACGGTCGGCATCGACCTGGTCGCGATGGTGGTGGACGACCTGGTGGCCTGCGGCGCCGAGCCGCTGTTCCTGCTGGACTACATCGCCACCGGCGAGGTCGTCCCGGACAAGGTCGCCGAGATCGGCGCCGGCATCGCCGACGGCTGCCGGTACGCGGGCTGCGCGCTGCTGGGCGGCGAGACCGCCGAGCACCCGGGCGTGCTCCGCCCGGACGAGTACGACATCTCCGCCACCGGCGTCGGCGTGGTGGAGGAGAGCGAGATCCTCAGCTCGGAGCGGGTCGAGGTGGGCGACGTCGTGATCGCGATGCGGTCGTCCGGCCTGCACTCCAACGGGTACTCGCTGGTCCGGCACGTCCTGCTCGGCGCCGGCCGGATGCGGCTCGACGTGGTCATCGAGGACTTCGGCCGCCAGCGCACGCTCGGCGAGGAGCTGCTGACCCCGACGAAGATCTACGCGCAGGACTGCCTGAAGCTGATCGCCGAGGCGGAGGTGCGGGCCCTCGCGCACGTCACCGGCGGCGGCATCCCGGGCAACCTGGTCCGGATCCTGCCGGAGCACGTCGACGCGGTGGTCAACCGCTCCACGTGGAAGCCGCAGCCGATCTTCGACCTGGTGCAGTCCAAGGGCCGGATCGAGGACCCGGAGATGGAAGCGACGTTCAACATGGGCGTCGGCATGTTCGCGATCGTCTCGGCCGAGGACGCGGACCGCGCGCTGGCCACCCTCACCGGGCGCGGGGTCGACGCCTGGCAGGCCGGCGAGATCATCGAGGGCTCCGGCAACGTCCAGATGATCGGGCAGCACACCCGCGGATGATCACGCTCTGGTGATCGTACGGGCACCTGATCAGGGCTTCACCCGAGTGGCCATCGCCGCCTAGCCTGAAGGGCACCCTCAACGCTGCCGGGCACGCCTGTGCCTGGACAGCTCCTCAGGCGCGGCAGAGGAGGGCGATGGCTGCTCGGGGACGGTCGATCGGCGGGATGCGTGGCCTGGCCACCGTCCCGACGTACGTCGTGATGCAGCCCACCACCCTCTGCAACCTCGACTGCGCGTACTGCTACCTGCCGTTCCGGGCGGTCGACCGGCGCATGCCGGTTCCGGTGGCGGAGGCGGTGGCGGCGTCGGTCAACCCGTGGGCGCGGGCCGGCCGGTTCTCGGTGGTGTGGCACGGCGGTGAGCCCCTCGCTGCCGGCCGGGAGCACCTCGCAGCGCTGATCGCACCGTTCGGGCCGGAGGTCGAGCACCACGTCCAGACCAACGCGACGCTGATCGACGACGACTGGTGCCGGTTCTTCGCCGAGCACCGGGTCCGGGTGAGCGTCAGCGTGGACGGGCCGCGGGAGCGCAACGGTGACCGGGTCGGCCGGGGCGGGCGGCCGGCGTACGACCGGATCGTGCGCGGTGTGGAGGCACTGCGCCGGCATGGGCTGCCCTTCTCGGCGCTGGCCGTGGTGGGCCGCCCGGAGCCCGGTCTCGCCACCGAGCTGTACGACTACTTCCTCGACCTCGGCCCCGAGGTGCTGGGCGTCAACATCGAGGAGACCGAGGGCGTCAACACGCGGGACAACAGCCACGATCCCGCGGCGGTGACCGCGTTCTGGGCAGAACTGGTGGCGGCCTGGCGCCGGGACCCGCGGATCCATCTGCGCGAGGTCGAGTGGTCGCTGCGGTACGCCGCCGCGGTGCTCGACGGCACCGCCGACGATCTGCTGCCCCGCCGGCTGGACCCGATCCCCACCGTCGGCCACGACGGGTCGGTGACCGTCCTGTCGCCCGAGCTGGCCGGCTTCACCGATCCCCGGTACGGCGACTTCAGCAGTGGCAACGTGCTGGTCGCGCCGCTGGCGGAGATCCTCGCCGGCGCCGAGGGGACGCCCTGGGTCGGCGAGTTCCTCACCGGTGTGGAGGCCTGCCGGACGTCCTGCCCGTACTTCGGATTCTGTGGCGGCGGTCACGCCGCCAATCGCTACTTCGAACTGGGGCGTTTTGACGGTACGGAGACCGAACACTGCCGCAACAGCAAGATCCGCCTACTGGAGGGAGTGTTGGAGCATGCCAGAGACCACCGGTCACCGGCAGCCTGAGCGAGCGACGGGGGTCGCCCTGGAGGAGGTCGCCGACCGCGTCCGCGCGGCGGGCCCGAGCCTGTCCGCGTTGCTCCAGGAGGCCGAGGTCGCGCGTCGACAACGTGCGGAGGTGGCGGGTGGCGACGGTGCCAGTGCGGTCTGCGCCTGGAACCACTTCGAGAACATCCCGACCTTCTACAACTGGAACAACCGCCCGCGCTGAACACGGGCGGCCGCCGAGCCAGGGGCCGGCCGGACGGGGTCCGGCCGGCCCCTGGGCTTTCAGTCGGGACGCCGCTGCCGAACGGGCACATACGTGAGCACGCGGGGCTTACCGCGTGCTCAGTTGCGACCGGGGGTCAGCGGGTGGGACGGACCCAGGACTCCGGGTCGTCGTCCGCGTGGTCCTCGTCATCGTCGTCGACATACTCTTTGTAGTCGTCGTCGAAGTCGTGGTCCGACTTGCGGCTGCCGCCGAGTTCTCGCTGCAAGGCGGCGAGGTCGGTGTTCGGGGAGTGGTACTTCAACTCCCGGGCCACCTTTGTCTGCTTGGCCTTAGCACGGCCGCGCCCCATGGCTCGACCCCCTCGCACAGAATGCGGGGCAGCCCGAAGGCGGGCCCCGATGACGTCAGGCATCTCTCGTGGCTCTTACGGTACATGGGGATGCCGTCGTTCGGCACCTCGGGTTACCGTCGACCGGCTCCGCGCGTCGCGGTGGTCCAGCCGTCACACAGTGTACCCGGTAAGGACCGATCGCGTGTGCGCCCGTGACACCGGACAATTCGCCTCGAAAAGAGCTTAACGGCGGCGGCAGGGTTCGGGAGGCCGGGGGCGGAACCGGCTGGCGCCGCCCCCGGGACCCGGGTCAGGGCAGGTGGATCGTCCGCAGCCGGCCGACCTCCGCCATCCGGCGCTCGGCCAGCCGGTCCGCCGCCACCGCCGGCGGCACGCCCTCGGCGTCGGCGAGCTGGAGGATCTCCCGCGTGGTGTCGTAGATCTTCGTGGCCCGCAGCTTGGCCCGCTCGAAGTTGAAGCCCTCGATCTCGTCGGCGACCTGGATCACCCCGCCGGCGTTGACCACGTAGTCGGGCGCGTACAGGATGCCGCGGTCGGCGAGGACCTTCTCGATGCCCGGGTGGGCGAGCTGGTTGTTGGCCGCGCCGGCGACCACCTTGGCACGCAGTACCGGCACCGTGTCGTCGTTCAGGGCGCCGCCCAGCGCGCACGGGGCGTACACGTCGATGTCGGCGGCGACGAGCGCGGCGGCGTCGTCGGCCAGCGTCACCTGCGGGTAGGTCGTGCGGGCCCACTCCAGGGCCTTCGGGTTGACGTCGGTCGCCACCACCTCGGCGCCGTCGTCGACCAGGTGGCCGACCAGGTACTTGCCGACCTTGCCCAGGCCGGCCACGCCGACCCGCTTCCCGTGCAGCGTCGGCGCACCCCAGACGTGCTCGGCGGCGGCGCGCATGCCCTGGAAGACGCCCCAGGCGGTGAGGACCGAGGAGTCACCCGCGCCGCCGTGCTCGACGCTGCGGCCGGTGACGTACCGGGTCTCGCGGGCGACCACGTCCATGTCGGCGACGTAGGTGCCGACGTCGCAGGCGGTGTAGTAGCGGCCGCCGAGCGACTCGACGAAGCGGCCGTACGCGCGCAGCAGCGCCTCGCTCTTGACCTGCTCCGGGTCACCCCAGATGACCGCCTTGCCGCCGCCCAGGTCCAGACCGGCGAGGGCGTTCTTGTACGCCATGCCGCGGGACAGGTCGAGCACGTCGGCGAGGGCGGCCTCCTCACTCGCGTACGGGTAGAACCGGGTGCCGCCGAGCGCCGGGCCCAGCGCGGTGGAGTAGATGCCGATGATCGCCTTGAGGCCGGTCTGCTTGTCCTGGCAGAACACGACCTGTTCGTGGCCGGTCGACCCCGGGTCGTCGGTGGTGGCGAATACGCCCATGACTCGCTCCTGGTGTGGGGTGCGGCCTTGTGGGCCGCGGACCTGTGGACGCCGGCGGGATGCTGCCGGTGCCGCTGAGCCTAGTATCGGCCGACGCCGTCCCGCCGTCCCCGGCGCGTGGCGTCCGCAGGCCGGGACCGGCCGTGGTCGCCCGTGGCGCGTCCGGTGCGGTGCGGGCGGGGCTACGTGTCCGACTCGTGGGAGGATCGCGCCGTGCCGTCGCTCTTCGCTTCATACCTGCGCGTGTACGAACCGCTGACCGCCTTTGATCGCGACCGTCAGTCGTACTGGCGGCGCTACGTCGAGCAGGGACGCGCCGTGGCCCCGGTGGAGGGCCCCGGACGGCAGCGGACGTCGGTGATCGAGGCGCTCGGCGCGGGCTGGACGCGACTGCCGGACCTGCCCGACGAGGCGTACGTCCTGGAGACCGACGACACCCTGCTGGTCTGCCCGTGGAACCTGCGCATCCGGGTGGCGGAGGCGGCCCTGAGCGCGCGGGACGGCGTACCGCCGGTGCTGGCCGACGCCTTCGTGCCCCCGGTGCTGGCCGGGCAGGCCAAGGCGGTGGTGGACGACTGGCGCAGCGGGGCGCGGGTGCTGGAACACGGCGTTCCCCGGGTGCACGAGCAGATCGCCACCTGGGGGGTGCCGCTGCGGTGGTTCGTCCTCTTCGACGCGGAGGAACGACACCACGTGACCCGGCCGGGCCGGCGGGCGCTGCGCTACCGGACGGAGATCTCCAAGGCCCGCCGTCGCGCGTCCCGCGCTCTGGCGGTGCTGCGCAAGTCCGTCGGTGCGGCGCCGATCACCGAGGCCGTGGAGGAGGCGGCCCGCTGGCTGGAGGAGTTCCACCCGCGGTCGGTGGTGGAACTGGACTACGGCGGGCTGGTCGAGCTGCTCTCCGACGAGACGCTCGCCGCCGACGACTCGCCGGAGCTGGTGGCGGCCGGTCTCAGCGGGCTGTCGCGGGGCGAGGCCGAGGAGGCGTCGGCGGCGTACGACAAGCTGGTGGCGCGCTGGCGGGCGGTACAGCTTCTCGAGCGGTGCAATTAGCGACATATTGCACGATTACGCGAGGGTCCTTCGTAGTTGACGCATCACGAACCGTGATCATGAGTCCGAATAAGGTACTTTCTGCCGTGTAAAAGTCGCATAATTCGGGCATGGTTCATCCGTCCGTCTAGGGACGTTCGGCCGTTCGGCCCATGTCGGACATCGGGGACTAGCCGGACCATGGGAGACGCGTCGGCCGGCGGGACCCCGGCCGATGTCTATACATGTGGAGGAGTGACCCATGGCATCGCGAACGCACGAACCGGAGCCGCTGCTCACGCCGGCCGAGGTGGCGTCGATGTTCCGTGTCGACCCGAAGACGGTGACCCGGTGGGCCAAGGCGGGCAAGCTGAGCGCCATCCGGACCCTCGGCGGACACCGTCGGTACCGGGAGTCGGAGGTCAGGGCCTTGCTGCAGGGGCAGATCCCGCAGCAGCGCCAGGGGGACTGACCAGCACCGACAGTCAACCAGACGATGCGCGAAGGGCGGCGGACCGATCGGTCCGCCGCCCTTCCGCGTGTCGGCCGACGTCCGCTCCCCGAGCGCACCGGGGCCCGCCGCCGACCGACCGGCCGGAGAACCTAGTCCTTGATGGTGACCCGGATGCCGACCGTCCCCTGCTCACCCCGGCGCAGCCGGCTGCCGAGCAGCGTGAGCCGGCCGAGCAGCCGGTACTTCTCCTTGATCAGCGCCCGGACCCGGCGCGTGCCGGCCGGATCGGACAGCGTGGCGTGACCGGGCACCGAGGGCCCGTGCGGCCGGCCGCGGACATCGCATGGCGCCACCGTCACGTCACCGCTGCGGCGGATCCGCTTCACCTTGCCCGAGTCGGCCACCGTCCACACCGCCAGCGCATCGCCGTCGCGGACCGCCCACACCGGCGTCGGCACCTCCCGGCCGTCCTTCCGGAAGGTCGTGAGCAGGATGTACTTCTCCGCCGCGAGGCGGTCCAGCGTGGTCACGCCGCCAGGATACGGCCGCTGCGGTCGCGCGACGGTGCGGTTGGGCGTGTCTCCTGGATCGCCGTCCCGGGCCGCCCGGCGAAGATCCGGGCGACACGCCTAACGTGACGGGTGTGATCGGCGAGCCGCGCATCGGGGACGTGATCGGGGAACTGCTGCGCGACGCCCTCGCCGTGGCGACCGGGGTCGGCCCCCGACCGCTCGTGGGCGGCCGACTGCCCCGCCCGGTCATCGAGATCATCGAACGCGACGACGGCCTGGTCAACGGTGCTCCGGCGGCGCACTACCTCGAGGGGCCGGAGCACTGGCAGCCGTACGACCACCGGGCGGTCGACCGGGCCCGCGGCGCCACCCTGGACGTGGGTGTCGGGGCGGGCCGCATCGCGCTGCTGCTCCAGGAGCGGGGCTTACCGGTGACCGGACTGGACACCTCGGCGGGCGCGCTCGACGTGTGCCGCCGCCGGGGCGTACGCGACCTGGTGCACGGGACGGTCGACGCGCACGTCGCCGACGGGCGGCGCTACGACACCTTCCTGCTGCTCGGCAACAACCTCGGCCTGATCGAGGGGCGCGAGCGGGCACCCGGCTTCCTCGCCGCGCTCGCCGCGCTCGCCCGCCCCGGCGCGCAGGTCATCGCCCACGGCACCGACCCGTACGGCACCCGCGACCCGGTGCACACCGGATACCACGAGCGCAACCGCCGCCGGGGCCGCCTTGGCGGGCAGCTCCGGCTGCGGCTGCGCTACCGGGAACTGGGAACGCCCTGGTTCGACTACCTGGTGTGCTCGGCCGAGGAACTGGGCGCGCTGGTCCACGACAGCCCCTGGCGCCTGACCGACGTCGACGACCAGGACGCCCCGTACTACCTGGCGACACTCCGCCTGCGCGGGCGGTAGGACGGCGTCCTCACACCTGGACGGTCGGGGGGAGCGGCTCGGGAGGCAGGCCGCCGTCGCCGTCGACCACCGTGTCCGGGGTGCCGTCCTCGTCCAGGTCGACCATCGTCACGTCGACCGTGCCGTCGCCGTCGGTGTCGAACTGGAACAGGTCCGCCCTGCCGTCCCCGTCGGTGTCCACCACCCACACGTCGGTGCGGCCGTCGTTGTTGGTGTCCGCGCGCAGCAGGTCCACCCGGTCGTCCCCGCGCGTCTCGACGGTCTCCGCCGGGCCGACGGCGTCCGTGGTCTCCGGTGACTGGCTCATCTCGTCGTCCTCCTTCGATCGATGCCCCGACAAGTACCCGGACCGTCCCGGCGCCACGCCTGCCGGCGCGGGCCGGCCGGGGACGTCGACGCAGGCCCTAATAGGGTCGGCCGCATGAGCGAGTTGAACAGGCGGAGAGGCGCGGGCGAACCCCGTGGCGCCGCCCGAGGCAGGGAGGCGTCATGAACGACCGCTGTGTCGTCGTCGGGGCCGGCACGATGGGGCTCGGGATCGCGTACGTGGCGGCCGGGGCCGGGTACGCGGTGGAACTGGTCGAGGTCGACCGGGCGCGGGGCGAGGCCGCCGTGGCCCGCCTGGGCGAGCTGTGGGACCGGGCGGTGGGCCGCGGCAGGCTGACCGCCGAGCAGGCGGCGACGAACCGGTCGCGGATGACCCTGCGCGGCGCGCTCGCCGAGGTCGCGGAGGGGCCGGACGTCGTCGTGGAGGCCGTACCGGAGCGGACCGACCTCAAGCGGACCGTCCTGCGTGACGCCGAGGCGCTGCGCCCGGCGCTGCTCGGCAGCAACACCTCCAGCATCTCGATCGCCGAGCTGGCCGACGGGCTGGCCAGCCCGGACCGCTTCCTCGGCCTGCACTTCTTCAACCCGGTCTGGGCGATGGCGCTGCTCGAGGTCGTGGTCGGCCCGGCCACCGCGCCGGAGACCACCGACGCGGCCGTCGCGCTCGCCGGCCGGTTGGGCAAGGACCCCGTCGTCGTACGCGACATGCCCGGTTTCGCCACCTCCCGGCTCGGCGTCACGCTGGGGCTCGAGGCGATCCGGATGGTCGCCGACGGGGTCGCGAGCCCGGCCGACATCGACAAGGCGATGGTGCTCGGATACCGGCACCCGGTCGGCCCGCTGGAACTCACCGACCTGGTCGGCCTGGACGTCCGGCTGGACATCGCGCGTACCCTCCAGGCCGCGTACGGCGACCGGTTCGCGCCGCCGCCGCTGCTGGTGGAGATGGTGGCCGCCGGCAGGCTGGGCAAGAAGTCCGGGCAGGGCTTCTACCGCTGGGAGAACGGGGCCAAGGCGTGACCGGGCTGCGCGTCGAGGAGCACGCCGACCGGGTGGTCGCCACGCTGGACCGCCCGGAGAAGCGCAACGCCATCGACGCCGACCTGGTGCGGAGCCTGCACGAGTTGTGCGCCGCGCTGGAGGCGCGCCCCCGGCTGCTGCTGCTCACCGGCGGCGCGGAGGGCATCTTCGCCGGCGGTGCCGACATCGGGCAGCTCCGGGAGCGGGGTCGCCTGGACGCGCTGGCCGCGATCAACTCCGCCGTGTTCGCCCGGATCCGGGCGCTGCCCATGCCGACCGTGGCCGCCGTCGACGGACCGGCCCTGGGCGGGGGCGCCGAGCTGGCGTACGCGTGTGACCTGCGGGTCTGCACGGCCCGTGCGGTCTTCGGGCAGCCGGAGGTGCGGCTGGGGATCCTGGCCGGCGCCGGTGCGACCCACCGCCTGCCGGCGCTGGTCGGGGAGGCGCGGGCCAAGGAGCTGCTCTTCACCGGCCGGCGGGTGGACGCCGACGAGGCGCTGCGGATCGGACTGGTCAACCGGGTGGTCGCCGAGCCGGCCGACCTGCTGCCGACGGCTCACGGCCTGCTGGACGAGATGGCGAAGGGTTCCGCCCTGGCGCTGCGGCTCACCAAACTGGCGGTGGACGCGCCGGCCGCCGCCCACCCGCAGCTGGACCTGGTCAGCCAGGCGGTGCTCTTCGAGGACGAGGAGAAGCACCGGCGGATGACCGAGTTCCTGGAACGCCGCCGCGACCGCTGACACGGAGACGGCCGCACCGGTTCACCCGGTGCGGCCGTCGCGGTCCGTTCGGCGGCTCAACGCCGCAGCTGCACCCCCGCGTCGGCGAGCGCACGGATCACCGCGGCCGACTCACCGAAGCCGATGATCAGGACGGCGTCGGCCCCGAAGGACTTGATCTCCTGGGCGCCGGACGTGAAGTCGACCGGCTTGGCCTTCGCGTCCTCCGGCGGCTCGTACGTGAGCAGCTTCAGCCGGTCCGCGCCGATGCCGGCCTTCTCCAGCTCGGCCCGGACGAAGCCCTGCAGGCCCTCACCGTAGGAGTCCTTACGGGCCACGATGGCGATCTTCTGCGGGCCGTCCCGCATGATCACGTCGGCGAGCGCCCGACCCTGGAGGCTGTCCGGCGGGGCCGTCCGGAAGTAGAGACCCTTGTCGTCCAGGTCGGTCAGGCTGGCGTCGGTGTTCGACGGGGAGAACAGGACCAGGCCGGCCTTCACCACGTCCGGCAGCACCTCCCGGGAGATGCCCGAGCCGCCCGCGCCGATGATGACGTGTACGCCGGCCTCGACGTGGCTGGCCACGGTGGCCTTGGCGACCGCCGGGTTGGTGCCGTCGTCACCGTCGATCCAGGTGACCGGGTCGCCCAGGGCGCCACCGGCGGCGTTGATCTCCTTGATGGCCAGCGCGGCTCCGGCGGACAGCGGAGGGTTGGCGATCGCGAGGTCACCGGTCTTCGGCAGCAGACCGCCCAGCACCAGCGGGGAGCCGTCGTTGCGGTCGGCCGCGCCGGTGCCCTGCTTCTTCGGCCGCGGCGGAGCCTTGGTGCTCGCCCCCGACTCGAGGCCGGCCCCGACGAACTCGGTCTTGCCGTCGTTGATCTGCTGCCCGTCGAAGTGCAGCGTGGCGTAGCTGGCCGTGGACGGCTCACCGGCGTCGGTGAAGCCGGCCCGGGTCAGGGAGACGCTGCGGTACTCGATGTCCTGCCCCTTGCGGGCCAGATCGAGGCAGCTGGCGGCCGTCTCGCAGCGCTGCCCGCCGTTCGTGACGCCGACGATCTGCTTAGCGATGGCGGCCGGGTCGGTGCTACCGGCCAGCTGCGCGGCGAGCGCGCTGATCAGCACCGCGTCGTACGCCTCCGCCGCGTAGAGGAAGTCCGTCAGGTTCGGGTCGACGGCCAGCAGCCGGCGCTTGAAGTCCTCCGGCAGCGGCGTCAGCGGGGTGGTGCCCTTCATACCGTCGACCAGACCGGCCCGCTCCTTCAGCTCTGCGGCGTAGGAGTTGAGCATGTTGCCGTCGGTGCCGTAGAGGCGCACCTGGGTGTTGGTGCTGCCCTCTTCGGGCTTGTCGGTCCCGCAGGCGCTGGTGGCGAGCAGGAACGTCGCGCAGGCGGCCAGGGTGGCTGCCCGCGAGGCGCGTGAGATGAGCATGGTCGTCCTTCCTCCGCGAAGGTCCGCTGCGCAGATTAGCGTGCCCGGCTTTCCCGCGGGACCGTGGCCGTGCCTCAATCCGCAGGTAGGCCCCTTTGCTCACGGAGAGTTACGGCCCGGCTGGCGCTTGACGGCCCGTCCTACCGTGCCCTGCGTGACCGATTCACCACAGCAGACGCAGGAGGACGCCGCAGCGGTGCTCCGCTCGGCGCTGGCCGGCGACGGGGAGGCGGTCTGCGGCACCTTCGACGCCGTCGTCGACCGGTCGGGCCTGGCCGGCGCGTACGGGGTCGCGTGGTGTCTCGCCGCGACGATGGTGGGCCAGCCGACCGGTTCCGGCACCTGCGCCCTCGACTTCCCGGGCATCGACGAGGCCGGCTACGACACCCGCTGGGTGGCGCGCTTCGTGAGCGCGTACGCCAACTCCGACGCCGACACCGGCGCGGCGCTGTTCGGCGCGGCGGCGGCCGACGGGCTCCTGCCGGACTGTTTGCTCACCCTGGCCGGGTCGACGGTGGCCACCCTTCGCAGTCGCGCCGGGTAGCGCGGCGCCCGTCGGGGGGCGGGCGCCGCGACACCTCGGCCGGTGCCGCCGTCGCGGGGTTGACGCGTCACCTCGTCCGTCGTCCGCCGTCCGTGATAGGCCTGGGCCTGTGCACATGTCCGAGGCGATGCTGAGCAAGGTCCGCAAGCTGCTGGCGAAGGCGGAGGACCCGGCCTGCACACCCGCCGAGTCGGCGGCGTTCATGGCCAAGGCGACCGAGCTGATCGCCCGCTACGGCGTCGACCGTGCGCTGCTGGCCGCCCGCGACCCGGCCACCGACCCGGTCGGCGACCGGGTGGTCGAGGTCGTCGCCCCGTACGCCCGGGACAAGGCGGGCCTGCTCGCGGCCGTCGCCGATTCGCTGCGCTGCCGCTGCGTACGCCGTCGGCACGGCAGCGGCTTCGCGATGCACCTCTTCGGCTTCGCGAGCGACCTCGAACGGGTCGACCTTCTCTTCACCTCACTGCTGGTGCAGGCCGCGCACGGCCTGGCCGGCACCCCGGTCCCGCCGGACGAGCACCCCGCCGCGTTCCGGCGGTCCTGGCTGGCCGGGTTCGCGCAGGTGATCGGGGAGCGGTTGCGGGCGGCGGAGGTGGCGGCGGCGAGCGACTCGGGTGAGCCCTCCGTCGCGCTGGTCCTGGCCGACCGCTCCGACCGGGTGCAGCGCCGGCTCGCGGAGGTCTACCCGCGGCTTCGTACGGCCCCGAGGCGGCGGCTGGCCGGGACCGGGTTCCGCTCCGGTGCCACCGCCGGCCACCGCGCCGACCTCGGCGGTCGCGGTGTCAGCACCGGCCCTCGCCCGGGTATCGGCCGCTGAGGCGATGCTCAGCCGGCGACGCGCTTCGCGACGACGCTCGCGTAGCGGGAGAGCAGCTCGTGCCAGCCGGCGGTGAGTGCCTCGCGGTAGCCCTCCGCCGCCGTGCCGTGCCGGTCGAAGTGCCGGTGCTCCAGCTCCACCCGGGTGCCGCCGGACGGGTCCGGCTGGAACAGCGCCTCGACCTCGCTGGCCTGGGAGGGGTCGGGGACCGGGACGCGGTCCGCGCCGATCTGCCAGGTGAAGACGAGCCGCCGGGGCGGGTCCCAGGTCAGCACGCGGCCCCAGTCGTTCCGGAAGCCGTACGGGCCGATCTCGTAGAGCATGCCGCCGGCCCGGGGTTCCATGCCCAGCTCGGTGAGGAGGCCGGGCCCCGACCACGTGTACTCCGTCACCCACCAGTCGGTCATCGCGCCGGTGAACACCCCGAACGCCTGCTCGTCGGAGGCGGGAACGAGGAGTGAGCTGCGGAGCGAGAACCGTTCGACGTACTGCCGGATGTCGGCCGGATCGGGCATCTCCTGTCCCATAGGCCCGGACCATACCGGCTGATGCCCGGGTGTGCGACTTAGTGGTGCTGCCCGGTTCCGGACACCCCCGGGACGCCGCTGCGTACACCGGTCTCCTGCCGGGATGGGCGGACGGAATTCGGGTAAGCGCGCCCGACCGTCCTTGGCAGCCGGTGCGTGGAGCGGAGCGGGGAGCATGAGTGACGAGAGGCAGGAGCGGGGCGCGGACCGGCCCGTCGACGGGCCGACCCGGTGGCGGGTGAGCGCCGAGCCGGCCCGTCGGGACACGACCCGGCCGGACGCGGACTCCGAGCCGGACGTCCTGCTCGACGTGCCGGAGGTGTCGGTCGACTCGATCCGCCTCGCGGTGGACGGGCTGGACGCCGACCTCTCCCTGCGCGCCCGACTGGCCAACCTGCTCCAGATCGACGCCGGGGTCCGCGTCCACCTGCGGAAGGTCGAGCTGGACATCACCGGTGTGCAGGCGGAGGCGCTGCTCAAGGTACGCCTCGAGAAGCTGGTGGAGATCCTCGACCGCGCGCTGACCACGATCGACCGCAACCCGCAGATCCTCGAAATCCTGTCGGGGACGGCCAGCGCCTCCATCGACGACGTGAACCGTGCCGCGCAGCAGGTCATCGGTGACCAGCTCGCGGCGACGGCCCGCCAGCTCTCCGGCGCTCCCGCCGAGGCGGTCCGCGCCACGGGGTCCGTCGCCCGTGGTGCCGGCGAGGTGGCGAGGGGCGTCACGGAGGCGACCCGTGCCGGCGGTGCGGCGACCCGACCTGGTGGCGAGGCGGCCGGCCGGGCCGTTGGTGGGGCCGGCCAGACTGCCGGCGGGGTGGGCCAGGGCGTGGGTGGCCGCGGCGGCGGAGCAGCGGACCGCGGGGCCGGCGAGCGGGGCGAGCCGGAGGGCGGCGGTGCCACCGACGAACTGGGTCAGCGGACCGGGGCGATCGGGGCCGTCGCCGACCGGACGCTCCGGGAGCAGGCCGCCGGACGTCCGAGCGGTACGGGTCAACCGGCCGGCGAGGGGCGTCCGACCGGTCCGACCGCACCCGGCCCCGGTGGTGGCCCGGGTCAGGGCGGCCCGGGCGGCCCGGGTCAGGGCGGTCCGGGTCGGGGCGGTCCGGGTCGGGGCGGTCCGGGTGGGGAGTCGGCAGCGGGCAGGGAACCGCAGGAGGAGCCGGGCGAGGGGCCGCCGAGCGCCGCACAGCTGGCCGAGCAGGCCAGCGAGACCCTGCGACAGGTGGGCCGGAGTGTGTGGGAGGCGATCCAGGGCGGGATCAGCCAACGCCGAAACCAGTGACCTGGTGGTCGTCTCCGGTTGATCCACTCCATGCCGCCGGCGTCGCGGCTTCCAGCCGCCGGAGAAACCTCATGCCGCCGATCCGGAGTCGATCCTCTTCCTACGCCTTGCGGTCGGTGCAGCAGCCGTCGGCGCAGCCCGAGGGTTGGCCGGTGGCGTTGTCGGAGACCGGCAGCGGTGCGCAGTCGTCGCAGTGCTCGCCGCGCCACGCCGCCACGCCTTCCCGCACCGCGACGCCAGCGATGACGAGCCCAGCGATCGGGTCGGCCCAGGACCAGCCCCACAGGGCGTTGAGGGCGAGGCCGACGAGGAGCACCGCGGACAGGTAGGTGCACAGCATCGTCTGGGTGGAGTCGGCCATGACGGTGGCGGAGCCGAGCTCCCGGCCGGTGCGCCGCTTGGCCCGCACCAGCAGCGGCATCACGATCAGCGACGCCACGGCCAGAGCGATGCCGGCGGGGCTGGCGTCGGCGTCGCCGCCAGCGAGAAGCGAGCGGAGGGCGTCGAAGGTCACCCAGGCGGCCAGGGCGAAGAACGACAGGCCGATCAGCCGTAGCGCCCGGCGCTCGCGGTCCTCCGGCACGCGGGAGCGGAACTGCCAGATGAGTACGGCCGCGCTGGACACCTCGACGAACGAGTCCAGGCCGAAGCCGATCAGAGCCGTGGAGGACGCCGCCGCCCCGGCGGCGACGGCGACTAGGCCCTCGATCAGGTTGTAGCCGGCGGTGGCGTAGGCCAACCACAGGCTGCGCCGGGACAGCACCGCCCGACGCTCCGGAGTCAGCAGGGACGTGCTCACGCGGTCGCCCCCGCCGCGGAGCCGGCCGGCGTCCCGTAGACCGGGCAGAGGGCTACGGCCTCACCGGTGGCCGCCAGGACCTGCTCTGCCGAGCGCAGCAGGTCGAGCAGCTCAGGTCGGGTCAGCGCGTAGAACGACTGGCGACCGTCGACCCGGTAGTCGACCAGCCGGCAGTCACGAAGACAGGCCAGGTGCTTCGACACCGTCGACTGCGCCAGGCCCAGCTCGTTGGTCAGGTCCACCACCCGCGCCTCCCCGGACGCGAGCCGGTGCAGGATCGCCAGCCGGGTCGGGTCACCGAGGGACCGGAACAACGCCACCGCAGGTTCGAGACCAGGTGCGCAACCAATCGCCATGAAGCGATGATAGCGCCTGAACAGCATGATGCGACGCTTCTCCGGGCCAGGCTCCCGATGCCCTCCTGGGTCAAACCGGCTTGCTCGCGCCAAGCCGCTGGCCGTTCTGGCCGCAGTGGCGTTGGCGTGGCGGGAGGTGGCGCAACTAGGCGCGCCGCCGCCAGCCTCGTAACCCCGCCAACCAGGCGAGGGGTTCGATGAACCTGTCCACCCGGCCTCCAACCAGACGTAGCTGCTCAACGTCGGCTCAGCGTAGGGTGAGCGGGGTTTCGGACTCGATCCGGGACAGCTTCTCCGGGTTACGGACGTAGTAGATGCCGGTGACGCGAGCGTCCTCGATCCGCAGCGCGGCGACGCCGTCGATCTCCCCGTCCAGGCGAAACAGCAGTGCCGGATTGCCGTTGATCACGGTCGCTTCGGTGGTGAGCGTGCCTCCGACCTTCCGCATGGAACCGAAGAACATGCGGACAGTCTTCTCCGCGCCGACGATCGGCCGCAGGGCGGCCTGTTTGACGCCGCCGCCGTCGCCGACCACGACCACGTCGGGCGCGAGCACGTCGAGCAGGCCCCGCAGGTCGCTGGTCTCGACCGCCCGCTGGAACGCCTCCAACGCCGCCCGCCTCTCGCTCGGGGAGACCACCGTGCGGGGGCGGCGGGCATCGACGTGCCGGCGGGCGCGGTGAGCGATCTGGCGTACGGCCGCCGGGCTCTTGCCGACGGCGGCGGCGATCTCGTCGTAGCTGACGTCGAACGCCTCGCGCAGCACGAAGACGGCGCGCTCGGTCGGCGAGAGCGTCTCGAGGACGAGCATCATCGCCATCGACACACTCTCGGCCAGCTCGACATCCTCCGCGGTGTCCGGCGGGGTGAGCAGCGGCTCGGGCAGCCAGGGACCGACATACGCCTCCTTGCGCCGCTGCAGGGTGCGCAGGCGGTTCAGCGACTGGCGGGTGGTGATCCGGATCAGGTAGGCGCGCTGATCGCGTACCTGATCGAGTTCGACCTTGACCCACCGCAGCCAGGTCTCCTGCAGCACGTCCTCCGCGTCGGCCGCCGACCCGAGGATCTCGTAGGCGACGGTGAAGAGCAGGTTTCGGTGGGCGACGAAGGTCTCGGTCGCCGGGTCACCGGCGTGGTCGCTCATCTCGGCACCTATCCTTGAGCCCGCCGGCCGGTGACCGCCGGCGCCTCGCCGCCCTTGGCGCGCCGCAACTCCTGGCGCTGGCGATCCTTGAACCAGAGATTGAGCGAGCCGGGTCTGCGCGCCTCGTGCGCCATCTGCCAGACGGTGCTCCTGCACACGGTCTCCTTGAGCATCGCCATGGTCCGGCCGCCCACCGAGAACACCCCGGTCGCGATGTCGTTCTTCTTGGCGTACTGGACCATTCCGGCGCGGCGCCCCAGGCTGATGCACTGGCCGGAGAACCCGACGTTGAAGTCGGCGGGCTGCTCGCCGGCGATCCGGCTCAGCACCGTCTCGGCGGCCTGCGGACCCAGCTGCACCGCGGACTGGCAGCTCATCCGCACCGGCAGGTTCGACGGTGCCGCCGAGTCCCCGGCCGCGACGACGCGTGTGTCGTCCACGCTCGTGAGCGACTCGTCGGTGAGCAGGCGCCCCAGGGCATCCGTGCTCAGCCCGCTGCGAGCGGCCAGATCCGGCACGCCGAATCCCGCGGTCCAGATGGTCACGCCGCTACCCAACTCGCGGCCGTCGGCGAGTTGGACGGCATCGCGTGTCACGCCCGTCACCGTCGCGCCGGGGCCCTCGATCACGGTCACGCCGAGCCTGGTGAGCCGCTCGGCCACCGAACGTCGGGCCCGGGGATGCAGGTAGGGCCCGAGCACCCTTCCGCACACCAGGGTCACCTTCCGGCCCAGCTCCGCCAGCTCGGAAGCGGTTTCAAGGCCGGTCGGCCCGGCTCCCACCACCGTCACCGTGGCCGATGCGGGCGCGGTGTCGACGACCGGCTGCAGCCGCCGCGCCTCCTCCAGCGTGGAAATCGGGTAGGCGTGCTCTGCCGCGCCGGGCACGCTCGGGTCGGCGCTGCCGCTGCCCACGGCGTAGATCAGGTAGTCGTAGCCGAGCGTGCCGCCGCTCGCCAGGGTCACGCGACGCCCGGACGTGTCGATCCGGGTCACGGTGTCGACCACCAGCCCGACGCCGCCCGCCAGGATCCTTCGGTAGTCCACAACCGCGTCGTCCGAACCGCCGACCAGCTGGTGCAGGCGGATCCGCTCGACAAAGACCGGACGCGGGTTGATCAGGGTCACTGTCACGCCGTCGCGCCGCGTCAGGCGGTTGGCCGCCATCACACCGGCGTATCCGCCGCCGACCACGATGACATCGATGTTCCCAGCCATGGCTCTCTCCTTCGTTCCCAAGGTCCGGCCTCAAGACACCGCAGGTCCGGCGGGTTGTGACATCAGTGAGCCAGATCACTCGCCGAGCGCCGAGACGAGCACCGGGCGGAGGGCGGCGGCGTAGGGATCTTGGCAGCCCGGAATCGAGGCCGCGTGAGCCTGACTGACGAGGAACCGGCGCTGGTCGCTGTCCGCTTGGTGGTGGGCGTCATCAGCCTGGCGTTGCTCATCGTCGGTGTCCGCGTCGCCGTGGCTCGCCAGCTGCCCCGAAGAGGGCTTCACATCGGGCGTCCGACGCCGGGGTCGCGTCCTGAGCCGATCCGCATCGGGGGGCGGTGTTGCGTTCAACCAGGTGCGGATTTCCGCATCAGGGTTGCGACTGAGGCCGCCGTGCGAGCTCCCGGTCGGAGTCGCCCTGTTCGCGGTGTCACTGCTGCTACTGCTGACTGCGGCGGGATCGCTTGCGCTGCTCCGCCGCTAGCCGCGCATGGTGATGTGCCGGGGCAGTCGCACGTCGTCACCCGTGCGCAGCCAGCTCCGACTGTCCACCCCCGGGGCACTCCTCCGGCGGGGCGTAGGCACGAATGGTGCCGTTGTGCCGCGCAACTCTTCCGTCAGCGGTGAGGGCTACGAGGCGTTTACAGACGGGGCACCGGCCCCGCTGGTGCTGCGAGCGCTGAGTCACCTTGCCTGCCCGGGTAGGTCGTTGCACGTCTTCAGTTTCATCCGCCGAGCCATGCCGCCCATCGTCGCCGATCGAGGCTCGAGAGCAGGCAGACCAGGGTCCGAGCCGTGCGGTGGTCGACGGTTGCGCGGTCGCTCCCAGGCAGCCCCGAGCGGACCCTGGGCCGCTCCACGCTGGGTGGGACTCACGGCGGAGACAGCTCTGAGGCCCGCCGGGTGGGAGGGGGCGCATGCGATCTGGGTGCGACAGGCGGCGGCCAGCGGAGGCCAAGAGCGGTCAGCCAGGGGCAACGCCAACAGCTGCCCGATGAGGGCACACAGCAAGATCCCCACCTGCGTTTCCGCTGGTGGGGACCTCTGTAGCCCGGCGAAAGGCTATGTGGCCAGGGGCGGGGTCGAACCGCCGACCTTCCGATTTTCAGTCTGTGCTCGACGTACGTCCTGACCTGCATCCGGGTAGCTTTGTCCGTCTTTGCAATGTATCAATCTTTACAGAACGTGACGGCGAGGCGCATCTCCATCCCCTCCCGCGAGCCCGTGGGCTCACGGGAGGGGATGCACGGAAGGCCTGCGGATCGAAGAGCGCCCAAGGTTCGAGGCGGCTCCCATTGGGCGAGGGCTGCGACTCCAGGTCGATCGTGGCATCGCCGTCCCGTCCAATTCACGATCCCGTTCGATGTCGAGAGCAGCGCCATCATTCGCGCCTCGACGTCACAGAAGCAGTCTGGGTGGCTGTGGTAGGTCGCCTCGCCTGTCATCGACCGGGGCAAGTTGAGCACACCACCGCCCGGCACGCCAGCGTGCGAGCCTGCGTCAAGGTCCCCTTAGCGTGGCGGGTTGGCGGCGGCCCCTCGGGAGTGGCTGTTCACCGGCAACCGGATGGCGGCACACGGCGTCGACGGGCTGTACCGATCCAGCTACAAAGTCCGTCGAGCGCGGTCCCCTACGCCCGGCACGCGGCTGCGACGATTTGACAGGTCCACTAAGCTCAGCCCGTCGCTACGCGATGCGCAGCACCCAACGGGCGGGCTGAGCTTAGTGGACACCCTCGCCGCAGTGGGTCCCGACCAGGGAGGCACCCGAAGCTCTCCATCATGGGTGCCGTGAGGCCGTAGCTGCCTCGCACCTGATGATCGCCCCTTCGCTTCGGAAGCACGTTCCCGGCGTTTCCAGCGTCTTTGTCCGCTTTACTGGCGATGAAGCGCTTAGAATCGATCCTTCTGGACAGCTAGAAGATGTCGTACCGCCGTGTCATTCTTGACTTAGTCGGCTCTTGGAGGTACGCGATGGCTACCGCCGTGCACTACCAGGTTCGACACGCGACTGCGCCTGCCCCGAACGGATGTCGGTGGTGTGGCGCCGAGCAACGTTCTCACGGACAGCGGTGGACCAAGGGCGCCGGGTGGCATCCGTGGACGACGCCGACACCGCAGCAGCGTCTCGCGCGCATGCGATCTCGGCGCGCATCACGCATCGGGCGGATTGGCCAAATCGATCAGCGCAGTAAAGACGTCGCGTAGCTCCTCTGGGACGTCCTCCGGACGCTGGAGCGTCGCAACCAGATCGTAAACCATCTCAGCTTTGCGCTGCGGTCCCTCCATGCTCTCGGTCTTGAACTCCTGCAGTAGAGCGTCGCTGAACTTCTTCTCTTGGCGCTTCTCCGCGATCATCTCCGGGGTCCATGCGTTCCCGTCGGTCCTAGGCCAGTTCCCATTGGCGGCAGTCGCCCACTGTTCATCCGAGAATAGATACTCCAGTTCTCGGTCGTCGCCGCCAATCATGAACCTGTCTTTGTCGGGATCAAGGCCGTATTGCTTTATCTTGTCGTCGCTAAAGATCTTCTGCTTCTCCCGGCTGTCCGCATCGATGACAAGCGCCACACGTCGGTTATGGGTTGCGAGGAACTTCGCAAACATAAGGGCACCCTCGTTGTTGTTGCATGCCCAGAGCGCGATCCCGGCGGACTGCAGTGGCATTCCCGCGGCCAAGCGGAAGAGCACGGGCAATGCTTGCTGCTCCGTCGGTCCCTCAACGCCCACGAATAGCCGCTCGTGCAGTAATACGCTGTTGCGCAGTCCCAGCGCCGTAGCGATGTCAGAGAGATGGCGGTCGACCTCCTTGTGCCCCGAGTCGTCCGCCAGGCGTTCCATAACGGTGCGATCATCAACCAATGTGAGGTGAACAATGGAGGAGATATCAACACCGTCAATCAAATTCATGGAGTGCGTAGCAATGACCATGCGCACTTGCGGAAGGGCGCACTGTTCCCGGATAAGTTGCATTACTCGGCGTTGGTGGAGATAGTCCAGATGCGTATCCGGCTCGTCGTAGGCGATCACGACATCTGAGTTGGTCCCGTCTGGGGTATCCGAGTTCTCGCCTTGGGCGTGATCCGAGGAAGGTTCTGCCCCCAACGTGGAGGGTGGGGCTGCGGCCTCGTTCCTCAGGATCTCGCTAGCCCATTCCCATACGGCCAAGCTGATCCGGCGGGCTCGGCCGGCCCCGGCAGCATCCACAGCGACGGCTTCGCCGTCCGTTCGAGCGAGGCGAAGCTTCGCGGACTTGAAGCCGCTGGAGAAGGAGACTGTCGGTAGAACTTCCACATGGACGAGGTCTGGGCAGCGTTGCTTGATGTGCTCGCACAACTCGGTTGCATCCGCCTGCAAGCGTTCGCTCAGCTCCGCCTCAAGCTCGCGAACCCTAACGTTGAGATCTGGGTCTTCTAGATGCCCCTTATACCGTGCGTTCAAGATCGTCTTCACCGCGGTGTCGACCGAGGTCTGCTCCCCGCCGAATCGAAGGAGACGTGGCAGCCGCTCCTCGACGGCCGGCGAAGCGGTAACCCAGTCGTCGACCTGAGGCCGTTCGAGGGTGAACTGTTCCAGTAGGTCCAGCCAGGCCTGCTTGTTGGTCGGAGCCTTGTTGATTGGAACGGAGAACTTCTCCGCCAACTCCCGCAAGTCGGCAATCTTCTTGGCCGGCAGGTTTCTCAGCTCCAAATCCGCCGGTACTCTCGTGAAGACTTCGAGTATCGGCGAGCAGTCGCCGAAGGCGCTCCGGCGTATGCGAGCGGTTTCGGGCAAGCCCAGTTCGCTTTGCTCCAGCGGGCTGAGGGTGAATGAGCCTTCGACCCAGGTGTGGTCAACCCGCTCCCCGCCATCAATTAACGTGTCTTGAGCGCCTGGCAGGGGGTCGCAAGGTTCGGTCTCTGCGGAGTTAGTTGGCGTGCTTGCGGCTCGAAGAAAGGAACGATCCTCATTGTGGAGCGGATAGGGGCCGAGCAGGAACCCGATTGCATCGAGGGTAGCTGTCTTTCCCCCGTCATTATGACCTGTCAGGATTGTGGGCGCCCCCAGCGGTATAGGGCCGACTAGCGCCAAGCTTCGGAAGCCGGACACCAGGACTGACTCAAGACGCACGCTGGTCACCTCGTCACAGGAAGTTGCCGTACTGACGATGCTGTCCGCCAGTGACGCACGAACGGGTGTATCACACCAGAGATGATCATTTCTTGTCGCAACGCGGCATCGCGGATCTTCACCGATATCGGCCTGTTGGAAATGACCAATTTAGGTTATTCGTCCCTCGCGCATCAAGGCCGAGTGCCCATCACGCTCCTGTCGGCTACCCGACATAACTGGGGCTTGGGTGCACCGCCCTTCGCCGCAATCCCGCGGACGACGAAGCGGCAGCTTGCCGTTGGCGTGAGCTCTCAGCCGAGAGGAGTCAATGACTCGGCGCTTTCGCAAGACGACAGTCTGTGGTGCCATCGATGCAGGTGCGTCCGAGCATCGCGCGGAATCTGGGGGTGTCGGGTGGCTCAACTATCACTCTTCGGCCCGTCCGGTGAAGACTTGGATCCCAAGCCGGCAAGCGACGAAGTGGTTCGGCTGCGTGTGCTCATAACCGTCAAAGCCGCACCAAACCCGTCAGAGAAGTACGGCGAGACAGTTTGCGTGGCAGGGGTGCGGGCGAACCTTGAGCATCCGGGATGGGTCCGTCTCTACCCGATCAACTTCCGCTACCTCGACTCGACGGAGAAGTTCGACAAGTACGACATCGTCAGCGTCGACGCCATCCCGGCGCGGGGAGGTGACCAGCGACGCGAGAGTTGGCGGCCGCTAATGGGGACCCTTGTAAGAGAGAGGCGCCTGCCTCCTTGGAAGCAGCGACGGGCCTGGCTGGACACGTACGTCGAACCGTCGATGTGCCAACTCAACCAGGGTGCGCGCAACACGGCGGACAGCCAGTCCTTGGCCTTGGTGCAACCGCGCGAGGTTGGGGACCTGAAGATCATGCTGCATGAGGGCTGGACTAAAGAGGAACAACGCAAGATCGACGCCTACGTCAACCAGCTCGACCTCCTAGACGACCAGGACCGAACGCCACTGGAGGCACCGAGGTTCCGTGGCGCCTACCGTTATCGATGCTGGGACAGGCGTTGCCGGGGGCATGAGCAGGGCCTGTTGGACTGGGAGTTCGTGGCCCTCCAACGACGCCTGCGCCACTGCTCGGACGAGGAAGCACGCGGTGAACTGAAGAAAAAGTTCCTCGACATGATGTGCGCGCCCAAGCGCGACGTCGCCTTCTACGTCGGCAACCAGGCCAAACGACGGCACGTCTTCAGCGTGCTGGGCGTCTACTACCCCGAGCGCTAACCGACCGCCGAGCAGCTTCTGCAAGCACCACGTCTCGGTGGCAGCGGTGCTGGTCGGCCTCGAAGCACAGCACCGCCACCCGCTCGGCAGCCCCAGCAGCAGCTAGAGCGTCGATCGCACCGGCGGCCTCCGGTCGACTCAGTAGCGCGGCGAAGACATGGCGAGCCTCGGCGAGCTCGGACGGCGAGCCGGCGAAGCCCGCACGGTTGCTCTTGGGGTTACCCAACTCAGGGCGGTGTTCGTACGCGACGCCTACGGCGGCAAGCGCGCGCGTCAAGGCCGTCTTACTGAAGCCGGGTTTACGTGATAACGGAGTCAGTCGTACATCCACGAGCCGACTGACCTGCGCCTTGGCGAGTCCGTTCACGAAGCTGGCAATATCGCGCCCCTGGTAGCCAACTCCGATCAAACCGGTTGGCTGCGCAAGTACCTGGCTATTCATCCTCAGCCCTGCCACGCTCTCCGCAGTAGCGACAACTTCCCGCATCGTCTGCGATCTTGCCATCAAGTACCAGCCTGCCACGGCCGAGTGCCGCAGTCTCGCCGCAAGGGCAGAAAGCCGCGTGGGGCGCGTCGCCCTAGCGGTCACGCGCCGTTCCGTCCGCGGCATGGTTGATCGCTCGATGCAGGTCCGACAGGCGGACGGTGATCATCCTGTCCTCGGCCGCGGCGCGCTTTCCCTCAGCGACCAACTCCCGCAGGATCACCGATGGGTTAGTGCCTCGGCGGCTCGCCTCCTCTACCAGCCATCGCGAAAGGTCGTCGGGGAGGCGGGTTGAGTAGACCATGGTCACTTTGCGGGGCGTGGTCTCTACCTCTGCGCCCGACCAGTCGATGGGTTCCTGTGCCGCCTGGATGGCTTCATCACGATTCATGGTCGACCCCTGTCCATTCGACGCCTCGGCTCTTGGGCCGTCCTTGGCCGGTTGGGTGTCGGAAGCGGCCGCGTCTCTTGCCGTCAGTGACGCCCCTCGCATGCCGGCCCAGTTTACAGACGTAGACAACTGCCAGCAGACCGCTGCTTGTCGCTGTCAGTTAGATCGGCGACGTGCGTCTAACGCACGTGAGCCCTGGGCTCACGTGGGGCTCACGGTCGGGAGGACTTCTATCGATGAATTCAACGGCTGCAACAAAAGGGCGGTGACCACGTTTCCGCTGGTCACCGCCCTAATAGCCCGGCGAAAGGCTATGTGGCCAGGGGCGGGGTCGAACCGCCGACCTTCCGATTTTCAGTCGGACGCTCGTACCAACTGAGCTACCTGGCCGTGCTCGGCTCATGCTACCCGGCCGCCGTGGTCTCCGCCGAACAGGGTCACATGCTCCGATACGCAGAACGCCGCGCGTGATGGCGCGGCGTCAGCGCTGGCGGTCCTGACGGGACTTGAACCCGCGACCTCCGCCTTGACAGGGCGGCGAGCACTCCGACTGCTCCACAGGACCTAGCTTGCCCGGCCGAAGCCGAACCGTGCCCCCAACGGGATTCGAACCCGTGCTACCGCCTTGAAAGGGCGGCGTCCTGGGCCGCTAGACGATGAGGGCGGCCCCGCCATCATTGCACACTCGCAACTTCAAGCGGACTTGCTCCCATCCGGCCCCGCCGGAGGCTTGGAAAGCATACGTGATGCCCCGCCGGTCGACCAAACCGGTATGGCCGGAGCCGCAGCGGACCGCGGAACCGCAGCTCAGACCCGTTCTAGCGGAGTCGGATGATCCCGTACCGGGTCTTCAGGTCGGCGATCATCCGGGAGCAGGCGGCCAGGGTCGCGCCCCGGTCGCCGCCTCCGTCGTGCAGCAGGACGACCGCGCCGGGCCGGGCGGCGGTGTGCACCCGCTCGCTGATCTTCTCCGCCGGCGGCTTCCCCCAGTCCTGCGGATCCACGGTCCAGTGGAGTGAACGCATCCCGAGCTGCTTGGCGACCTGCACGACCTCGGGTGTCCACCGTCCGCCCGGCTGGCGATAGAAGGGCACCCGTGCCGTGGGGACCGCCGCCCGGATCGCGCGCTGGGTACGGAGGAGGTCGGCCCGGATCTCGGCGACCGGCCGCCGGCCCAGGTCGACGTCGTGGTTCCAGCTGTGGTTGCAGAGCTGGTGGCCTTCCTCGACGATGCGGCGGACCAGGTCCGGGTGACGGCGGACCTGCGTACCCACCACGCAGAAGGTGGCGGTGACGCGGGCGGCGCGCAGCCGGTCGAGCACCTGGGGGGTCCAGACCGGGTCCGGGCCGTCGTCGAAGGTCAGCGCGACGCCGCTGACACCGGTGGTGCGCTGGAGCCCGGCGGGCAGCGTGGTCGGCAGCGGACGCAGGGGCCGGGCCGCGGGGGGCTTGCGGGTCGGTCGGGGTGTCGCGGTCGGTGCCGGCTCGGCGGGAAGGGTGCCGGAGGCGACGGGGCTGGGGCCGGTGACGGCCCGCAGCCGTCCGGTGCCGTCGCCGCAGCCGCCGCTGAGGACGACCAGGGCCAGACCGGACGCGAGGAGAGCGCGTAGGCGCATCGTTCGCTCCGAGGGGGGGTGGCGGGTCGGCGGACCTCCCGGAGGCTACGTGACGGTTCCCGGCACCGGACACCCCTGAGCGGCCTGCGTCACAGTCGCGCACCGATCACGTCACAGCGCGTGAGCGCGGCCCGGGTCGCCCCTCGTCGACGCCGGGCGGGACGTGGGACTATTCCCTGGTCGACTGGTCCAGTGAGTCTCGGACGGCCACCGCGAGCGAGACCGCCTCGGCGAGGCCGACCGGCCGGACGACCCCCGCCGGCAGCGTCTCGGCCCGCCACCCGGGCCCGGCGGCGAGCACCAGCAGTGGCCGGCGGGGCGCCGCGAGCAACGCGGTGAGCTGCTCGGGGCCGGCGGTGTCGCGGGTGTGCGACCAGATCACCACGGCGGCCGGCCCGGTCCGGTTGACCGCCTCGAGTAGCGCCTCCACCGGCACCCGGGCGCCGAGCATCCGGTACGCGACGCCGGCCTCGGCCAGCGCCGCGCCGAGCGCCTCCAGCGGCAGGCTGTGCTGCTCCTCGTCGGCGCAGGAGAGCAGGATGCGGGGTGGACCGCCGGGCGCGTGGGCGCGGGCGACCGCGGCCAGCACCTCCGAGACGCACCGGGACACGAGGTGCTCGACCTCGATGAGTGCGGCCGTGGCGGCGTGCCGTTCGCCGATCCCGACGAGGACGGGACGCAGGAGCCCGTCCCAGGTGGCGACGACCCCCTCGACCTGGATGGTGCGGGCGATCGTTTCGTTGATGACGACCGAGTCCAGCCGCATGGCGGCGCGAGCCAACCCGCGGGCCGCCGGACCGGCACGCCCCACCGGGATGGTGCCACCCCCGTCGCGGGTGCGGGCCGCGCGGGCACTCGGCACGGCGCCGGGCGCCTGGCGGGCCCAGCGGGCAGCCTCGGCCGGGGCGATCCCCTCGGCGGTGAGCCGCCGCATGATCTCCAGGCGCGCGAGGTCGGCCGGCGTGTACCGGCGGTGGTGCCCCGGGACGTGCTCGCTGGGCCCGAGCCCGTATCGCTGGTGCCAGGTACGCAGCGTCGTCACGGCGACTCCCAGCCGCCGGGCGACGGCCCCCGCGCTCAGCGCCTCATCCGCCACCCGACCGCTCCGCGGCGTCAGAGGCGCCCGGCTGGAGCGCGGCGGAACCGGCCGGACCGGCGGGATACAGGAGGCGGTTCACCACCCCGCCCAACCAGGGGGCGTACGCGTACGGGTCGGCGTCGAGGTCGGCTTCCAGCTCGACGGGGTCCACCCAGCGCAGCTCGGCGACCTCGTCCGGGTCCGGGTGCAGGGGGGTGTCCGGTGGGAGGACACCACGCAGGACGTGGTCGTACTCGAACTCGACCCGGCCGGTCGCCGGGTCCTCGGCGTAGTAGACGTACACCCCGACCTCGGTCAGTTCGACCGGGCCGACGCCCAGCTCCTCGGCGAGCCGCCGGTTGGCGGCGACGGTCAGGGACTCACCGGGACCCGGGTGGCCGCAGCAGGAGTTGCCCCACCGCAGGGGGAAGCGGGTCTTCACCGCCGCGCGGCGCTGGAGCAGCACCCGGCCCGCCGGGTCGACGAGCAGCACCGAGAAGGCCCGGTGCAGCTTCCCCGGCGGCTGGTGCGCGGCGGACACGGTGGTCCGACCGGTCGCCCGACCGGCGTCGTCCACCAGCTCGACCTGGTGGGCTTCGCGGGCGGTCACCGGCGGCTTCCCGTCACGCGGGCGGCGGCGAGCTTGCCGGAGATCAGCACCATCGGCACGCCGACGCCGGGTTGTGTGCCGGAGCCGACGAAGACCACGTTGCCCAGGCCGCGGTGCAGGTTGGACGGGCGGAACGGGCCGGTCTGGAAGAGGCTGTGCGCGGAGGCGAACGGGGTGCCGGCGGCCATGCCCTGCGCCGCCCATTCGGCGGGGGTGATCGTCCGCAGCACCTCGATGCCGTCCCCGAAGCCCACGTAGCCGCGCTCCTCCAGCGTCCCCACCAGCCGGTCGGCGTAGCGGTCGGCGAGGCCACCCCGCCAGTCGAGCGGCGCCCGGTCGAGGTTGGGCACCGGCGCCAGCACGTAGTAGGTGTGCCGGCCGGCCGGCGCCACCGACGGATCGGTCCGGCTGGGGTTGGTGACCAGCAGCGACGGGTCGCTCATCAGGTCACCGCGCCGGATGACCTCGTCGAAGGTGCCCCGCCACGACCGCCCGAAATGGATGTTGTGGTGAGCGATCTTCCCATAATCCCGCGTCGACCCGACGTGCAGGACCACGCAGGACGGCGAGTAGGTCAGCCGGCGCGGCCGGGCCGGCGGGAGCAGGTCCCGGTACGCGACCGGCAGGTCGGGGTTGAGCACCACCACGTCCGCCGGGACGAACTCGCCCTCCGCGGTGCGCACGCCGGTGGCGCGGTCACCGGCCGTCTCCACTCGGGTGACCGTGGTGCCGTACCGGAACTGCACGCCGTGCTTCTCGGCCGCGCCGGCCATCGCGCGGGAGACCGCGTGGATGCCGCCGCGCGGGAAGTACACCCCGGCCACGGAGTCGAGGTACGCGATGACCGCGTAGATGGCCAGCGCGTCGTGCGGGGCGAGCCCGGCGTACATCGCCTGGAACGAGAAGATCCGTTGGGTGCGCGGGTCCCGGAAGAACTGGTTGATCTTCGTCTGGAGCCGGCGGAACGCGCCGTTGGCGAGCAGTTTGAGCAGGTTGCCGGTGAGCAGGTCGGTCGGCGCGTCGAGGTTGCGCTCGATGAAGTCGGCCCGCTCCAGCCGCCACAGGTCACGCGCGTAGTCCACGAAGCGCAGGTAGCCGTCGGCCTCGCGGGGCCCGCAGACCTTCGCGATCTCGGCGGCCATCCGGGTGGTGTCGGTGATGACGTCGAGGGTCGAGCCGTCCGGGTAGTACGCCCGGTACGCGGGGTCGAGCGGGGTCAGGTCCAGCCAGTCGTCCAGTTCCTCGCCGACCGCGCCGAGCGCCTCGGCGATCAGGTCGGGCATGGTGAGCACGGTGGGGCCGGTGTCGAACTCGTACCCGTCGACGGTGAGCCGACCGGCCCGGCCGCCGGGCACCGGCTCGCGTTCGAGCACCGTCACCTGCCGGCCGCTGCCGGCCAGGTGCAGCGCGCACGCCAGCCCGCCGAGACCGGCGCCGACGACCACGACCCGGTCGGTACGCCCGTTCACGGTGCGCACGCCGCGACCACCTCCTTGTGCGAAGTTGCCCATCATGCCCGCCGGTTCGTCGTGGCGACGGCGAGGCCGGTCAGCGCGGTGCGCGCGGTCCGGTCGATCGACGGGTTGTCGAGGGCGGCCAGCGCCTCGGCGACCCGGTCGGAGATCATCCGCTCGACGCGGTCGACTGCACCGGTGTCGGCGACCAGTTCCGCCAGCCGCGCGATCTCACCGTCGCCGGTGCCGGCGCCGATCCGGTCGAGCGCGCGGCGCTGCGCCGGGCCGGCCAGGTGGCGGGCCAGCATGAGCAGCGCGGTCGGCTTCCCGGTGCGCAGGTCGTCGCCGGCCGGCTTCCCGGTGGTCGCCGAGTCGCCGTAGACGCCGAGCAGGTCGTCGCGGAGCTGGAACGCCTCGCCGACGGCCAGCCCGTAGCGGGTGTACGCGGCGATCAGCGGCCCGTCGACGTCGCCACCCGCCAGCGCCGCGCCGAAGAGCAGCGGCCGCTGCACGGTGTAGCTCGCGGTCTTGTACCGGGCGACCCGCAGCGCCCGGTCCACCGACCAGTTCGCCGCGTCGTTCTCGCCGAGGACGTCCAGGTACTGCCCGGCCACCGTCTCCACGCGCATCTGGTCGTAGCAGCGCCGGACGTCGAGCAGGCGTGCCGGCGGCAGGGCGGTGTGGGAGAGCAGCCGGTCGGCCCAGACCATGCAGAGGTCGCCGATCAGCACCGCGACCGCCTCGCCGAACCGGCCGGAGTCGCCGCGGTGGCCGGCGGCGGCGTGCTGCGCGGCGACCACCACGTGCGCGGCTGGCCGGCCGCGCCGGGTCGCGGACGCGTCCATCACGTCGTCGTGCACCAGCGCGAACGTGTGCAGCAGCTCCAGCGCGGCGAGCGCCGGCAGCACGGGTGCCGTCGGCTCGGCGACGCCGACCACGCCGCGCCAGCCCCAGTACGCGAACGTCGGGCGCACCCGCTTGCCACCGGCCAGGACGCAGTCGCGCGCGGTCGCGGCGAACCCGCCCATCGCCGCGTCGATTTCGGTCAGCGCGTCGACCTCGGCGGCGAGGAAGGCGGCGAGAGTGTCGTCCACCCCCGTGACCAGGTCCTCTGTGTACGCGGCCGGGACCGCGCGGATCGGGTCGTCCCGCACCGCCGGGCGTGCCGGCGGTGCACGGAGCGCGTCGCCCGCAACTGCGTCGTTAGCCATGTGGGCGAGCGTACCCTAGAGTTACGAGTTGCGTCGATTGGTGCGTCGATAGGAGGGAGGGGCCGGTGGACACGAATCTCACCGCTGCCTATGACCGTTGCCGTGACCTGCACCGACGTCACGGTCGTACCTACTATCTCGCCACCCGGTTGCTTCCCGCCTGGAAACGGCGGCATGTTCATGCGCTGTACGGATTCACGCGCTACGCGGACGAGATCGTTGACCGCACCGAGGACCTGCGCCCGGCCGAGCGGGCCGCCCGCCTCGACGACTGGGGCGGCCGGTTCGTCGCCGGCCTGCACGGCGAGCCGGTCGACGACCCACTGCTCCCCGCCGTCCTGCACACCATCGCCGTCTTCGATCTCGACCGGGACGACTTCGCGTCGTTCCTGAAGAGCATGGCGATGGACCTGACCGTCCACTCGTACCGCACCTACGACCACCTGCTCGACTACATGGAGGGTTCGGCGGCGGTCATCGGCACGATGATGCTGCCGATCCTGGGCAGCTCCGACCCGGTGGCGGCCCGGGAGCCGGCCCGCCAGCTCGGTTTCGCCTTCCAGCTGACGAACTTCATCCGGGACGTCGCCGAGGACCTCGACCGTGGTCGCACGTACCTGCCCGACGAGGACCTGGCGCGCTTCGGGGTCACCCGCGACGACCTGCTCGCCGCCCGCGCGGCCGGACGCGCCACCGAGCCGATCCGCGAACTCGTCCGGTACGAGGTCACCCGCGCCCAGGAGCACTACGCCGCCGCCGCGCCGGGCGTCACGATGCTCGCCCCCGCCTCGCAGGCCTGCATCCGCACCGCGTACGCGCTCTACGGCGGGATCCTCGGCGAGGTGGCCGCCCAGGACTTCGACGTCTTCGCCCGCCGGGCCGTCGTGCCGGGGCGACGCCGGCTGGCGGTGGCCGCCCGCGCCCTGCTCACCCCGACCGGCACCCCGGTCACGGTTCCCGGCCCGCCGGTCCGGTGACGTCGCGTACCGCGATCGTGCTCTTCACCCGCGACCTGCGGGTGCACGACCACCCGGCGCTGGCGACCACCTGCGCCGCCTTCGACCGGGTGGTGCCGCTGTACGTGCTCGACCCGGCGCTGGCCGGCCGCTCGCCGAACCGGACCCGCTTCCTGCACCAGAGCCTCGCCGCCCTGCGCGAGGCGCTGCGGAAGCGGGGCGGGGACCTCGTGGTCCGGCACGGCGACCCGGTCGTCGAGACGGTGAAGCTGGCCGAGGAGGTGGGCGCGGCGGGGATCGCCCTCTCCGCCGACGTCAGCCGGTACGCCCGCCGCCGCGAACGCCGGCTGCGCGACGACTGCCGGCGGCACCGGGTCGCGCTGCGGACCTTCCCCGGCCTGACCGTCGTCGAGCCGGGTGCGTTGACGCCCGGCGGCGGCGACCACTACCGGGTCTTCAGCCCGTACCACCGGGCGTGGAGCGGCCACCGGTGGCGGGCGGAACTGGCGGCGCCCCGCCGGGTCAGCCTCCCCGCGGGGGTACGGGTCGGACGGCTGCCGGCGCCGCCGGCCGGAGAGTCGCCCGACGCCGTACCCGGTGGCGAGGACGAGGCGCGGCGCCGGTTGTCCCGGTGGCTGCCCACCCTGCCCCGCTACGACGACCTGCACGACGACCTGGCCGGGGACGGCACCTCGCGGCTCAGCCCGTACCTGCGCTGGGGTTGCCTGTCTCCGCTCGCCGTGGCGAACGCGGCCGGTGACCGCGGCTCGCCGTTCGTCCGGCAGATCTGCTGGCGGGACTTCTACTACCAGGTCACCGGCGCGTTCCCCGACATCGGCGCGAGGGCGTACCGGCGCGGGGCCGCCGAGGACTGGCGGTACGACGACGACGCCCTCGCGGCCTGGACCGAGGGACGGACGGGGGTGCCCGTCGTGGACGCCGGTATGCGGCAGCTGCGGGCGCAGGGCTGGATGCACAACCGGGCCCGGCTCGTCACCGCCGGCTACCTGACCAGGAGCCTCGGGCTGGACTGGCGTCCCGGCGTCGCGGTCTTCTTCCGCTGGCTGCTCGACGGGGACGTCGCGAACAACTCCGGCAACTGGCAGTGGGTGGCCGGCACCGGCAACGACACCCGGCCGTACCGGAGCTTCAACCCGGTCCGGCAGGCGCAGCGGTACGACCCGGACGGCGCGTACGTCCGGCGGTGGGTCCCCGAGCTGGCGGCGGTGGGCGGCGGGGCGGTGCACCAGCCGTGGCGGCTGCCCGACGAGGTACGCCGGACCCTCGACTACCCGCCGCCGCTGTCGGCCCCGGGCAGCGACCCGGTCTGGCTGCGCTGACCCGGGTCACCGCCAGACGGTGACCTCGAGGATCCGCCCGCCGCCGTCCGGTATCCGTCAGCGACGCCGCCCGGAGGTTACGGAACCGGGAATTCCCCCGGTGGGTGCTGGTTGGGCCGGCAGTCGGTGCGGAATGCTGACGGGATGGCGGAGCCGCAGATCGTGGACGTGGTCGTTGTCGGGCTCGGCGTCGGCGGGGAGGAGGTCGCCGGCCGGCTCGCCGAGGCCGGGCTGAGCGTCGTCGGCGTCGAGCGGAGCCTGGTCGGGGGCGAGTGCCCGTACTGGGGGTGCATCCCGAGCAAGATGATGATCCGGGCGGCCAACGCGATCGCCGAGGCGCGGCGTGTCGACGGCCTCGCCGGGACGGCGCAGGTCCGCCCCGACTGGGCGCCGGTGGCGAAGCGGATCCGCGAGGAGGCCACCGACACCTGGGACGACCGCGCGGCCGTGGACCGGTTCGTCGGGAAGGGCGGCCGGTTCGTCCGCGGCAGCGGGCGGCTCGACGGTCCTGGCCGGGTCCGGGTCGGCGACCAGGTCTTCCAGGCCCGGCACGGGGTCGTGCTCGGCACCGGCACCCGCCCGTCCGTTCCGCCGGTCGACGGGCTGGCGGACACCCCGTACTGGACGAACCACCAGGCGATCGAGGTCGAGGAGCTGCCGGAGTCGCTGCTGGTGCTCGGCGGCGGCGCGATCGGGCTGGAGCTGGCGCAGGTCTTCGCCCGGTTCGGCGTCCGGGTCACCGTCGTCGAGGCGCTGGACCGGGTGCTCGCCGTCGAGGAGCCCGAGGCGTCCGAGGCGGCCGCCGCCGCGCTGCGGGCCGACGGCGTGAAGATCCACACCGGAGTGACCGCCGAGCGCGTCGACCACGACGGGCGGCGGTTCACGCTGCACGCGGGCGGGACCGCGTACACCGCCGACCGGCTGCTGGTCGTGACCGGCCGCCGGGCGCACCTCGACGAACTGGGCCTGGACAGCGTCGGCGTCCGGGCGGACCAGCGTTACCTGGCGGTCGACGACCGCCTGCGGGTCACCGACGGGATCTGGGCGGTCGGCGACGTCACCGGCGAGGGCGCCTTCACCCACGTCGCCATGTACCAGGCCGGCATCGTCGTCGCCGACCTGCTCGACCACTTCCGGCGGGCCGGCAGCACGCCGGACGCCAGCGGCACCGCCAGTGTGACGGGCGGCGCGATGGGCGCGGCGAGCACCCACGCCGTGAGCGGTTCGAGCGGCTCGGCCGGGACGGTTCCGCGAGCCGACTACCGGGCGCTGCCCCGGGTCACCTTCACCGACCCGGAGGTCGGCGCGGTCGGGCTCACCGAGCAGCAGGCCCGGCAGCGGGGGATCAACGTCCAGGTCGGAACGGCGCAGCTCGGCTCGTCGACGCGCGGCTGGATCCACCGCGCCGACGGCTTCGTCAAGCTGATCGCCGACGCGGACCAGGGGGTGCTGGTCGGCGGCACGTCGGTCGGGCCGGCCGGCGGCGAGGTGCTGTCCGCGCTGGCGGTCGCCGTGCACGCGGCGGTACCGCTGGCCCAGCTCCGCCACATGATCTACGCGTACCCGACGTTCCACCGCGCCATCTCGGAGGCGCTGCGCGAGCTCAGGTAGCCGGTGCGCCGTGCCGGCCGGCCCCGGCCGCGAACCGGGCCGCCCCCGCCAACGCGTCGGTGGCCAGCGAGTCCATGCCGTACCGCAGCTCGGCCGCCAGGGCTTCGGGCTCCGCAAGCGCCGCGGTCGCCAGCACCGACGCCCGGTCGTTACGCAGGCAGGTCTGCGGGTGCCGGGCGATCTCCGCCGCGAGCCGCTCGGCCGCCGTCCGGGCCTCACCCGGCGCGACCAGCCGGTTCACCAACCCCATCGCGTACGCCTCGTCGGCCGGCACCGGCCGGCCGGTGAGGATCAGGTCCATCGCCCGGCTCTCGCCGATCAGCCTCGGCAGCCGGACCGTGCCGCCGTCGATCAGCGGTACGCCCCACCGCCGGCAGAGGACCCCGAGCACCGTGTCGGACTCGGCGACCCGCAGGTCGCACCAGAGCGCCAGTTCGAGGCCGCCGGCGACCGCGTACCCGGAGATCGCCGCGATCACCGGCTTGGACAGCGCCATCCGGGTCGGGCCCATCGGGCCGTCCCCGTCCGGCTCGACGCGGTTGCCGCGCGGGGTGCCGATCGCCTTCAGGTCCGCCCCGGCGCAGAACGTGCCGCCGGCGCCCCACAGCACGGCCACCGCCGCCTCCGGGTCGGCGTCGAAGGCGCGGAACGCGTCGGCCAGGGCCCGGGCGGTGGGACCGTCGACGGCGTTGCGCGCGTCCGGCCGGTCCAGGATCACCGTGGTCACCGCTCCGGCGTGCTCGACGCGTACACCCATCGGCACAGCATGCCCCCGGCGGTGCCGGCGCGCCAGGTGCCATCCTGGTGCACGATCTTGCGGAGTGCCCCGCGAGAGCGGGCGAGCGTAGCGGAGCCTGCCCATGGACCTGTACGACGTCATCCACCGCCGCCGGGACGTGCGGGCGCAGTTCACCGGGGCGCCGGTGCCCGACGACGTGCTGCACCGGGTGCTCACGGCGGCGCACGCCGCGCCGAGCGTCGGCTACTCGCAGCCGTGGGACTTCGTCGTCGTCCGCGACCCGGAGCTGCGCCGGCGCTTCCACGACCACGTCAGCGCCGAGCGGGAGGTGTTCGCGGCGACGCTGGACGGAGCGGCGGCCGAGCGGTTCGCCCGGATCAAGATCGACGGTGTGCTGGAGTCCAGCCTGTCCGTCGTGGTCACCTACGACCACTCACGGGGTGGGCCGGCGGTGCTCGGCCGGCACGCCATCGCCGACACCGGCCTCTACTCCGCCTGCCTCGCCATCCAGAACCTCTGGCTCGCCGCCACCGCCGAAGGGCTCGGCGTCGGGTGGGTCTCCTTCTACCGGGAGGAGTGGCTGGCCGGCCTGCTCGGCATCCCGGCCGGGATCCGGCCGGTGGCGTGGCTCTGCCTCGGCCCGGTCACCCATTTCGAGGCCGTACCCGACCTGGAGCGCCACGGCTGGCGGCGGAAGCGCCCGCTCGCCGAGGCCGTCCACGTCGACCGCTGGGGCGCGACCGCGGGTTGACGCGTGGCGGTGCGCTCCGCCCACGACCGCCGTCTGGTCGGCGTCACCCGGTTGCCGACCGGACGGGGTTTACGGCCCGTTTCGCCGGGAAGTGGATACCCCGTGCGAGCGCTACTGACCAAGATCGAGCAGACGTCCCGGCTGGACCGGATCGGGGACCCGCTCCAGCGGGCGGTCCAGGCCACCCTCCGCCCGCAACGCGTCCGCGACCTCCTGCACGGCGTCTGGCTGGGCCACCCGCTGCACCCGGCGATGGTGCAGGTTCCGGTCGGCGCCTGGATCAGCACCGCGGTGCTGGACCTGATGCCGGGTCAGCGACGCGCCGCCACCACCCTCTGCGCCGTCGGCACGGTCAGCGCGGTGCCGGCCGCCGTGGCCGGGCTCAACGACTGGGCGGCCCTCTCCCGGGACCAGCGGCGGATCGGCCTCCTGCACGCCGCCTCCAACACGATCGGTCTCGCCTGCTACGCCGGGTCGGTCGCCGCGCGGCTCGCCGGCAACCACCGGCTCGGCCGTACGCTCGGCTGGCTCGGCCTCACCGCGGCGAGCGTCGGCGCGTACGTGGGCGGGCATCTCGCGTACAAGCAGGGTGCCCAGGTCAACCAGAGCATCTCCGAGCTGCACCGGATGAGCGAGGGCTGGCACTCGATCGCGGACATGTCCGCGCTGCCACAGCGCACGCTGGTCACCCGCGAGATCGACGACGTGTCGGTGATCCTGTACCGGCACGGCGACGACGTCACCGTGATGCTGGAGCGCTGCCCCCACCAGAGCGGCCCGCTCGGTGAGGGTGAGGTGCAGGAGATCGACGGCCACGCGTGCGTGGTGTGCCCCTGGCACGGCAGCACGTTCCGCCTCAACGGCGGCGAGGTCGTGCACGGCCCGTCCGCGAACGACCAGGTCGTCCTGCCCACCCGGGTGGTGGACGGAGTCCTGGAGGCCCGCCTCCCGTGACGCGGCACCGCCCGACCGTTGCCGCCCATGATCGGATACGCCGCACCGACTCGACACGCCGGTCCGACCGTCCCTGAGCCGTATCCGATCTTGCGCTGTGCGGAGTGGACGCGCGGATGATCGGCCCCGCCGGCGGCGTCAGTCCCTCCGGTGCCGTCCGCTCGGAAGCTCCCGCTGGTGCCGGGCCGTCGCCGCGCCCCGGCCCGTTACGACCCGGACGGTGGCCGGGCGGCGGCGCAGGCCGAAAACCGCGCCGATCTGCGCGCCGATGATGCTCGACACGGCCAGGATCGCCGACACGGCGAGCGGTCGGTTCACCCGGTCCGGGTCGCCCGGTCGGGCCGCGCCCACCGTCACGGCCGGCCCGCCTCTCGGAGCCGTGGCGGACGGCTCGTCCGGCGCCGGCCGTTCCGGGGCCGGCACGGGCGCCGCCGGTGGCCGCGGGGTCGGGCGGGCCACCAGCCGGCCGGTGGCGTGCGGGCGGGCACCCCGGTCCTCGGCCTCGGCCGGCAGCCGCAGCAGCTGTCCCGGGTGGATCCGGTCCGGGTCGGCCAGCCGGTTCATCCGTGCGAGGGTCCGGTACTCGCCGAAGCTGTCCAGGTACCGCTCGGCGATCGAGCCGAGGTGGTCGCCCTTCGCCACCCGGTAGACCGGCGCGCGGCCGGCCTGGTCGCGGGGAGTGGTCGGTGTGCTGGCCCGGGCCGGCGACGCGCCCAGCGCTTCCCGCGTGATCCGTGCCGCCTGGTGTGGCGTGGCCAGGGCCGGTGCGGCGAGCACGGGACGGTCGACGCCGGTCGGTGCGGCGAACGCCGGGCGGTCGAGCGCACGAACCGTGGACCCGGTCGCGTGGTGCGGCGCTGCCAGCGTCGTGGCGGTCGGCGGCGTGGCGAGCGCCGGTGGCCCCGCCGCGACCGCCGCCGCGCTCGCCGCCGCCGGGCTGGCCGCCAGGATCAGCGCGACGGACCCGACCAGCGTGGCGGCGGCCCGCTGCTGCCGGCTCATCCCGGGCAGCCGGGGCGCCGGCCGGCGCAGCACCAACGCGCCCAGCTCGACCAGGACCGACAGCGCGAAGGTGGCCCACCCCGCCCAGCCGGCCAGCGCGAGCGCCCGCAGGAACAGTTGCCCGTCGTCGCGGCTGGTCAGCACCGCGCCGACCTCGGCGAGCGTGGGCACCTGGTCGGGCAGCGGGTTGCCGGCCAGCGCGAGCAGCGCCACCGGTGCCCCGACCAGCAGCGCGCAGAGCAGGACGAGCGCCCCGAAGCCGGTGAGGACCCGTCCGACGGTACGAGCCGGTGTGGCCATGGCTGCCTTCCTTCCTACGGCGCGCCGGTGAGCGCCCGGGCGGTCGCCTCGCCGGAGACGGTGACGGTGTCGTCGAAGCCGACGAGGCCGAGCAGGGACCTCTGGTACGTGACGGTGACGCGGACCCGGACGACGGTCTCCCCGTCGACCACGGGGAAGCTGACCGTGTGGCTGGTGGCGCCGGCGGCGGTCAGGTAGGCGGCCACCGCACGGCGGGCCTGCGGCTGGTCGATCCGCTTCGGCCCGCCCTCGATCGCGGCGGCCCGGTCGATCGACTGGCCACCGACCCGGGCGGCCTCGGCGGCGAGGTTGTCGGCCCGCTGCAACGAGCGCAGCTGCCCGGCCCCGTCGAAGGCGAGCGCGACGATCGTCAAGATGCCGATCGCGGTCACCGCCAGGAACACGCTGACGCGGCCGGAGTCGCCCCGGGCGTGTCGTACGGCCGGGGCATGCTCGGCGGTACCGGTGGGCGCCCGGTCCGCCGGAGGGAGGGGGATGTCATGGCGTTCGGATACGTGGGCTCGATGCGGGCCAGGCCGGGGCGTCGCGCGGAGGTGGTGGCGATCCTCCTCGAGGCCGCCGACCAGGTCGCCTCGGCCGGGTGCTCCCTCTACGCGGTCGGCGTCTCCGAGACCGACCCGGATCTGATCGTCGTCAGCGAGATCTGGCGGTCCCGGGAGCACCACGCCGCGTCCCTCCAGCTTCCGGAGACCCGCGCCGCCATCGAGCGGGCGATGCCGATGCTGACGGGTGAGTTCACCGGCCAGGAGCTGAACGTGGTGGGCGGCCTCGGCGTCCCGGCGGCACTGTCCTGAGCTGGCGCTCATCCCCGGCTCCGGTAGCGGTCCAGCGGTGACGTGAAGCTCGCCGTCACCCGCTTGCCGGTGGGCATCCCGGGCAGCACCGACAGGTGCACGTCGGACAGGTCGACCGAGCAGGAGATCCGCACGGTGACTGAGGCGTCCTGGCCGACCGGGCTGTGGAACGCCGCGTCGAAGCTGGTCGGCCGTCCGTTCACGGTGCCGCTGAAGGCGAGGGTGGGCGTACCGGCGCAGTTGAGCCGGCGCCAGTCGAGCAGCCGGACGGCCGCCTCCCGGGCCTCGCGGCGGGCGGTGCCGGCGTCCCGGGAGATGGAGGCGGCGCGCGCGGCGTCGTGGGCGGCGGCGTCGACGGCCTCGGCCGCCACCGCGGTACGCCCCGCGACGCCGGCCAGCACGAGCAGCGCGATGAAGGCCGGCGCGAGGATCGCCACCTCGACCGAGACGGAACCACGCTCGCGGCTCACGGCGTCGTCCACCGTTCCACGGTCCCGTGCGCGCTCTGGCGCACCGGGAAGTCCACACCGGGGACGACGGAGAGCGAGCGGCCGCTGACCGTGCAGGTCACGTCGGTCGCGCTGGTCACGCAGCTCGGGCCCGGTGACGTCCAGCCGACCAGCCAACCGCCGGCCGCCGCCAGGAACCGCCGCGCGCGGGCCTCGCCGGCCCCCGGTGGGGCCTGGTGGACGCGCTGCGCGTTGACCGCGCTCTGTGCGGCGTTCAGCGCCGTCGACCGGGCGACGAACCAGGCGGCCACCTGGATGGACCCGAAGAGCAGCACGAAGATCACCGGCATGACTACGGCCAGCTCGACCGGACTGGCTCCCCGGTCACCACCGCCGAGCGGGTCGACCGCGACGGCGCGCATGCCGCATCGCCGGGCGGTGTCGTCCGCCCGGCGACCGGCCGGCAACGTTCGGCGCATCGATCAGGGCGCGGTCGGAATGGCGTTCATCCAGTTCTGCGCACGGGCCGCGACCAGCGCGGTGACGGTGAGCGCGGCGGCGACCAAGCCGAAGATGATCACGGCGGTGGGGACCGGGCTGTCGCCCCGCTCGCCGTCACGGCGCAACTCGGCGAGCCGCGCGACCAGCGCGACGTGCAGGTACGTGATCAGAGACATCGGGTGCTCCTTGTCGGGGTGGCCGTCAGAGACGGGCGAGGAACGGGTACGTGGCGAAACCGAGCAGGACGAACACGAGCAGGGCGCCCGGGATGTCGAGCCGACTGGTCACCCCCTCTGCCCGGGCCAGGTTGTCGGTGCGGATCTGGTCGCGTAGGGAGTCAGCGCGGCTGCGCAGGGTCTCGTGCACCTGTGCCCCCTCGCTGCCGGACGAGCGCATGATCGCGCCCACGTCGCCGAGTTCCGGGATACCGATGCGGTCGGCGAGTTCCCGCAGTTCGTCCCAGGGGGAGTGCATCTGGAGCTGGGCGAGCCGCAGCGACTCCCGGATCCGGTCGAAGACCCAGCCGTCGCAGACCTCCGCCGCCCGTTCCAGGGACTGCACCGGGCCGTGCGCTGCGGAGAGCTGCAACGCCACCAGGTCGAGGTACGTGCAGACGGCCGCCCGGAACTCGTCGCGGGCGGCGTCCGCCTTCGCGAGCACCGCCCGGTGCGCGAGCAGCGCGCACACCAGGGCGAGGCCCAGACTGCCCAGCACCGGTACGGCCACCGGCAGCCGTACGCCCACGGTGGCGAGGGCGACGCTCAGCAGACTCGGTGCGGCGAGCCCGATCAGGGCGGAGAGCAGGAGCGACAGGGCGTACTGCTCCGGTGTGCGGTCGAGCAGGGCGAGTTGCTGATGCGGTGGCCGCAGCCAGCGGGCCAGGCCGGACAGCCATTCCAGCCGCCGGTCGGCCGGGGCGACCGCGCGGGCGCCGGGCGGCTGGTGCAGCCGTCGCAGCGCGGGTCCGAGCGCCGGGGTCGCCGGTACGAGTTCCCGGACCACCAGGAAGACGCCGAGCCCGATCGCCGACCCGGCGGCCACCGCGACGACGAGCTGCCAGTTGCCGATCACCGGAGCCACCTTTCGTTCGCGGCTGCGGGGCTCACAAGCTCGACGGGCCTTCCGGCTCGGCCGCGTCCCACGCGAGCCGCCCCGGAATGCTCGCTCCTCGCGCTCATTGGTGCACCCTTGTCTCACTCGAGCTGATGTTGGTTCGAGTGCACCGGTGACCGTCGGGCCATCGCCCAGCTCGCTCGATCTTTGAGGTCCAGCGTGAGTTCTGCGAGGCCCGGCGGCCCGGGACACCCCGACTGGCAACAGGGCTATGCGCCGTCGAGCGCCGCTCAATGAGCGACCGGCAGTGGTGTCCCGGAACCGCCAGGTGCTTCCCCACTGGTAGCGCAGCGGAGAGGCAACCATGAGTGTGACCGACAGTGCCGCGTCGGCGCGAGGGAACTCGGCCGGGGTGGACTGGGCCAAGGACGACTACGCCGTCTGCGTCATCGACGCCGACGGTGAGCCGTTGGAGCGGCTGACGCTGACATACACCAAGACCGGCCTGAGACGGCTGATCGACCTGCTCGACCGGCATCGGGTGGACGCGGTCGGCATCGAACGCCCGGACGGCCCGATCGTCGATGCGCTGCTGGCCGCCGACACGACCGTATACGTGATCCCACCCTCGCAGGTCAAAGCACTGCGCCGACGGTACGGCTCGGCCGGGAACAAGGACGACCGGTTCGACGCCTACGTCCTGGCCGACACGGTACGCACCGACCGGCGACGGCTGACCCCGCTCGTGCTGGACAGCCCACCGACCACCGCGCTGCGCAAGCTGTGCCGCGCCCGCAAAGACCTCATCGCCCACCGCATCGCGGTCGCCAACCAGCTGCGCGCTCACCTGGCCACGGCCCTGCCGGGCACCGTCGAGCTGTTCAACGACATCGACTCGCCGATCAGCCGGCAGTTCCTGACCCGGTTCACCACCCAGGACGCCCTGGACCGGCTGTCGCCCACACGCCTGGCCGGCTGGCTCAAGAGCGTGAGCTACAGCGGCCGCACCGACCCAGCCGTGCTGCACGCCCGCATCACCGCCGCGCCTCGCGGCGCCACCGGCGACTACGGACAGACCCTGGCCGGTATCACCCGCGCCTACCTCGCCACCCTGGCCGCGATCGTGGCCCAGATCGACACCCTCAACCAGCAGATCACCGACACCCTCGACCGGCACCCCGACCGGGACATCTTCACCAGCCTGCCCCGCTCCGGCACCGTCCGCGCCGCCCGGCTGCTCGCCGAAATCGGCGACGCCCGCGGCCGATTCCCCACCCCAGCATCCCTGGCCTGCCTCGCCGGCGTCGCCCCGTCGACCCGCGAATCCGGCAAGGTCCGCATCGTCGCCTTCCGCTGGGCCGTGGACAAACAACTCCGCGACGCCGTCTGCGACTTCGCCGGCGACAGCCGCCACGCCAACCCCTGGGCAGCCAACCTCTACCAACGAGCCCGCGCCCGCGGCCACGACCACCCCCACGCCGTCCGCATCCTCGCCCGCGCCTGGCTCGACATCATCTGGAAGTGCTGGACCACCAACACCCCCTACAACCCCGACCGGCACCGAGCCCTCCAACACTTGCTCAGCCAAGATCAACCGGCGATGGCTTGACACAGGGCAACTCACGCGATCACCTCGTGCGGGTCGGGGGCCGGCAGGAAGCGGGCCGGCCGCTGCGGCTGGCTCATCGCACGTACCCAGGCCAACAGGGCGATGAAGGCCGCGCCGAGCAGCGCCATGACGAGCTGACCGATGGGGGTTCCGTACGGGCGGATGTAGTCGGTGTTGAGCAGGCCGTACGCGATCGTGGTCAGGGTCATGCCGGTGAGGAACCGGACCGCGAACCGGGGCTGGGTGCGCTTCGCCTCGACCTCCCGCCGGGTCGCGACCTCGGCGGCGGCGGCCGACGCGATCGAGCCGAGCACGTCGCCGAGTCGGTCGCCGCGGTCGGTGAGGTGCAGGATCAGCGCCGCCACCACCTGGTCGCACACCGGGTCGGCGATCTCGTCGGCGAACGCCAGCAGGGCGGGGCGGGCCAGCCATCCGGCCTGGAGGCGGGCGGCGAGCAGCCGTACCTCCTCCTGGATCTCCTCCGGCGCGGTGGCGACGGTGCCGGTGATCGCGGCCTGGAGGCCCTGGCCGGTCGCGGAGACGTCCTTGAGCCGGCGGGTCCACTCGCCGACCGCCTCGATCCGGGCGATGGCCCGCTGCTCGGCCCGGCCGACGGAGAACAGCCAGGGGGTGCCGGGCACCGCCACGGCGACCAGCAGGCCGACCACCGGCAGCCCGGTCACCAGGAAGGCCAGCGCGCCGGCCAGCACGGCGCCGACGAGCAGTGCCTGGTGGGCCCGCTGCTCGCGGGGGGTGGCCCCGGGACCGCGCCAGAACCGGGCGAGTCCCGGCCCGGCGCCCGGGCGGGGTCCGGCCGGCCGGCGGGTGCCGACGATCGCCACGACGGCCAGCAGCAGCCCGGCGACGCAGGCGGCGCCGGAGGCGACCGCGACGAGTTCGATGTCGACCACGGAACTCACCGCCGGCCCAGCCGGGTCTGCCGGGGACGTCGCCACGCGCCGGTGCCGGCCTCGATCCACCGGCCCAGCAGCCGGGCGTCGTAACCGACCCGGAGGAGCTGGTTGCGGATCCGCTCCGGCAGGTGCCGGGGGACCGCCCGGCCGTCCGGTCCCGGCCCGAAGACCGTGGTGGTGGTGATCCGGTTGCCGTCACCGACGCCGATGACCTCCTCGACGTGCGAGACGAAACGGTGCTTGCGTCCGCCGATCGCCGTCTCGTCCTCGACGGTGACGTAGACGATGAGGTCGAGCGCGTTGCCCGCCATCCGCCGGGCCTGGTCGACCGTCATCTCGCGGCCGTGCGCCAGCGCCAGCTCGATGATCCGCTCGCCGACGCCGGCCGGTGTCCGGGCGTGGATCGTGCACATCGAGCCCCGGCTGGTCGTCATCGCCTGGAGCATCGGCACGATCTCCCGGGACCGGACCTCGCCGACGATGATCCGCAGCACGCCCATGCGCAGCGAGACCGGGATCAGATCGGCGATGCTGACCTCGCCGGCCGGGCGGCCGTCCGGCCCCCGCTCGCCGTGCCCCTCCCGGGCCTCGAAGCTCATCACCGCCCGGTGCCGGTGCCCCCGCCGGGCGGGCAGCAGCTCCCGGCTCTCCTCCAGCAGCACGTACGGCTCGTCCGGCGGGATCTCGTTCATCAGCGCCCGGATGACCGTGGTCTTCCCGGCCCCGGCCAGGCCGGCGACCATGATGTTCAGCCCGGCGCGCAGGGCCGCGCGGAGGAAGTCGCGCAGCAGCGGGTCGACCATCTCGTCCAGGTCGCCCCGGCCGCCGGCGATGTCGTCCAGGCTCACGTCGAGCGTGTTGTGCTTGCGGATCACCGCGTACGGGCGGTGGCTGACCAGGAACACGGCGGCGAGGCGGCTGCCGTCGGGCAGCTGCAGGTCGAGAGTGGGCTTCGACGTCGACAGGGAGCGTTCGGTGGCGCCCGCCCGCCGGGCCGCCGCCTGGAGGATCTCCACCAGCTCGTCGTCGCTGTCGGCGATCGGCTCGGCCCAGTCGACGCCGCCGCCGTGCCGGGTGATGCGCACCTGGTCGCAGCCGAGGATGTGCACCTCCTCGATGGTGTCGTCGACCAGCAGCGTCTGGAGCCGGCCGAGCCCGGCCAGCTCGGCGGTGACCTGGTCCAGCAGGAGACGTTCCTCGCCGGCCGCCATCGGGGTGCCGGCCCGGCGGACCGCGTCCGCGTACTCGGCGACGACCGCGACCGCCAGCCGGGCGCGCTCGGTGTCCTCGGCGTCGGCGTCGAACTCCCGGCCGCGCTGCCAGAGGGTGAGCCGTTCGCTGAGTTCCCGGCGCAGCTCCCGGACCACCTGGAAGTCCACGCGGGGGCGCGGGGGCGCCTCCGGCGGCGGTGCCGGGACCGGCGTCGGATGGTGCCGGCCGTTCGGCGGCGGCAGGGGTGGCGCGATCGACGTCGCGGTGGGCGCGTGCCGGCGGGGGTCGGCGGAGACCGGTTCAAACCGCATCCGGCACCCCCTGCGCCACCGGCCAGGCCAGGCGGGCCCGCCGCCGGTCCAGCAACGCTCCGACCGGCACCTCCAGCGCGCTCGCCGCACGCATCAGCGGCCGTCCGGCCCGCACCGTGCCGCCCAGGGCCAGCACCCCGGCGGTACGCGGGTCGTGCGGCAGCCGTGCGATGACCGGCAGCCGCAGGGCCTTGCTGACCTCGCTGCGCCCGTGCCCGCCGCCGACCAGCAGCAGTCGCAGGGTGCCCGCGGGCACCCGGTGCTCGGTGAAGTCCCGCTCGATCGCCCGGACCAGGGCGCGGGTGGCGGACAGGTCGGGCAGCCGGGCGTTGGTGACCACCAGCACCACCGAGGCGGCGCGCAGGATCGGCCAGGGCGGGCCGGCCACGTGCAGGCGTCCGCAGTCGACGAGCACGTCGTACGCGGGGTCGCCGCGGTCCAGCCCGGCGAAGAAGTCGGCGAACCGCTGCCACAGCGGGACGACGCTGCCCGCCTGGGCGGGATCAACGACGCCCGGCAGCAGCAGCCGTTCCCGCTTCGGGGCGTCCAGGTCGACCAGCTGCGACCAGAACGCCGTCTCCAGGTTGCCGTCGCGCAGCTCCCCGACGGCCAGCTCGCCGATGCCCCGGGGCCCGTCGAGCGCGCCGCCGAGGTAGCCGGCGAGCACCGACCCGCCGGCCGGGTCGCACTCGGCGAGCACCAGCCGCCGGTGCCAGGTGAGCGCGCAGGCCAGCGCGGAGGTGGTGACGCCCGGCGACCCCTTGGCGGCGACCAGCGCGATGATCGCCATCAGGCCGCCTCGGTGAGGGCGACGGCGATCCGGTCCTGGGCGACCAGCGCCGCCACCGCCGGTACGTCCCGGACGGCGAGCGCCACGTACACGACGACCTCGTCGTCGTTCTCGGTGGTCGTCGTGTCGATGACGGTGGCCTCGAAGCGGGTGACACCGGTGGCCGGCCGGTCGTCGTTCCCGGCCGGGGTGCTGACCAGCAGCACCTTGTCGCCGGGGTGCAGCTTGCGGGCCGGCACCTGGGACGGTTCGAGACCCAGAGCGAGCTGCTGCTGCCCGGGGCCGAGGAGGGGCTCGTCGGTGAGCTGGTCCATGGTCAGCAACGTCCCGGGGACGAGCGCGACCTTCGCCCGCTTGCCGACCACGTCGTCCCGCCGGCCCACCGGCACCGGGGCGAGCCCCTGGCCGCCGGCGACCTGCACGGTCACCAGGTCGTCCGCGCCGATTGTCCGGCCGACCTCGACCGGGCGGGCGATCGCCAGGTAGCTGCCGGTGGCGCGGACCGAGGTGACGGCGAACGCCGCCCCGAGCCCGCCGAGAGCGATGAGGAGGACGGCCAGGCCGAGCAGCCCGGGGCGCATCCGGCGTTGCCGGACCACCCTGGGCGGGACGACCGGGGCGTCCACCGGTCCGGTTCCGTTGCGCGTCGCGAGGCTCACTCCGCCACCACCTGTAGTTCGTTGATCTGGATCGGGACCGTGCCGCTCGTCCGGGTGACCGGGATGACGTCGCTCTCGCCGCCACCGCGCCAGGTCACCGACCAGTGCGTGGTGGCGCCGACCCGGTACGTCCCGGCCTTCGGGTAGCCGCTGTGGTAGCCGCAGTCGGGGGAGCGCTTCCCGGCGTGCGCTCCGGTGGAGCTGTAGGGGGTTCCGGGGCCGGCGCAGGTGACCCTCTCCCCGTTGCCCATGTCCCAGACGATGCGGTCGACCCGCGCCTCGATGGCGACGGTCAGCCCCCGGTCGGAGGCGGACGCGCGCAGCGGGCCGAAGTAGTTGTCGCCCCGGCTGGCCCACATCCACACCGGCAGCCCGACGAGCCCAGGGCCGATCTGCCGGCGCGGTGCGACCGCCACGCGCGGCGGGAGCAGGTCGATCGAGGCGAGCGCGCGCCGGGCCAGCTCCTCCGGGTCGGGTGGGGCGCCGTAGCCGGGCGGCGGCGAGTCGCGCAGCTCCAGCCGCTGGGAGCCGAGGTCGCCGCCGTTGCAGGTCAGCACGTACCACTGCTGGCCGGCGGGAGTGTTCGCCGGCTGCGGCTCGGCCAGCTTGTAGTAGCAGCCGTCGCCGTTGTTGAACCAGCCGAGCACCTGGTCGTAGCAGGGGATGACGCGGCCGTTCCACTGGCAGGTGCCCCCGCCGCCTCCGTCGCCGCCCCCACCGTCGCCACCACCCGGGCCGCCGGTCCCACCGCCCGGGGTGCCCGGGTCGTCGTCCCAGACGTCGCAGTTGGTCTGGCCGGGCGGGCACTCCGCGCCCGGCGGGTCGGCCCAGCCGACGGCTGGCACGGACCCGGCGACCATCGCGGCGGCCAGGGCCAGGCCGGCGAGCATCCGGCGGCGTGACCGCCCGCCCCGGGTCAGCACGGCTGGTCCTCGTGCGAGGCGCCGGCGCTGATCAGCCAGCGGCCGTCGGGGTAGCGGGTGGCGGTCGCGGTGGCCAGGTGCCGGGTGCCCCGGCTGCCCGGCACCACCCGCTTGTCGCGGGCGTAGACCAGCCGCCAGCCGGTCGCGTCCAGGCAGTCCTGGATCTCCACGGTGGGCGGGACGGCGTCGAGGTCGACGGCGGTGACGGTGGGGTCGGAGACCAGCGTGCCGACGCGTACGGCACCGTGCTCCTTCGCGGTGCGGATCGCGAGGCGGACCCGGGTCAGCAACGGGTCGGCGAGGAATGTGGACAGTTCCGGATGCTGCGGATCGCTGCGTCCGCTCGCCTTCCGGGACGCGGCGAGATATCCGGAGTACGCGGCGAGCGCGGCTTTCCGGGCGGTGTGTTCGTCGGCCCCGGACCGCACCCGGGCGGGTGCCCCGTCATCGGCCGCCGTCGCGGCGGTCGCTCCCCGGTCGGTGCCGCAGCCCGTCGCGGCGCCGAGCACCGCGACCGTCACCAGGTACGCCACAACGTCCCTGAGCTGCCGTTCTAGCACTGTCGCGCCTCCTCGTCGGCATCCCGGCGGCCGGTGTCCCGGCGGATCCGGGCGTGCGGAAGCGCGGCCGAATGACCACATCCGGACCTGTGGAAAAACGCATCCGCATTTACCGTGACTGATCTTTACAAATGCAAATCCCTGTGCCGTCCCGGTCGAAAGATCGAGGGTTGCATCGCACCCAAGGGGCGAGCATAGGCTGACGGTCGCCGATGCAACAGAGGCAATTCAAGCGAACACGCTGCGTGATGAGAGGTGGTGGCAGCCGGTGGTGGCGGTCAGGTTGCCGGCCGGCGGCCGGATGGCGGGTGCGCCGGTCGCCTCCGGGTGGCGTCGCGGTCGCCGGCCGGGGTGTCGTGCGGGCCGGGCGGGCGGGCGGACTGTGGGTGAACGACGGCTCACGTCCGCTTTGCCCCTCGGTTCGGAAGCCGTCCGTCGGCCGTCCCCGTCGGAAGCGGCCAGCCGTTCGAGGGGGCGTCCGTCCGGTGTGGAGGTAAGTGCCGGCGCCGGAGCGCCCGTTACAGTACGGCGAGCCTATGGCTACCCAGCGTGTTCGTAGCGGCAGGTTCGGCACGACGGTGAGAGCACCCCGACGCGGCGGTCGGGCAGCGCTGCTCGCCGTGCTCACGGTCACCCCGGTCCTCCGGCTGGCAGTGCTGCGGCACGCCGTACCCCCGGGTTCGACACCCCGGTCCGGTTGCGACGCCTGCGGCGCCCCGGTCGACCTGGACCGCCCGTGGCCGGCGCTCGGGCCGGGTGCACGGTGCGGGCGGTGCGCCGCCCGGGTGGGCGCGCCACCCGGCACGGTGGAGGCCGCCGCGGTCGCGGCCGCGACGGTGCTCCTGCTGGTCGGGCCACCGGCCGTCGAGCTGGCCGCGGTGGCGTGGTGGCTCGGCTGGGCGGTGCCGCTCGTCTTCGTGGACGCGGCGGTGCACCGGCTGCCCGACCGGCTGACCGGGCCCGCCGCGCTCGGCACGTGGCTCCTGCTCGGGCTGGCCGCCGCCCTCGGTGCGGGGTACCCGCCGTGGCTGCGGGCCACCGCCGCCGGCCTCGCCCTGGGGCTCCTGTTCGCCGGCACCACGCTCCTGCTCGGCCGGCTCGGCTTCGGCCTCGGCGACGCCAAGCTCGCCGTGGGCGCGGGCCTGCTCCTCGGCTGGCACGGCTGGACGGTCCCGGTGCTCGGGCTCCTGCTGGCGTTCGCCCTCTCGTCGGTGGCCGCCCTGGCGCTGCTGGCGACCGGCCGGGCCCGCTGGTCCAGCCACCTCGCCTTCGGCCCGTTCCTCGTCGCGGCGACCGGCGCCGCCCTGCTGCTGACACCCGCCTGAGCCGGGACATGCCCGGTGCCCGTACCCGCCGGCCGTGACCTTCTCGACCGCCGCACAGTGACCGGCCAGCTCAAGGTGGGAGCCCTGACGGCCAGCCGCGACGGCCGAGCGGCCGTGTTTGGCGAAGGGCCCGCGGTGGAACTGTGACGGTCACGCAGACGGCGGCCGGTCAACCCGACCGCCGTTTACGACCGCGCCCGAGGCCCGGACCGTCCGCGACTCGTCGCTGTCGGCCTCCCCGCAGGCCGTGCTCGCCGCCGAGGTCGGGCACCTCGACCTGGCGTACGGCCTGTTCGCCGAGTCCGTGTCGCAGGACCTCGCGGACCTCGGCGACAAGACCGCCGACGGGCTGTACCTGGCGTCGCTGGCCGGTGCGTGGCTGGCGCTGGTGCAGGGCTTCGGCGGTCTGCGCGACGACCGGGGAGTGCTCTCCTTCGACCCGCGGCTGCCCGCGGAGATCCGGCGGCTCGCCTTCTGCCTGCGCTGGCACGGCCACCGCCTGGCGGTGACACTGACCGCCGCCGAGGCCCGGTACGAGCTGCCGGACGCCGACCCGGACACGACCGTCGAGCTGTGGCACCACGGCGAACACATCCACCTGACCGGCGGCAGCGCGGCAACCCGCCCAATGCCCCCAATCCCCGCCCCCGCCCCAGTCCCCCATTCCCCCCCCGCCGCCCCCAGGTGAAAGGAAGGGCCCCTTCTCAACGCCTCCGGTAGTGGAAGGGCCCCTTCTTAACACCGAGGCGCGGTACGAAGAGACTCACTACGGTGGGGGCGTGCCCGACCTCCAGCGGCTCGCCGCCCACCACGCCGACCCGCTGCTCGCGTTCGAGCGGGACAACCGCGCCTGGTTCGCGCGGTCGATCCCGGACCGCGGGGACGACTACTTCGCCGACTTCCCGGCCCGGCACGCCACTCTCCTCGCCGAGCAGGCCACCGGCGCGTGTCACTTCCACGTCCTGGTCGACGACGACGGTCGCGTCCTCGGCCGCTTCAACCTGGTCGACGTCGCCGACGGGGAGGCCGAGCTGGGCTACCGGGTCGCGCAGCGGGCCGTCGGGCGCGGGCTCGCGACCGACGGCGTCCGGCAGGTGTGCACGCTCGCCCGGGACGCGTACGGATTGCGCCGGCTGACCGCCGCGACGACCCTGGACAATCCCGCTTCGCTGGCGGTGCTCCGGCACACCGGGTTCACGCCCGTCGGCGAGGTGTCACTCGACGGCCGCCCCGGGTTGCGGCACCGCCGTCAGCTGACCCTCGACGGCTGAGCCGCCGGCCATGTGCCGGCGCACCTCCTCCAGCGCCTCGAACGCGTACGCCCAGTTGTGGCACTTGAAACTGCGCAGCCCCTCGATCGGCGTACGGCAGTCGGCGCAGCGCACCCCGGCGATCCCGTCCGGGATCTCGGTGTTGACGAACTTGCGCTCGCCGAGGATGACCGTCGCGATCATCATGCGGTCGTGCACCCCGGCCAGCGCCGAGTTGACGATGTCGTACCAGTTGACCCGCCGAGCGCACTTCGGGCAGTCCGGCTCGTCGCCACTGACCCACAACGGCGCGCCGATGCTGCGCGGCGGCATGCCGAGGAGCTTCTCGATCCGGCGTACGTCGGACTCGCTGGTCGTCCAGCGGTGCCGGCCCGGCAGTGACGCCGGCGAGTCGTAGACGGCGCGGAACAGGACCGGATCGACCTCCACGGTCTCGCGCTGACGGGTCATCGGCGTCCTCCTCGACGATCGGTGTTCCACCGTCGCCGCAGCGGACGGCGGGTGCAACCAGATCAACGACAGGGCAGCCCGGCGATCACCGTCCCGTTCGGTTCAGGAGAAGTCCGTTGCTCCTTCCAGCTCTGCGAAGAGCAGGTGCTCCGCACCGTCCAGGGTCACGTGGGCATTCATCTTGACGCCCGGCATGCGCCGGGTGCTCGATCCGATCCGCCACCGCCAACTGACCAGCCCCTGCGCGTTGGCGGTCGCCGCACCCAGTCCCCGCGCGCGGCTGGTGCGCCCGCTCGGGTAGACGATTTTCAGGTTGCAGGGGGCGTTGGGGCGGGTGCAGGCGAGCACGCGGCCGTGCCCACCGATCCAAGCCGTTCCGACGGCCGCGGTGTTCAACACGAAGATGTTCAGCGAGTCGCAGATCTTCGATATCGACTTCCCCCAGGCGCGGACCTCCGGGGTGCTGATGCTCGCGAAATGCAGCCCGACCGCCGTGAAGGTCTCCCGGTCCAGCCACAGTGCCCCCGAGTCGCCGTGTTGGGAAAGCACCCCCTGGGGCAGCGGGAAGTCGTCGGGAACGACCGAGAACTCCACCCCGTCGGTGCCGTCGATGGTGCCGCCCGTGACACCGGTCCGCAGCCCGGACTTGATCACCTTGAGGCCGACGACGTGCGGTTTGCTGCCGGACGCCGGCTGTGGCAGCCCGACGATGTCGGTGGAGACGTTCCGGCCGCGGGTGCCGTCCTGCTCGCCGATCGAGCAGACGGCAGCGTCCAGACCCTGATCCCAGCGCAGGAGCCGGCCGAGGAAGTTGTTCGGTGGCTCCGGGTCGGGCGCCACCGGGTCGGGCTGGATGATCGGGTCCATCGCGACCGGCGGATTGGCGACCGCGACGTGCCAGTTCGTCAGCGCCAGAGGTCGCAGGGTGCCCCGCTCGAACACGATGGACCCCAGCGTGCCGGGGTCGCCGGTGCCGGGACCTCCCACCTTGAGATTTCCGATGTTGATGCCGCCGAGGACCGGATCCTGACGGGAGTGGCGGAAATCCGCGTCGGGTTCGGGGTTGCTCTCGATGACGTCAACCGGAACGCCGTCGATCTCATCGGGCAACCGCTCGCTTTCGGCGAGGCTTCGTGTCGGCACCTTGCGGGTGACGTGTACCCGGATCGCGAGACGGTCCGAGGGGCGTCTGCGCTTGAACGCGAAGCCGATGTCGACGGAACGGACGTTCGGGAATGCCATCAGGCGCTTCCGGTGGCGACGCATGAACGTGAGCAGCCGATCCTGTTCCTGCGGAGTGATCTCGTGCACGGCGCCCTCCCCTCCCGTGGAACCTCACCTGCGCCCGACCGCGATGCTGCTGCTCGTCCTCCTGCCGGTGCCGTTCCCCTTGTACGCCACGCCATGCCCCGGGTCACCTCGGCCACCCGGGCCGGCCCGCCTTGGCATTCCGGGTTGGGGCAGCTGGGGGCTCCCATCCTCGACACCCGGTTTGCTCTGATTTCGGGCGATCAACATGGGTCTTGCCTTCGGCGTAAGGGGAGTGCTCCGGAGTCTGATTCGGTTGCCTCGGAAAGGGGTTGCCGCCGGCCAGGCCAGTGGATAGGAAACGTGCATGCTAAGGGGCAGCAAGGTCGGGCTCAGGGCCCGGCACGAGGACGACATCCCGATCCTGCAGGCCGAGCTCTACGACGACGTGGTCAACCACTCGCGGTCCCAAGCCCGGCCGTGGCGGCCGATCACGCCCGGCTCGAAGAACCCGCAGCTCGTGGTGGACGACAAGGAGCAGGGGCACGTCCCGTTCTCGGTGGTGGAGCTGGACGGCGGCGCGCTGGTCGGCACCGCGGTGCTGTGGGGCATCGACAACCACAACCGGTCCGCGCACATCGGGCTGGGGCTGCTGCCGTCCTTCCGTGGCAAGGGCTACGGCACCGACGTGGTCGCGGTGCTGTGCCACTACGGTTTCGTGGTGCGCGGCCTGCATCGGCTGCAGATCGAGACGCTGTCGGACAACCACGCGATGCTGCGCTCCGCCGAGCGCAACGGCTTCGTCCGCGAGGGCGTGCTGCGCTCCTCGGCCTGGGTGATGGGCGAGTTCCTGGACGAGGTGCTGCTCGGGCTCATCGCCCACGAATGGAAGCTGGACTCGAAGGGCTAGTACGGGCTAGTAGTGCTTTGTTAGGTTGTTGTGGCGTGTCGCTTGTACGGGGATCGTGGCGGTGTTTGGCTGCGGTGCGTGGATGAGCGGGATCTGGTTCGGGTGCGGGCGCGGCTGGAGGACTGAACCGCCCTCGGCCTCGACCACTTCGAAGGCCGCTCCTGGATCGGCCGGCACCGCCACGTCACCCTCACCGCAGCCGCCCAACTGTTCCTCACCCAACTGAGGCTGACACGCCCAAAAGCAGCGGGGCAGACCTGAGCCTCTACGCCGTCCTCCGCGAACTGCAATGCCTACTCGCGATCTGGCTCGGGTTCTGCCCCCTCTGCCGCCAACTCGTCCTAACCTGACAAAGCACTATTAGCTGCTGTACCGGTCCGAATCACGGCAACAGCGGCCCCGTAAAGGGCTGGCTGGGCCCGACGATGGCTCGAATACGCGCGGAACAGCCAGTGGATCGAATACAACTATCAAGGCCATGTGGCTCTCAGCCGGGCTCTGGCCTTGACCCGAGACGGTTGCGATTTGGAGCTGACCGGATGATTGGCATTCCAGCTAGTGGAGGAACACCGTGGTTGACGACAATCTGACTAGGGGCGGAGCATTCCTGCTCACGGTTTGCGGGCTGCTGCTAGCTGCCCTCGCCTTGACCATCGGAGTCATCACCGCTGTGATGGTTCTGGCCGGGATCGGCGTCCTCCTGGGAGCAGTGTTTATTCATGCCGGGCTGGTAAGGAGCGCAGACCAGCGCAACGACAGATAACGCCTCGCTGCACAGGGGAACGGACAGGGCCCCGGCAAAGTCGCGGAGCGCCCGGCTTGATGTGGTTGGCGTAGACGCGCCCTTGCCGGTGGCAGGAGGGCGGGCATGACCGGTTCAGATGATCATCGAGGTTCCTACGCCTTGTTGATCGTCCGAAGTGAGTCATGCCCGGCCTGCCATCATCGCTGATCTCGTCCTTGTCACGCGCACCGGCGATCACCGTGCCCGAAACCGCTGCTGGGCTGCGCGCTGCACACGGCGCTGCCCACGACGAGCACGGCCAGCCGGTGCCGGTCCGGCTGGCCACCGACAACGGGCCGGCGTTCACGTCGGCCGCGCTCGCCCGGTTCATCGCCGCCCGACCCGAGCTGACCCACATCTGCGCCCGCAAGAAGGCACCAAACACCAACGGCGTACGCGAACAAGCGTTCGGGCCACTGAAGTACGAACGGCTCTACCACGAGGAGATCACCGACGGGCCGACGCTCGACGCCATCGCCGAGGCGTACCGGGCCGAGTTCAACCACGTCCGCCCGCACGAGGGCATCGCGTTCAACCCGCCCGCCGAGGTCCACCTCGGCCAGGCCGATCCCACCATCCCCAACTTTTCGAAGATCAAATCCTGCCCAAAACCTGACGCGGGACAAGAAGTCGTTGGCGGCGACGCCCAAAGGCCGGACCCGCCGCTACCGCTACTACACCTGCTTCACCCGCACCCGCTACGGCAAGCACGCCACCTGCACCGCGCCCCGGCTCCCCGCCGACGAGCTCGACCGCATGATCCTGCGGGCCCTGCACGACTTCTACACCACCGCCGAGCCCGTCCTGGCCGCCATGATCGAACGCGCCCAAGCCCAACGCGACAGCACCGCCGACGACCGGCGCGCCGAACTCACCGCCACAGCCAACCAGATCACCCACACCGAGAACGCGATCACCTGCTACCACACCGCCTTTGAGAACGGCACCATGGACGACGCCACCGCCGGACCCCGCATCCGCTCCGCCAACGGCTCGCCCAACTCCAGGCCCGGCACACCGAACTCGACGCCGACCCGACCGCCCAGCCCACGCCCCGCCGCCCGGCACCGTCGCCCGCATCCGCGACCACCTCGCCACCATTCTGGCGAGCGGCACCACCACCGAGCGCAAGGCCGCCATCGAGACACTCATTGCCGAAGTTCAACTCACCGACCAGGGAGTCGTACCCGTGTTCAAGATTCCCACCGACACGACAATGCCCCCGCCCGAAACGGACGGGGGCACCTCGAAAGAGCCACCGGTTCGCACAATGGTGCGGTCGGTGGGCCGCCAGGGACTCGAACCCTGAATCCCTCCGGCGTGGTATGGATCGTCTCGCATCGGGCGGATCGAGGCGCTGACCTGGGCGACGTCTGGTGTCGCCTTACAACGATTGACAGTTCTTGTCGGCGTCATTTGTGCCCGAGGTGTGCCCGATGATCTTGCCTACTTCGACCGTTGCGTAGCTCGATTCGCCTCGTATCCGCTGGGCGCTGCCACCCGAGCAACCGATGCGCCTACTTCCCGACAAGTGATCTTCTGCGCTGAACGGCGGGGTCGCGGTCCGTGGTCGCGCTGTGGCATGGTGCGGTCGTGAGTGAGACGGGGCAGACGGATCGGGTGACGGCAGTGCCGGACAAGCTGAATCAGTGGCATGACTTCCGCAAGAGCGTGGCGCTGGTGTCGATGGTGCTGTTCTTCTTGTGCCTGGTCGGCCTGGGCTTCCTGGCCTATCAACTGGTCATCGTTGGTGACGACCGTGGAGTCTTCAACCCGTGGTCATTCTTGCGATTCATGTCGGTGACAGTGCCGCTAGGTGTGGCTGCGGTGACGGGCGTCGGCGTCTACCGGGCCGCTAACAACGCCGAGTCGAAGCGGCGTGGCCGGATCATGACCCTCGCGCTCCTCGTCGCCGCGGTCATGCTCGTTGTGACCGGCGTTATCAAGGATCGCCTGTCGTGAGCTTCTCGGTTGAGCCCAGCGCCCTGGAGCGCGCCGCTTCCCGCCTCAACGAGGCGAGCCTCGACGCCCAGGCCGCCAAGGCGTACATACTCAAGCACACCGACATGCCCGTGCCGGGCCAAGGACTGCTCAGCGAGGTATGGCCTGCGCACCAGCTGCTTCTCGACGCGATGAACAAGCGGCTCGCTCACCTGGTCGAGCTGCTGGAGAAGTCCCGGGACGCGCTCCAGGGCACTGCGGACTACTACCGGTACACGGACGCCGGCAACGCGGCCCGGCTGGACGCCACCTACCCGACGGTTGACCGCAGCGGTTACGAGGTGCCTGGCGGGCGCCCGTTGACTGGGAACCTGCCGTGATCGAGCCGATCGGCATCTTGGACGCCATCTCCATCTCCCACTGGGTCAACCAGATCATCAAGGACGTCGCCGGCTACGACGTCATCGGCACCATCACCAACGTCTTCGTCGGCGACTGGCAGAGCTTCTACAAAGCAGGTGACGCCTACGGCAACCTCGGCCAGAGCCTGCAAGCCCTCGGCCAGAACGTCAGCTTGACCGCCGCGCAGATGGATCACCAGTGGGACGGACAGGCCGCCGACGCCGCCTTCGTCTACCTCCGCAAACTCGCGACGGCAGCCGTCGAGCAGAACGTCGTCCTGACCCAGATCGAGGAGAACTACCACGAAGCAGCCCGCGCCATCTGGCTCCTGGCCGACATGATCGGCGGCCTCATCAAGATGATGATCGACAAGGCCATCATCATCGGCGTCAGCGCCGCCGCAGGGACCGCGCTCATCGAGACCGGCGTCGGTGCCGTCGCCGGCTACGGCATCGCCGCCTGGCAAGCCACCGAGCTGGTCAAGAAGGTCAACGACGCCGCACTGAAGATTCAAGCCGGCGGCACGGCCATCCTCAGTTTCTTCAGCTTCATCAAGGCTCTTGCCGAGCAAGGCGGCGACCTGTCCAAGTTCCCCCTGCCGGACCGGCCCTACGTCAGCCCGGTGCTCCATGACGCGGCCTGACTCCGAACCCGAGCGGCAGTTCCTCGGCCTCACCGAAGGCGACCCCGGCCTCGCCAAGCTCGTCCACGCCAGCCTCACCCGCCTCCGCGACGGTGCCGCTGGTGACGACCTCCAGGAACTGGCCCGCGACATCCTCGCCGGCCGCACCGACCTCCGACAAATCGCCGCCACCGACGCCTACGGCGGAGAACTCCTCGACCGCTTCCACCGCTTCAGGGACTGGGAACAGAATCTCGACCCAGACGAGCGGCAACGCCTCGCCGACGAAGCGGCTGAACTCGCCGCAGGTCAAGGCATCCGCGATCAGCAGTAGAGGCCGCTAGTGAGGGATCCGCGCTCGTCGCGCTCGGCAACGGCGAGGATGACTACGACGTTGCTCTCGTTGGGCAACACCGGCCGCCAGGATGGGACCGACACCCGGGATGGCTTGGATCGCGGTGTAGCCGGCGTGCCCGGCGAGTCAGGCCCGGATCGGCCCACCAACGATGCCGAAGTCGACCGCGTCGATCAGTCGACACAGCGAGGCAACCCGACCGCGGTATGCCCCGCAGGCGAGGCTTCTCCGACGTGCCTCGGCCGGGCTGTCGGAGCTGGTGGTCATCTTGTCTGCGACCACGTTCAATGTGCAGCGTGCTTCTCCCGCAACGCCCCGGCCGACGGTCTCCACTGCCCGCAGGGTCCCTTCGGGCCCTTGAATGATCTCGACGAACAGGCCGAGCAGCCGTGAATTGCGCACGAGCGGTCCATCCGTCATCGTCCGCCCTTCAGCTGTTCGCTTCGTCGCCGCTTCCGAGAGCATCCCTGACACGGAAGTCAGGCTGACCGTTGGTCCACTGCTGTACCGGCCCCGAGCGCGGCGATAGCGATCCGGGTCAGGGCCGCTGACCTGCGTCTGAGTGGGCCGCCAGGGACTCGAACCCTGAACCTATGGATTAAAAGTCACCTATATGAGATCAAAGTCGTCTCAATCGCAGACGGTAGTCGAGTGAGTGTCGACCGTCCGGCCGTGTAGGGGCGCGTCCGCACCGGTTCGGGCTGTTCCGCGCCCATGACTACTCGCGGTGATGTAGCGATTGGTCATCGACTGGGACGGAATCCGGGGTTCATGTGGTGCGTCCGTCAGGGTGGGGGAGCATCCGAGCACCCGCGGAGCACCCGAACCCGTTGGCGCCCGGTGCCGGTCGGCGATGCGTTTGTCACGGCAGGGCGGGGCCAGACCCAAGGCGGCGACGAGCTCTGCCACGTCCGGGTATCGGTCGGCGGGTGCCAAGCCGAGCGGGAACACGCGGGCCGCGCCATCGCTGCACGGCAGCAGCCCGAGCCGGTCCAGCTCCTCGACCACCGGGCCGAGCAGGTCGTTGTAGCTGCTCTCACCGTGGAAGTCCCGCTCGGTGAGGGCCAGGTTGAGTAAGTCGTAAGCCACTGCGGATCGTCGCGCCAAGCCGTGACGGGTGGCCGGCATCGGCACGGAGCGCGTCTGCCAGGCACCGGTGTCGCAGCTTCCGACGGGACATGGCGAGTTCCAGCCGCAGGACACCCGGCAGTGTGCTGCGCAATACGGATTCACGCCTTGATCAGCTGCCGACGTTCCGTATCAAGCGATGCCAGCGGCAGGGGTAGCGCTGCGGGTCAGCCACGCCGTACGCTTATCGTCACCGGCCTACATTCGATGTAGCTCCGAGACTAATGAGCGCCGCAGCCCCCTTTCGGGGCCAGCTACCTACTACATGATTGCCGCACTTCGGCGTGACGCCCGCGGCCAACGCGTAGCGGCGACGCATTTCAAATCATCTTTCTTTCTGAGTGACTGCAGCGAGGCCGGACGACCGCAGCACGCTGCCCATTCCACGTTGGCCCGCCCTGCTCGGGGCGGCCGTCGGCGTGCGCTGGGCCCCGCCGTCACCAGAAAGGCCACAGGCATGTCGTACGACGATCTGCTCGTGGTCGGCCTCGACCTGTGCACAGGTCGAGGCCGACCACGCCTCAGAAGGCTTTTACGAGTACTGGCAGAGCAAGGGACGCAATGGGGATCGCAGCCTGGTGTGCCTCTACTGCTATCAGGGCAGCGCAGGGCAACCCGGCGTGCTCGTACCCCTCGTCGTCAAAGGGAGGGAAGGCGGGCGGCGCCGGCTGCATTTCGCCCACCCGCCGAACATGGCGCCGGCAGGCGGTCATGCACCGGAGACGGCATGGCACGCCGACGGTAAACTGCTCCTGGCCGGCTGGGCCCGCCGGCAGTCAAACGTAGCCGCCGTTCGGGTGGAGTGGCACACCGACGACCGCCGCAGACGCGCCGACGTCCTGGTGGAACTCCACGACGGCACACACATCGTGCTGGAACTACAGAACCAGGCGCTCACCGACCGCGACTGGCTTGCCCGCCACCGCGACTACGCCGATCGTGGCATCGTTGATGTCTGGCTGTGGCGCCCGGGACTGGACCGCCCCGGCATCTTGCTCACCCACGGCGTCGCTCTGCACTACCTCGACGTAGCCGAAGGCCGCTGCGGCATCCCCCTCGGCCGACCGCATACCCGGACCGCCGACTGGCACGCCAGCCCCCACCCGGAGCACTTCGGCCTGCACTACCCCGCCTGCCTCAACGACCAGATCACCGTACGGTGGGCACCATTGGGTGACCTCGCCCTAGACGCGCGTGGCATCGCCCTGCCCATGAAGGTGTGCGACGAACTGAACCGCACTGCGGCGGCTGTCCGCGCCGAGGCCGCCGCTCGCGCTGCCCGAATCGCCCTACTCCGCCGCCCCAATCCCCAGCCGGCCCCCAATCCCCACGACGCGATCGCAACGCCGAGCCGGCTAGCGCCGACCCGCCCCCGCCGCGCGACGGCCATCCCGCCACCGTCCCGGGTCCCCCGCCCGGCGACCAACAAAGTGGACGAGCGCCCAGACAATCCCTGGCGACGTCGGGTCTGGACCTGCCCCGGCTGCGGCAACCGCACCGGCCTACTGGTCTGCACCATCTGCCATCCGAGCCAGCCGCATCGTTAGAACCGGTCCTGAGCGAGAACCCGCGATACACACCGTTTGGTCGCGAGGCCGGTCGGCAGGGAGCCGGACGCCTGCATCGCGGTCGCCTCCTGGACGGCCGTCCCCGTCCCGGTCACATCCGTTCGGGGGTCCGGATGCCGAGCAGGTAGAGGCCCTGCCGGAGTACCCGGGCGGTCAGGTCGCAGAGCACCAGCCGGCTGTCCCGGCTCGGTCCGTCGGCCCGCAGCACGGGGCAGCGTTCGTAGAACGCGCTGAACGCGGCGGCCAGCCGGTACAGGTATCCGGCCAGGTGGTGGAACTCCAGGCTGTCCGCCACGTCGGTGACCACCCCGGCGAAGCCGATCAGCTCGAACGCGAGCGCCCGCTCGGCCGGCTCGGCCAGCGAGATCGGCGCGTCCGGCTGAGCCGTCACCCCGGCCCGCCGGAAGATCGACTGGATCCGGGAGTACGCGTACTGGAAGTAGGGGGCGGTGTTGCCATCCAGCGAGAGCATCCGCTCCCAGTCGAGCACGTAGTCCTTGTGCCGGTCGCTGGACAGGTCGGCGTACTTGATCGCGCCGATGCCGACCGCGCGGCCCACTTCGGCCGCCTCCGCCTCGCCCAGGTCCGGGTTCCGCTCGCGGGCCAGCGCGGTGGCCCGGGCCGCCGCCTCCTCCAGCAGCCCGACCAGCTTCACCGACCCGCCGGCCCGGCTGCGCAGCATCCGCCCATCCGGCCCGAGGATCGACCCGAACCCGACGTGCTCGGCCCGAGCCGGCGGGGCCAGCCAGCCGGCCTGCGCGGCTGCGGCGTACACCATGTCGAAGTGCCGCCGCTGCGGCAGCCCGACCACGTAGAGCAGCCGGGTCGCGCCCAGCGTGCCGGTCCGGTGCCGGATCGCCGCCAGGTCGGTCGCCGGGTAGCCGTACCCGCCGTCGGACTTGCGCACGATCAGCGGCAGCGGCTCGCCGTCCCGGCCCACCGAACCGGGAGGGAACACGCAGGCCGCGCCCTCGCTCTCCCGGAGCAGACCGCGTCGGTCCAGGTCCTCGACCACCGGGCCGAGCAGGTCGTTGTAACTACTCTCGCCGTGGAAGGCCCGCTCGGTGAGGGTCACGTCGAGCAGGTCGTACACGGTCATGAAGTAGCGCTCGGACTGCTCCACCAGCAGCCGCCACAGCCGCAGCGTCGCCGGATCGCCGCCCTGCAAGGCCACCACCCGCAGCCGGGACCGCTCGCGGAACGCTTCGTCGGCGTCGAACTTGGCGCGGGCCGCCTTGTAGAACGAGTCCAGGTCGCCCATGGACAACTCCTGCGCCGCCTCGACCTCGCCCAGGTCGACCAGGTGCTCGATCAGCATCCCGAACGGTGTGCCCCAGTCGCCCAGGTGATTGGCCCTGATCACCCGGTGCCCCAGCCACTCCAGCAGCCGGGCCGCCGCGTCGCCGATCACCGTCGACCGCAGGTGCCCGACGTGCATCTCCTTCGCCACGTTCGGCGCCGAGTAGTCGACCACCACCGTCTCCGGCTCCGCGACCACCGGCACCCCGAGCCGCGGGTCGGTGGCCAGCGCGGCAACCAGGCCGGCCAAAGCCTCGCCGGCGACGGTCAGGTTGAGGAAGCCCGGCCCGGAAACCTCCGCCACGGTGCACAGGTCGGCCAGGTCCGCGCGGTCCAGCACCTCGGCGGCGATCGACCGCGGCGGCCGGCCGAGCCGCCGGGCCAGTGCCAGCGCCGCGTCGGACTGGAAGTCCGCGCGCTGGGAGCGCCGCACTACCGGGTCGACCGGTACGCCGGCCACCGTCTCGAACGCCGGCGCCAGCCGGTCGGTCAGCAGTTGCTCAAGGTCCATGGGTACGCCGATCTCGCTCGGATCCACTTCACGCGGATCACCAGACTTCGGATGCGGGCGGACCGAGGACGATCGGCGAGGACCGGCGGCTCAATCCGCCGGTCGCAGAGAGGAATGCTCAGCGCAGGCGGTCGCGGGACCGCCGGCGTCGCAGCGCGCCGACCTGGACGTCGGGGGACGTCGTCGGGTACGCGTGCAAGCT